>JBKPFQ010000163.1:0-12114 GCA_046728915.1 Actinomycetota bacterium | reverse complement strand
TCGATCAGCCAGACGCCGGCGATCGCCATCGGCACGCTGCCGACAGCAAGCCAGAACGCGATCCCGCGGTGCACCGTGTGGTGCTTCAGGTGCCGCCAGGCGCCGGCCGTCTTGGTGACGGCGGCATAGAAGATGTCCGTCCCGACCGCGGTCACGGGCTGGATCCCGAAGAGCAGGATGAGGAGCGGGGTCATCAGGGATCCGCCGCCCATCCCCGTCATGCCGACGAGCAGGCCGATCCCGAAGCCGAAGACGATGATTGCCGGATCCATGACCCCTAATTTCAGTTGCCCCGCAGGACCCTTTCCAACTTTTCGGCCTTTTCCAATCGGCTTGGTCGAGAGGCCTGGTCGGCCAGGGTAGCAACCGCGCCTTTCCCCGGTTTAGCGGGGGAAATGACTTGACGTCAGCGCTTCACCCAGGCGTCCGGGTCCTCGACCAGTCGGCCGACTGGCTCCGGCAGCCGGTCCTCGGTGACATCCGCCAAGGTGACCTGCTCGAGCACCGCTCGCAGGTTGGCCCGCACCGCTATCCACACGTCCCGGAGCCGTTCCGCCGGACCCGGGTACTCGGTGTCCTCGGGGGCCGAGTCCTGCACGTTCGCCAACGGACCCTCGACCGCCCGGATCACGTCGGCGATGGTGATGTCGTCGGCCGGCCGCGCGAGCCAGTATCCGCCGCGCGCGCCGCGCTTGGCGCGGACCAGTCGCGCGTGCTTCAGCTCCAGCAGGATGTGCTCCAGGAACTGGAGCGGGATGTCCTGTGAGTCCGCGAGCTGCTCGCCCTTCACGGGGTTGCCGTCGGGGGCGGCGGCGAGCTCGAGCGCCGCGCGCACCGCGTAGTCGGCCTTTGCCGTGATCCTCATTTCGTCACAATCCTGCGCTTCATGATCGATCTCCAGGCGCACTCGACCGTATCGGATGGGCAGTTGCCCCCGCGAGAGGTCGCGACCGCGGCCGCCGAAGCGGGCGTCGCGGTGATGTCGCTGACCGATCACGACGCGGTCGCCGGCGTGCGGGAAGCGGTCGCCGCGGCGGAGGAGGCCGGGATCGAATGCGTCCCGGCGGTCGAGATGTCGTGCGTGCATCGCTACTCGGACGACCTGCACATGCTCGGGTACTGGGTAGATCTCGACGAGATCGCGCCCGTCTGCGATCGCGCCCAGCAGGAGCGGGTGAGCCGAGCCCGGGAGATCATCGAGCGGCTGAACTCGCTCGGCGTCGAGGTGCGGTTCGAGGACGCGGTCGCCGAGGCGGGGGCGGCCGATTCGATCGGCCGGCCCCATATCGCCCGGGCGGCGGGCGCGGGCCCCGACCTGGGTCCGTTCTTCGAGGAGTACCTGGTGCCGGGCGCGAAGGCGTTCGTCGCTCGCCGCTGGCCGAGCGCCGAGGAGGCCGTGGAGCTGATCCACGGAGCCGGCGGCGTCGCCGTGGTCGCCCATCCGTACTGGGACGTGAGCGAGCCGCCGCAGGTCCGCGACCTGGTCGAGAGCCTGGTCCGCGACGTCGGCTTGGACGGGATCGAGACCTTCTACCCGCCGCACACCAAGGCTCAGACCGCGCACTGCCTCGAGCTCTGCGAGGAGTTCCACCTGACGCCCACGGGCTCATCGGACTTCCACGGCCCGACGCACAAGACGTTCAGCAGGTTCGGCGCCTACGACACGTACGGCCTGGGCGAGCCGCAGGTGCCGCAGCGGCCGTAGGCGCGGTCGCCCGGCGCAGTAAGCCCCGGGCGCGGCGGCACCCCAACGACGGCACCCAGGGCAGGTGCCCGGGTGGGACAACCTCTTCAACCGACGCCACTTGGCATGCCGGTTGAAGACTTGACCGTCCTCAGAGCGGTCAACCTTTCAACCGCGCGTCGCCCCGCCGACGATTGAAGCGTTTGCGTGGCCAGGGTGGGACTCGCGGGTCGCGCGCCTTCCCCTCGCTGCCCGAGCACGCCGCCGCGCTGGCGGCCGGCTCAGGCAGCCCGCGGGATGAGCTCGTGCTCCTCCAGGTAGTCGATGATCTGCTGCGCGGACTCCTCAGGCGACTGCTTGTCGGTCTCGATCAGGAGCTCGGGATTCTTGGGGGGCTCGTAAGGATCGGAGATGCCGGTGAACTCCTTGATCTCGCCCGCGCGGGCCTTCGCGTACAGGCCCTTGACGTCGCGCTCCTCGCAGACCTCGAGCGGCGCCTTCGTGTAGATCTCGATGAAGCGGCTGTCCATCTTCGTGCGGGCCTCGTCGCGGATCTCTCGATAGGGGGAGATCGCAGCGGTGATCACCGGGACGCCGTTGCGAGAGAGCAGGTCGGCGACGAAGGCGATCCGTCGGATGTTGGTGTCGCGGTCCTCCTTCGAGAAGCCGAGGCCCTTGGAGAGGTTCTCGCGGACGATGTCGCCGTCGAGCACCTCGAGCTTCGAGCCGCGGCGGCGGAGCTCCTTCACCAGGAGCGTCGTGATCGTGGTCTTGCCTGAACCCGAGAGCCCCGTGAACCAGAGGCAAAAGCCCTTGTCATCCTCAGCGGCCATCGGTCGCTGACTCCTTTCTGTACGAATCGATCAGGATCTCCGCAACCTCTTCCCGCGAGAACTCCTGCGGCGGCCTCTCGCCGCTCGCGAGCATCTCTCTCACCTTGGTACCCGAAAGAACCAGATGCGATTCGTCCGGGTGGGGGCAGGTCTTGTTCGACGCCATGTCCTCGCAGTCGTTGCACCAGAACGTGTGCTCGAAGAACAGCGGCTCGATTCCCAGCTGGTCGAGATCGATGTCGTCGAAGATCCGCTGCGCGTCGTAGGTCCCGTAGTAGTCGCCGACGCCCGCGTGGTCGCGCCCGACGATGAAGTGGGTGGCGCCGTAGTTGCGGCGGATGATCGCGTGGAGCACGGCCTCCCGCGGACCCGCGTAGTGCATCTTGGCGGGATTCACGCCGAGGATCACGCGGTCGGACGGGTAGTACTTCTCCATCAGCACCTCGTAGCAGCGCATCCGCACGTCGGCGGGGATGTCGCCCGGCTTGGTCTCGCCGATCAGCGGGTGCAGGAACAGGCCGTCGGAGACCTCGAGGGCGGCCTTGGTCAGGTACTCGTGCGCCCGATGGATCGGGTTTCGCGTCTGGAACGCCACCACCCGCTTCCAGCACCGGTCGGCGAAGGCCTTTCGCGATTCCTCGGGGGTGAGATAGCGGCGCATGAAGGCGTCGTCGTGGTCGGGAAGCGCGTCGGCCTCGATCGTCCCCGCGATGCACCGCCCGCCCTCGCGCCGGATCGCGGCGACGCCGGGATGCTCGTCGTCGGTCGTCAGGTAGACCTTCTCGGCCTCCAGGTCGACGTCGCGATCGAAGAGCTCGTCGACCGTCAGCCGCCCGAGCTTCTTGCCGTTGGGCGCCGAGAGCTCGACCACGTCGCCGACCGATGCCTCGAGGTCGGTGGCGAGCGTGATCGGGATCGACCAGATCTCGTCCGGCTTGGTCGCGAGGCGCATGTCCTCGCAGACGGAGCGCCAGTCGTCCGATCCCATGAAGCCGCCGAGAGGCGCGAAACCCCCATTGGCGAGCAGCTCGAAGTCGGAGGCCTGGCGCGCGGTGAGCGTCAGCGCCAGGGCCGTATCGGGGCTACCCATTTATGCCGCACTCCGACCGATCGGTTCCGGCCCAGCGGCCGGCGCGCGCGTCCTCGCCGGCACCGGGCTTCGAGGTGCAGGGCATGCACCCGATCGACGGATAGCCCTGGTCATGAAGGGGGTTGTAAGGCACGTGGCGTTCCTTGATGTGGTTCCAGACTCGCTTGTCGTCCCAGTCGGCAAGCGGGCTCAGCTTCCACATTCCAAAGCGCTTGTCCCAGCCGAACTTCGCTGCCGATGCGCGCGTTTCCGAATCGATTCTGCGGATTCCGGAGACCCAGCAATCGGCGCCCTCGAGCGCCTCTCGCATCGCCTCCACCTTGCGGATTCCGCAGCAGGCGTCCGGATCGCGGCGCCACAGGTTAGCGCCGAAGCTATCTGCCTGCTCGGCGAGCGAGATACCGGCGAAGCGATCGAACGCGATCCCGAAGTGGTCGGCCAGCGCGTCCCGAGTCTCGTAGGTCTCCCGGAAGAGGAGCTCGGTGTCGAGGTAGAAGAACCGGGCCTCCGGCTGAATGCGGTAAGCGACCTCGACGATAACCGAGCTCGTCTTCTGGAACGAGACGGCGAAGCGAAGCCTGGGGTGGAAGGTCTCGATCGCCCAGACGATCGCTTCCTCCGCGCCCATGCTCTCGACCTCGGCGGAGATCTCGTTGGGGTCAACCACGCGGCCGTTGATGGTAGGGAGCCCCGGCGCGCGACCGTTGCCGTTGTTGCCGTTTGGGTGGTGCCCGTTGCGGCTGAAGGCTTCGTGGCCGTCCTCCTCGTGAAGCAACCGCCGCCGGTCGAGGAGCCTCTCCTCACCGCTCGCCGCTCGCTGCTCGCTCATACGGCGCACTCCCCCTCGCCGCGCTCGACCTTGTACGGCTCGGAGCGGCTCCAGTCGATGAAATGGTCGAGGTTGGAGAGGTTGAACTCGACCGGCATCGAGAGGGCCTTGACCTCCTCCTCGAACCGCGGCGTGCCCACGCGCTCGACGAAGGCGTTGAACTCCTCGCCGTCGGTGCGCTCGCTCTCGTACAGGCGGATCCACCGCTCGACCGCATCCGGGACCCGCTTGGCGGGCAGGCGGGCCTTGAGGCGGTGGCCGTAGATGATCTCGCCGCCCTCGTAATTGCCCCCGAGGTGCGCGATGTAGGCGGGCACCTGGCGATCCCCGACCTTGATCGAGGCGCCATAGAAGCCGATGTTCGCGATGTGGTGCTGCCCGCAGCCGTTGGGGCAGCCAGACATCTTGATGTGGATGCGTTTGGTCAGCTCATCGGAGAGATTCATCGAGGCGACCCGCTGGTGGACGGCCTCGTTCAGCCCCATCGAGCTCGTGATCCCGAGCTTGCAGCTGTCGGTGCCCGGGCAGCTGACGACGTCGGTGACCTCGTGGGCGCCCGAGTCGCCCAGCTCGAGGGCCTGCAGCCGCTCCCACACCTCGTATACCGACTCGTCGCGCACCCAGCGCAGCACGAGGTTCTGCTGCACCGAGGTCCGCGCGTAGCCGCCCGTGAACTCGCGCATGATCCCTGCGAGACCCCGGAACTGCTCCGGCGTCAGGTCGCCCCGGCGGACCTTCACCTCGACGGAGCTGAACCCCTCCTGGCGCTGCGGCCGCACGTTCGCCGCGAGGAACGCCTGGAACTCCGAGCGGTCGCCGTTCGGGCTGGCGTAGGTACTCGAGGGCGGGGGAGCCTTGGCCTCCTCGTCGTCGATCAGCTTGAGCCGGGCGATGTCGAAGTCGCGCTCCTCCACCCAGTCGCCCTCGAGCTCTTCGGCGACCATCTCGCGGAAGGCGTCGATGCCGATCTTGTCGATCAGCACCTTGATGCGTGCGCGGGCGCGGTTCTCGCGCAGCCACTCCTGGCGGTCGAAGATCCGCCAGCAGGCCTCTGCGACCTTCAGGTAGTCGCCGTTCTCGAGCTCGACGAAGTCGTAGAGCGTCGGTGCGATCCGCGGCATGATCGAGGTGCCGCCGCCCACGCGAACCTCGACGCCGCGGATGCCGTCGCGCACGCGGGGGATGAACCCGATGTCGTGGATCCCCGTCATCGCCACGTCCTCGTCGGTCGCGGTGAACGCGGTCTTCACCTTGCGCGGCATGAGCTGGGTCACCGGGTGGCGCACGAAGTAGCGCACGTAGGCCATCGCGTAGGGCGTGATGTCGAAGAGCTCGCCCTGGGTGATGCCGGCCCACGGGTCGCCGGTCACGTTGCGGATCGTGTTGCCGCAGCCCTCGCGCGAGGAGAGCCCCGCGTCGCTGATGCTGCGGATGAACTTGGCCGCGTCCGGGAGCGGGACGTGGTGGACCTGGATGTTCTCGCGGGTCGTGATGTGCCCCTTGCGGAGCGGCGCCCACTCCTCGATCGCGTCGGCGAACGCCTCCATCTGCTCGGGCGTGATGCCGCCGAGCGGGAGCTTCGTGCGAATCATCTGCACATCGGGCTGGCGCTGCCCGTAGACGCCCTGCTTCAAGCGGAAGCCGATGAACTGGTCCTCGGCTATGTCGCCGCGCATGAACTTGGCGGCCTCGGTGTCGAAGTCGTCGAACTCCCGCTCGATGATCGGGATGACGTGCCCGGGGACGTTCTCGTAGACCTCGGGGTTCTCCAGCGATCCCACGCGCCCCCGGCCGGGCTGGTCCTTCTCGCTGACCTTCAGCTTGTGCTCGTCGGCGACGCCCTCGGCCACCGACCGTCGCTCGACGGCCGTCGGTTCCATCGAGGGAGTATTACACAAATCCTGACCGGCTTTAGGGCATTTAGCCGGAGGCCGGCAGGGCACGGCGGACGGGCGCCGGTGGTGGCGCCCGTCCGTACGCCTCACCTTACGGCGGCTTCGCCGCCTAACGACGCATGCATCTGCGGCGACAAGGTCGCCGCCTCTCACGCCTAGTCGACGTCGGTGCCCTCGATCAGGAACGCCACGCGCACGTGAGCGCGGTACTCGTCCAGGTTCTCTCCACGGATCCCGGTGCTGACGATGTCGACCGCGCGGATGTTGCGCAGCGAGGTCTGCGCCTGCTTCAACGCCTGCATCGCCGCGTCGTCGGTGGACGTCTTCGAGCTTCCAACGAGCTCGATGATCTTGACAACCGCCACTCTCTCCTCCTGTTCGTAGGCTGAATGGAACGGCTCTACGGGTGTTCTATCCGGTATGCGAGCCCCAGGCAAGCAAGGGCGCGCGCGAGACGCCCTCCTCCAGCGCCGCCCGCTGCCACCGGCTTTGCGTCGTCGTCGGAGGCGCGGCAGCAGGAGCCGTATCGGCGAGGAACTGCTCGACGGCGGCGACGACCGCGGCGGCTTCCGTGTCGGAGGCCGTCTCGGTCAGCAGACGGATGTTGGGCCGCGGAGGCCGGCGCTCGCCGTTCCTGGACATCGCCCCACTCTAATCTCGGCGCCGTGGCGAAGGTTCCGATCCTCGATGGTGACGCTGTCATGGCGGCGGTCGACCCGGCGGCGGCGATCGACCGCGTGCGCCTGGCGTTCGAGCGCCACGCAGGCGGCGAGTGGACGATGCCGTCGAAGGTCTACCTCGACGCGCCGCCGAACGGAGACTTCAGGGCGATGCCCGCCCGCGGAGACGGCTTCGCGTCGCTCAAGTGGGTGACGTCCTTTCCGGGCAACCCAGCGCGCGGGCTTCCGGTCGTCACCGGCGCGTTGCTGCTGTCGGACGCCGGAACCGGCGAGCTGGTGGCGGTCATGGACTGCGCCGCCATCACGTCGCTCCGGACGGGCGCCGGCGCGGCGCTCTCGGCGCAGGTTCTCGCGGCAGCTGAAGCGCGCTCGGTCGGCATCGTCGGATGCGGCGTGAACGGGGCCTGGGCGGCGCGGTGCCTGGCGGCAGCCGGCTACGGGCCCGGGATCTGCTCGGACCTCCGGCCCGAGCTGGCGGCGGCGCTCGCCGGGGAGCTGGGATGGTCGGCAGGAGATCGGGCCGATGCGACCGCGCAGGACGTGGTCGTGACCGTGACGCCCGGCAGCCGGCCGGTCGTCCACGAATCCGACCTGCGCCCGGGCCAGCATCTGACGGCGCTGGGCGCCGACGCCAAGGGAAAGGCCGAGCTCGATCTCGGGGCCGTCGCGCGGTGCCGGCTCTTCTGCGACGAGTGGGAGCAGGCCGCCGCGGGCGGCGAGCTGTCCGCCAGCGTCGCCGCGGGCGTCGTGAGCCGCGAGCGGGTGACGCAGCTCGGTGACGTGATCACCGGCCGTGCAGGCGGAAGGGGGGCGGACGATGAGCTCACCCTGTTCGACTCGACGGGCCTCGCGATCCAGGACCTCGGCATCGCGATCGCGGTGTACGAGGCGTGGCGAAAGGATCGCGTGTCGGGGGAGCTCGTGACGCTCTAGTCCTACTTCTTCGCCTGGCCCGGAGGGACCTTCTGCTTCGACTCCTTCGGCGGCTTCGACGGCTTGGTCTCCTCTCCGGGCGGAGCGGCTGGTCCGGCAGTGGCGGCAGGCTCCACGCTCGTGCTGGTGGTCGTCGTGGTGCTCGTCGACGTGGACGTCGGGGTTTTCGTCTTCGCGGCCGGCTCGGGTGTCTTCTCGCGCGCTCCCGCGGAGGGCGTTCGATCCGACTCCCCTACGGCGAGGGCGAGGGCGACCACGATTCCCGCGATCGCCAGCACCGCCAGCGCGGCGAGGACGCGTTTCGCGTTCAGCTCGATCACCTTCGAGCCCGATGAGCCGGGGGCCGAGCCCAGCGGCGTCGTGGCCGTGGTCGCGCGCCGCCCGTAAGTCTCGAGCAGCGTCAGCGCCTGGGTCGCCGAGGCGGGCCGCTCCTGCGGATCGGTGGCGGTGAGCCGGTCGATCAGGGCCTCGAGCGGGGGCACCACTCTTCCCGCGAGGCACTCCCCGAGCACGACCCCAAGAGCGTAGAGATCGGATCGCTCGGTGGCCGGGTTTCCGGCCAGCACCTCCGGCGGCATGTACTTGAGCGTCCCGATCACCTGGCCGGTACCGGTGAGCTTGGTGGCATTCTCGGGCTGGGCGATGCCGAAGTCGGTGAGGTGTGCTCGGCCGCCATCGTCGAGCAGCACGTTCGACGGCTTGACGTCCCGGTGGACGACCCCGGCCGCATGGATTGCGGCAAGCGCGTCGAGCAGCTCCCGGGCGAGGCGGTCGGGGTCCAGCTGGTCGGCCCGACCGGCGGCGATCCGATCGGCGAGCGTCCCGCCGGCGATGTGCTCCATGACGATGTACGGGCGCTCGGTCTCGCCGGAGTAGTCGAACATGCGCACGAGGCTCGGGTTCGAGAGCCGGGCGGCGACGCGTGCCTCGCGGCGAAACCGCTCCGTATACGCCGGATCCTCGGCAAGGACGTCCGACAGGACCTTGATCGCCACCTGCCGATCGAGCTCTTCGTCATGGGCCAGCCAGACCGTGGCCATGCCGCCGCTCGCGATCCTGCGTTCCAGGCGATAGCGGTCACCGAGCACCGCCCCCGGCCCGAACGCGCTGCTTACGCCCTCGGGGCTCATCGTGCGTCCGGTCAGCTCTGGCGCGGGAGGGTCTGCGTCGCCGTATCGGGATCGACGCCCTGCTCGGGAGGCTCGGCCGGCGCCGGCGTAGCACGAGGCCGGTCGGTCCGATGTGGCTGGTCCGTCGACCGAAGCGTGATCACGAGCGAGATCCGCGCCCTGCTGAGGACGGCTCCGGCCAGGAGCACAATCGACGCCGCCAAGGCGATCCAGGCTCCGAGCTCGGGGCCCACTCCTCGCGCCGCCGGCGGATGGTTGACGAGGGCCACGACCACGATGACGAGCGCAGCGCCACCGAGGACCGGAAGCCATCCCTGTGGCACCAGGTGTCCGTCCGCCTCCCGATCCCGGCGCAGGGGAACGACCGCCGCAAGCGCGGCGATGCCGATCGCGGCGAGCACGAGATCCCAGACCTCGAACACGGTCCAAGCGCTGCGGCCGGGCTCGTACCAGTGCAGGAACAAACTCACGATCAGGGCGACCGCTCCGAGGACGACGAGCGCCTGCCCTCCGTTGATCCGCTCAGGCATCGATCACCTCCTACCCGAATCGGATGCGAATACGTTGACCAACGGCCCGGATCGTAACCCGACGGTTGGCCGGCCGGGGGATCTAGCCGCCGGGGAGGGCACACAGAGACATCGGCTGGGCCGACGCCACCGTGAGCTTCCAAGGGATCTGGGACTCGTCCGGCGGGATCCGCAACTCCGCTGCGCGGCCGTCGACGGGTTTTATCGGGGCGGTTGGGGGATCGGTGAACTGTCCGAGCAAGAGTTGCGTTGCTGAGAGGTCGCGTCCCCGCACCTGGATGCCCCCGGGCGGGAGGGAGAGCTCGGCAAGTCGGGGTGGGAGGGGCTCGGCTTGACTTGTGCTCCCCGCGGGTCGTGGAGACACCTGGACGCATCCCTTCCGATGCGCGACGCGGCCAGCAAACACCCGCTCAACGCTTAGCGCGCGCCCACCGGAACGGGGCTTACCGGAGACGGGGTGGAGCCGGATCCCAAGTGATCCGACGAGCGCCGCATCCGCCGCCTGCCGGGTGAGTTGGGGAGCCCTGCTCAGCTCCGAAGGGGAAAGCGCCGGCGACCCAAAGGCCGAGAGAGCCTTGAGGTCCTGCCCCGCGGTCGTGTCGAAGCCCGAGGGTGCGTAGTCAGGGTCCACGTTGGAGCCGGCGATCTCGTAGGCGCTGATCTGGCCCTTGATCACCTCCGACTTGGACCGAACCAGACTGCCGGCATCCCTCAGCTTCTCGACGTTCGACCACACGCCGAGCAGCATGAGCACGGTCACCACTGCGATGGCCCATCGGGGACGCGGCAGTGGCCCCGCGAGCTCGGCGAGCATGAGCAGGAACAGAACCGCGCCCGGAAACAGGTAGCGCGCCTCGTCGGGGTGCCGCAGGAACCCGCCCGGTGACAGCCGCGTGGATACCAGAAGGACCGCCAGGGCAACGAGCGTCGCCCAGAAGCTTGGCGGGAGGCGACGGAACCGCACCACTGTGCCGGTCACGACCAGTGCGAACAGCAGTCCGCCCGCGATCTCGGCGATCGGATTGCGATAAACCGGTCGATCGAGCACGCCGGAGAGCCCGGTCACCACCGCGGTCAGCATGACCCACGACTGACGGACGAACAGGAAGACGTCGGAGGCGTGAGTCGGGAACGGGTTAGGAGTGCTCGGGGACCTCCAGAACAACCACCAGGCCCCGAATATCGCCGCCGGCGCCAGGAACACCCATGCCCTCGTCCATCGTTCCGGGGAAGGTCGAAGCAGGACCAAGACGGCGGCCGCGACGGTGAAGGCAACGCCTGTTGGATGGGAGGCGACGGCCACGCAGAGCAGGCCCGCAGCGACGATGTCGCCCCGAAGGTCCCTTCGCTCGAGCACCAGGAGCGTGCCGAGACCGCAGGCGATCGCAATCAGCGACGGAAGCCGGATTGCCGTCATGACTTCCTCGAAGCCCGAGCCGAAGAAGAGCAGGATCAGCGTTGGGGGAAGCGCCATCAGGTCACCGACCCGTCGGCGCACGAGGAGGAAGAACAGCCCTGCACACACCATGACGAGCACGATCGCGACCACGCGGTATGGGACATACGAACTCAGCCCGAAGGTCTCGAACATCCCCTTGTAGAGCAGCAGTGGAACCGCGATCAGGTACTTGTTGGGGGGCGTGTGCAGCAGCGCGTGTCCCAGCGGTTGCGTCGCGAGTCGCACCGCGTATTCGAGGTTGTCGCCACGGATCGTCTGCTCGCGACCGAACCAGAACAGCGCGGCGGCCGACGCGACCATGGCGGCGGCCAGCAGCGCGACCGCTATCGCCGTGGGGGAGAGGCGAGACACCGTCAAGCGGGACGCGGGCACGCCCTCTTTTCGCAGGTTCAGCACGGGGCCGGGCATTCTAGGTGGGAGCACCCCGGGTGCCGGACTTCGCATGGCCTACGTCTATGTCCCCGCGAGCCTTCGTCGCAGGGATAGGAATTCGCGGAGATTGGCCACGTATAGGGCCCAGGCTGCATCGACCAGGGTGTCGCCGCGACCAGCGAAGCAACGAGGCCGGCGCAACGAGACCGTGTGCGGATCATGACCCGCCTAAAGCGGGATGTTCCCGTGCTTTCGCTTCGGCTGCTCGACCCGCTTGGTCTGGAGGGTGCGCAGCGCGCGGATCAGCTTCGGGCGGCTTTCGTGCGGGACGATGACGTCGTCGATGTATCCACGCTCCGCCGCCGAATACGGGTTGGCGAAGCGCGCCTTGTAGTCCGTGATCAGCTTCTCGCGGCGCTCATCCGGGGTGGGCGAGGTCTGGATGTCGCGCCGGAAGATGATGTTGACCGCCCCCTCCGGACCCATCACCGCGACCTCGGACGTCGGCCAGGCGAAGTTGAAGTCGGCGAGCATGTGCTTGGAGGCCATGACGTCGTAGGCCCCACCGTAGGCCTTGCGAGTCACGACCGTCAGCTTCGGGACCGTGGCCTCGGTGAACGCGTAGAGCAGCTTCGCCCCGTGGCGGATGATGCCACCCCACTCCTGCGAGGTTCCGGGC
>JBKPFQ010000162.1:0-16182 GCA_046728915.1 Actinomycetota bacterium | reverse complement strand
AACCCGTTGGGCCCGAAGGATGGATCGAGGCCACCGTCCCTCCTGTACCGCGCCACGGCGAACTCGACGCCGCGTCCCGTGTTGACGCCCCCCACGCCGACGATCCGGTCCCGCGAATCGAGGGCGACCGAGTTGAGCGTCGCGGACTTGCGGAAGTCCGTGATCGCCCTCCCGTCGCCGGAGAACGTGCGATCGAGGGCGCCGTCGGGCAGGTACCGGGCAAGCGCCCAGTCGTAGCGCGGACCGCTCCTGGCGATCGTCACGCCGGCGACCACGATGCGCTCCTCCGAATCGATGACGATGGAGGTCGGGGCGGCGGCGGTCCAGGGGAACGGGGTGAGGACCGTCCCACCGTCGCCGAACGAGGAATCGAGTGTGCCGTCGGGCTCGTAGCGAGTGAGGCCGAACTCGCCGTCGTGCCCACCGGCGGCGAGGACCCCGTCCCGCGAGTCGATCGCGATCTTGGTGCCGAATTCCGCCCTCACAGTCCCGCCGTCGCCGAACGATGCGTCGAGCGTGCCGTCGGCCAGATAGCGGACGATGACCGTGCCACCGGCACCGGTTGGGGAGCGGCTGAATCCGGTGACGACGATCCGTCCCTGGGAGTCGATCGCCACGTCGCGGGCCTGGTCGTACCCACCGAAATCCGATCGCAGCCTTCCGTTGCCCGAGAAATCGCGATCCAGCCGGCCGTCGGGCCGGAACTCGGCGAGCGCGAAGTCCGCGTGGCCGCCGCCGGCGAAACCGGCGGCAATCACCCGTCCGCGCCCGGCCAACGCCGGCGCCGCCGCGCGGTCGTCGCAGGCACCGGGCCGGGTGCGACAACCGGGTCCCGCGAAGTCCGTCGAGGCCTTGCCGTCGCCGGAAAAGGATCGATCCAGATGACCGCCGTCCGCCCATCCCGACGCCGGGAGCAGCAGCCCGGCCAGCATCGCGATCGCGAGCACCGGCAGGGCTCCCCTCGCCCGAATCCGATTCCCGACCTGCTCGTCCCTTAGATGCCCCACCCGCTGGTTACAACAGCGGGAGGGCGGCTTTGTTGCTCTGAGGAGAGCTCAGACGCCGCCGACCGCCATCTCGGCGATCAGGAGCGCCGGCGCCTTGACCGAGCCGCCAAAGGGGACCCAGCGCGGATCGCTCCCTGCGGCGGCCACCGCCTTCAGCATCGAGGTGAGGTCGGAGGCCACGGTGAACTCGTCGGCGGCGGCCGCGAGCGCGCCGTCCTCGATCAGCCGGCCCGTCGCCCCCACCGAGAACGTGCCCGACACGGGATTGACCCCCGAGTGGAGGCCGGCCACGTCGGTGACGTACACGCCGCCATCGGCCTCGTCCAGCAGCTCGTCGAAGGACATCTCCCCGGGCGTGACGACCAGGTTCGACGTCGACACGCTCGGCGGCGAGCGGTAGCCCGAGCGCGATGCGTTCGCGGTCGTGCGCGTGCCCTCGCCCTGGCGGCGGGCGGTGTAGGAGTCGTGGAGGTAGGCGGCCAGGGCTCCCGACTCGATGAGTGTCGTCCGCCCGCGCGGCGAGCCCTCGGCATCGAGCGGTGAGGAGTTGAGGCCGTCCGGGTCGATGGCGTCGTCGGTGAGCGTGAGGAAGACCGAGCCGACCTCCTCGCCGAGCTTGTCCGCGAACGGCGAGCGCCCGCGCTGCACGGAGTCGGCGCACAGGGTCCCCCCGATGAAGCCGACGAAGCTGGCGGCGACGATCGGGTCGAGCACCACCGGGCAGCTCCGCGAGGTGGGCTTGGTCGCGCCCAGCAGCGACGTCGCCCGTTCGGCCCCCTCGCGGCCGATCTCCTCGGCGTCGAGCGCTCCCGGCGCTCGCCCCATGCCGAAGCCGAGGCCCGTCTGCTTGTCGCCATCGGCCTCGGCGATCGCCTGCAGGTACGCGTACGCGGTCGTCGCCTCCCACTGCCCGGACAGCCCGGTCGAGGACGCGAGGGCGATGCGCTGCTCCTCGTCCGCGTAGACCGTCGTCTCGACCCCGACCACCCGCTCGTCCTCGTCGCGCGCCGTCCGCTCGATCCCCTGCGCGAGCTCGATCTTTCGCTCGGTGCTCCACTCCGCGAGGCTCGGATCGACGAGCCCGGCGATCTCGGGCGCGCCGCCGTCCGCGGCCTGGGGGGCGGCCGCGAACTCGTCCGGATCCGCGACGCGCGCGGCCTCCACCGCCGCCGCGGCGATCTCGCGCACGCCGTCGTCGGTCAGGTCGGTGCCGTACGCGTAGCCCGAGCGGTGGTCGATCCAGCACCGCACTCCAAGGCCGCGCTGACCGGCGTCGGTGAGGCTCTCCACCTCGCCGTCGAACACGCGGATCTCGCGCCCGACCGAATCCTCCACATAGGCCTCCGCGTCGCCGGCGCCGGCGGCCGTCGCCGCCTCGACGGCGCGGTCGGCGATCCTTGCGAGCTCCATGACCGCAATCTAGTAACTGCTCAGGGCTGCAGGGCGCGCTCGAGGATCTCGAGCACGTTCACAGCATCCCGCGGATCCACGGGCATTGACCCCTCACCCTGCAGCGCAAGGCCGACCTGCTCGTAGAAGCGCGGCCAGGCGCCGTTCTCCGACTGGACCGGCTCGCTCGCCTCGCCGCGGGCGAGTCGTCCCCACCGGGACTCGGGCTCGGAGCCCCAATTGCTTGCGGTGGCCGGCCGAAGGCCGTCCCGGAGCGCGTCCTCCTGGCCGTCGAGCTCGTCGACGACGAATGCGGCTTGGCTGCCGAGGACCCGCAGGCGAGGTCCCGGCGCTCCGGCGACCGCCGAGGTCCAGAGGTGGCTGCGAACCCCGGAGTCGTGCTGGAGGGCGAGGAAGACGTCGTCGTCGGCGGGGCCCCCGCGCCGGAAGTCGATCTCGCCGTAGACGCGCGAGACCGGGCCGAACAGGCTGAGGGCCTGGTCGATCAGGTGGAAACCGAGGTCGAGTAGCACGCCGCCGCCCTCGCGTGGTGCGGTGGTCTCTCGCCACGCGTCACCGCGTAGCTGCGGTCGCCAGCGCTCGAAGCGGGACTCATATCGCCGGACGTCTTCAAGCGACCCATCGGCGATCAGCCGGCGAAGCGTCAACTGGTCGGAGTCCCACCGGCGGTTGTGAAAGACGGTCAGGGGCACGCCGGCTCGTTCGGCCCGCGCGACGAGTTCGCGCGCGGCCTCGCTCGTCAGCGCCAGCGGCTTGTCGACCACCACCGCAAGGCCCGCGTCGATCGCTTGCGCCGCCAGCTCGACATGCGAGTCGTTCCGAGTCGCGACCACGACGAGGTCGTGCTCGGTTGCGCGTTCCCAAACCGACTCCGCCCGTGGCTCGACCGTGACTCCCGGATGTTCGGCTCGGGCCTTCGAGGCTCGGCTTCGGTTGCCGGTGACGACGGTCGCGAGCGAGATCCCCGGCGCGGCGGCGATCAGCGGCGCGTGGAAAAGGGAGCCGGCGAGGCCGAAGCCGATCAGCGCGGCCCGAAGCTCAGCCATGGCGGCCCCGATCGCGAAGGGCGCCGGCGGTCAGGTCGCCATTGCGCGGCGGTGCTGGGTGGCCGCGTCGATCGTCACCGCACCGAGCAGGACGGCGCCGGTGATCATGAACTTGACGTCGGAGTCGAGGGCAAGCAGGTCCATGCCGTTGGAGATCGATCCGATCACGATGGCACCGAGCATCGCCGACCAGACGAAGCCTCGCCCCCCGAAGAGGCTGGTGCCGGCGATCACCGGACCGGCGATCGCGAGCAGCAGGACGTCGCCGCTGCCCGACTGCTGGTTGACCGAGAGCAGGCGCGAGGCGGCGAGGATGCCGCCCGCGGCGGCCAGGGTCGATGCGAGCGTGAACACGCTCATCTTGATCCAGTTGATCCTGATCCCGGCCCGCCGCGCCGCCTCCTGATTCCCGCCGACGGCATAGATGTGCCGGCCGTAAGCGGTTCGCTCGGTGATGAACGTGAACACCACCATGAGCACGAGCACGATCACCGCCGCCAGCGGAACGCCCCGATCGGAATTGAGGATCGCGACCGCGGCGACGATGGCCCCGGCGACAAGGACGAGGCGAACGATGGCGCCGGTCAGCGCCCCCACCTCCAGGCCGGCGGCCGCCCGGCGGCGGCGCGCGAGCAGGACGCTCCCGGCGTAGCCGGCGATCGCCACTATCCCGAGCGCCCAACCGACCGCGGGGTCGAAGAACGTCGTCGTCAGATCGGTGATGATGCTCGGCGGCAGGTTGACGGAGCCGGTATCGCCGAGCACGAACAGCAGCGCCCCCTGCCAGCCGAGCAGGCCGGCGAGGGTGACCACGAACGACGGGATTCCGAAGGCGGTGACCATGAACCCGTTGAAGAGCCCGATCGCCATCCCGACCCCGAGCGCGGCGAAGATTCCCAGGATCGGCGGCCAGCCGTGCTGGACGCTGAGCACCGCCATCACGCCGGCCGCGAGGCCGCTGACCGCGCCCACCGAGAGGTCGATCTCGCCGAGCAGCAGGACGAGCACGACCCCGATCGAGATCGTCGCCGTGGCCGCGATCTGGAGGGTCAGGTTGGAGAGGTTGACCGCGGAGAGGAAGCGGTCGTTTGAGAGCTGGAAGATCGTCCAGATGACCGCGATTCCGACCAGGACCCGGACCGAGCCGAGGTCGCCGCGCCCCAGCGCCCGCAGCGCCCGGCCGACCGAGAAGCCCTCGACCGGTTCCGCCGGGGCGGTGCCGATCGTCGCGTCATCGCTCATAGCGGAGTCTCCTCGGTAGCTCGTTCCTTCACGTCGGCGCCGGTCATCGAGGCCACGATCTCCTCGCGACTGGCCCCCTCGGCCTTGAAGGTCGCCGCCATCCGTCCCAGCCGCAGGACGGCGATCCGGTCGGAGACCTCGAACACGTTGGCGAGGTTGTGGCTGATCACGATCACCCCGAGGCCGCGATCGCGGAGGCGCTCGATCAGCTTCAGGATCTGCTCGGTCTGCACGATCCCGAGCGCCGCGGTCGGCTCGTCGAGGAGCACCAGCTTGGGGTCGCCGAGCAGCGAGCGAGAGATCGCCACGGCCTGGCGCTGACCGCCTGACAGCGACGCGACCTCGGTGCGCACGCTTCGCAGCGTCGTCACCCCGAGCGAGCTCAGCAGCTCGACCGACTTCTGCTCCATCGCCGTCTCGTCGAGGACGTGGATGCCAGGCAGCTTGTTACCCAGCTCCTGGCCCAGGAACAGGTTCGCGACCACGTCCAGGTTCTCGGCCAGCGCCAGGTCCTGGTACACGGTCGCGATCCCGAGGTGGGTCGCCGCCTGGGGCGTCGACAGCTTCACGGGCCGGCCCTGGAACCGCATCTCGCCCGAATCCGGGGGCTGGACGCCGGCGATCGCCTTGATCAGCGTCGACTTTCCGGCGCCGTTGTCGCCGACCAGGCCGACGACCTCGCCGGCGTAGACCTCGAGGGCGACGTCCTTGAGCGCCTCCACGGCGCCGAAGCTCTTGGAGACGCCCTTCAGCGCGAGGAGAGGCTGCGAGCCCGAATCCGTCCCAGAGACCTCAACCGTGCTCTGGCTCTGACTCAAGCTTGCCTCTCCTCGCGCCTCGGGACTACTCGCGTCTACTGGATGCCCGCGTCCTTACACGCCTGGGCGTACTGCTTGGTGCAGATCTCGTTGGCGCTCCAGTAGCCGTCCTTGATGATCGTGTCCTTGACGTTGTCCTTGAACACCGGGATCGTCTTGTTGATCGCGGTGGGCACCTCCTCCATGCCGTTGTCCTCCTTGCCGTTGATGATCCCCGAGGGCGGCTGCTCGCCCTGGGCGACCGCGACGGCGAGCTCGGCAGCGTCGTCGGCGAGCGGCTTGATCGGCTTGTAGACGGTCATGTACTGATCGCCCGCAAGGATCTGCTGGATCGCCGCCAACTCGGCGTCCTGTCCGGTGACCGGAACGGTCGAGGGATCGATGCCGGCGGCCTTGAGCGCCGCGATCGCGCCTCCGGCCGTTCCGTCGTTGGCCGCGTAGACGCCGGCGAACCCGTTGTCACCGAGCGCCGTGATCGCCTGCTCCATCTCGCGCTGGGCATTCTCGGGCAGCCAGTCCGGTGTGTCGTACTCCTTGGCGACCTGGATGCCCTCCTTGGAGAACACGGCCGAGGCACCCTCTTTGAACAGCTTCGCGTTGTTGTCCTTGGGGTCGCCGTTGATCTGCACGATCGGGCCCTTCGGCGAGCCCTCCTCGGCGAGCTTCTTGGACAGCGCCTCGCCCTGCTGGGTGCCGACCTCGCTGCTGTTGAACTCGACGTAGTAGTCGAGGTCGGCATCGAGGATCAGGCGGTCGTAGCTGATCACCGGAATGTCCGCTTGCTTGGCGCGGGTGACCAGCCCCGCCGCGGAGGTCGAGTCGACCGGGTCGAGAACGAGGACGTCGACACCCTCGGTGACCGCCGCCTCGACCTGAGACTGCTGCTTGGTCGGATCCTGGTCCGCGTTCTGGTACAGGATCTCGCAGTCTGGACACAGCTCCTGGACCTTCTGCTCGAACAGCGGCTTGTCCTGGGTCTCGTAGCGAGCCGTCTGCGTCTCAGGCAGCAGGAAGGCGATCTTGCCGCCGCCGCCGCCGCCGCTGGTCTCGTCGCCACCTCCGCCGCACGCAGCGATGCCGAGCGCCGCGAACAGTCCGGCGAGCGGAACGATCAGCCGCATTCGCCAAATCTTCCTTAACACTGAATCCTCCTCCTCGAGCAACTCGTCATTGCAAACTTGTGGCCTGCATCCTTCCACCGGAGCTCGATGCGCGCAGTGTCGTGTCCTGCGCTACAAGCTCGCGTTCGTGGCCGCTCAGCCCCAGGACGCCTCGATCATCGGGCGGAAGCTCGTGGTCAGGATCCGCATCCGCCTGGGCCGCGTGACCGTGAACAGCACCACCTCGGCGACCTCATCCGCGGTGAGCATGCCCTCGAGCTCGGGGTCGCCCTCCTCGCGGCCCGCCCCGATCGCGAAGCCCGTTTTCACGCCGCCCGGACAGACGCAGGTGGCTCGCACGCCCCGCTCGCGCAGCTCGTGGTCGAGGGCGCGCGTGAAGCCCAGCTGGCCGAACTTCGACGCGTTGTAGACCGCCTCGCCGGGGAATGCGCGAAGGCCCGCGACACTGGCGAGGGAGACGAAATCGCCCTCGCCGGCCTCGATCAGGTGCGGTAGCGTCGCGGCGGCCGTGTAGAGCGTGCCCTTGAGGTTCACGTCGATCATGGCCTCGAGCCGCTGCGGCTCGAGCTCGAGGAATGGCCCGTACGCCCCCACGCCCGCGTTGGCTACCACGACGTCGAGGCGGCCGAAGCGCTCCACCACCGTGTCCGCGGCCGCGGCGACCGCCGCGCGATCGCGCACATCGCAGCCCAGGCCGATCGCTCGCTCCAGCCCGAGGTCGCCGCCCCGCCGCGAGAGCAGCCCGACCGACGCGCCGGCCTCCTGCAATCTGCGCGCGACCGCCGCGCCGATGCCGCCGCTGGCGCCGGTGACGAGCGCGACCTTGCCTTCGAGTTCCATGGCGTCCTCCATTCGGTTGACCACGGCCGCAGCGTACGGCGCCGAGTCGGCGCCGACCGTGGGCTAACTCAGACCGCGGTGCCGCCGACCGTGAGCTCGCGAATGCGGACGTGGCCCTGGCCGGTTCCCACCGGGACGCTCTGGCCGCCCTTGCCGCAGAAGCCCGTCTTCATCTCGAAGTCCGACGCGACGGCGTCGATCTTGCCCAGCGTGTCGAGGCAGTTGCCGATGAGGGTCGCCCCGCGACACGGCTTCGTCTTCTCACCGCCCTCGATCAGGTAGCCCTCGGAGACGCCGAAGACGAAGTCGCCCGTGGTCGGATCCACCTGGCCGCCGGCGAACGAGACGGCGTAGAACCCCCTGTCGATCTCGGCGATCAGCTCCTCGGGCTTCGCCTCGCCCGGGGCGATGTAGGTGTTCGTCATCCTGGGGATCGGGAGGTGGCGAAAGCTCTCGCGGCGGCCGTTTCCCGTGGAGTCGACGCCGTCCTTGCGGGCCCGCACCAGGTCGTAGAGATAGGACGTGATCCGGCCCTCGTGGATCACCGCCGTGGCCTGCGTGGGGGTCCCCTCATCGTCGATCCCGTCGGTCCCCCACTCCCCCGGCAGGCGACCGTCGTCGTAGGCGTCGAGGTGCGTGGGCGCCACCTGCTCACCGAGCTTGCCCGCGTACACCGAGGCGCCCTTCTGGATGTGGTCGGCCTCCAGCCCGTGGCCGGTCATCTCGTGGAACAGGACGCCGCCGAACCCGCCCCCGACCACGACGGGCATCGCGCCCGCGGGCGCGGGGCCGGCGTCCAGGAGGGTCAGCGCGATCCCGGCGGCGCGCTCCGCGGTGCGCTCCGCTGCCCCGCTCTCCACGAGCTCGAAGCCCCGGTGGCCGCCGAGCGTTTCGAAGCCGGTCTCGACGGTCCCGTTTCGCCGCGCGACGACCTGCACGCCCAACCGCACGCGCGTGCGCTCGTCGGTGGCGAAGCGTCCGGTCGAGCTCGCGACCGTCACGGCCCGCAGGCCCTCCGCATAGCTCGCCATCACCTGGGCGACCTCATCGCTCGCCGCTCGCGCGGTCTCGTCGCAGGCGCGCAGCAGATGCGCCTTGCGATCGGCCGAGACGTCGCCCGGCGGCGTCGCGATCTCCTGCCCTCGGGCGGCCTGCACGGCCTCGAGCGCCTGGGGCTCGGTGCGCTCGCCGCGCGCCGCCGCGGCCACCGCGTCGGCGGCTCGCTCGAGGTCCCCCTCCCCCACGCCGTCGACGTGGGCGAAGTAGGTCGTCTCGCCGCGCACCACCCGCACCCCCGCCCCGCGCTCGGAGCCGCGCTGCACCCGCTCGACACGCGACTCGTCGACGGCCAGGCCCAGGCCGGCTCGTTCCTCGCAGAAGACCTCGGCGAAGTCACCGCCCTTTCGCAGCGCGCGCTCCACGATGCGTGCCGCGAGGTCGGATTCGATCAGCGGGTTCGCGTTCGGGCTCATCGCTCCTCGCCCATCAGCGCGCGGCGTCGATCAGGTTCGCCGCCGCCCGGAACAAAGCCCGCCCGGCCTCGGTGTCCGATGGGTAGGCGACCACCCGGCCGCCCTTGTAGTGGACGCGCGCGAACGGCTTTCGCGTGATGCGCCGGCGTCGCATGAATGCCGCCGCCTCCTCGGCGTAGCCCGACATACGATCTAGCAGCGTGCGCTGCGGCTTGGGAACCATCAGCCCGCCGCCCCGGACAGGTCGCGCAGCACCCTCCGCATATCGAAGATCATGAGTGACGCCAGGGTGAAGCGATCGGCGACGGCGACCATCGCCAGCCCGCCCTCGCGCACGGCAAATGCCTCGCCGTCCTCCGTCGCCACGTGGACGTGACTTGCCGGCTCGCCGCCCGCCGCGTCCGCCGCGGACAGGAGCTCCGCCGCCGGCTCGCCCCACCGCGCGGCCTCGCTCGTCGCGGCCAGCACCTCCCCGCCGGGGCCGATCAGGGCGCATCCGCGTAGGTCGGCGGATATCTCGCGGAGCCGGCCGACCGCCGCCTCGGCGGCCTCCGCAGGAACGTGCTGAGCGTTGACGCTGTTCACTCCGCCAACATATAGCCGTGTCGCTCGAGCGAGCTTCCTGGCTCACGGTCGTCGTCGTCTGCGCGATCGGCGCCGTGGTCCTGGCCGTGAACGGCTACGTCGGGTACCCGATCGTGGTCGGCGCCGTGGGGCTCTCGGCGGCGGTGAATCTGTTCTGAGGCTCTAGCCCGCTCGGTATGGCTCGGTCTCTCGCGTGTCGGGATCGTGCTTTGCCCCCTCGGGCTCGACGTGGATGAGCACCTCGGAGTCGGGTATCTCCGCCTCGATTGAGTTCCGCAGCCGGTGGGCGAGCGAGTGGGCGGATTCGAGCGTCGTGCCGTCGCGGAACTGGACGTGGAGGTCGATGTACCGGCGCGCGCCGGCCCGCCGGGCGCGGAGCTTGTGGTAGCCGACCATCTCGTCCGGCCGGGCACTGGCGATCGCGGCCTCGATGCGATCGAGCTCCTCGGGCGGCGGCGCCTCGTCCATCAACACGCGGGATGAGCGCGTCAGGATCCGGAGGCCCGCGACGACGATCGCCACTGCCACGAGGAGCGCGGCGATCGGGTCGAAGACGTCCGTCCCGGTGATCACGACCAGCCCGAGGCCCACGAAGACGCCGATGGAGGTGAGCGCGTCGGTGCGCAGGTGAGCGGCGTCGCCCTCGAGCGCCGCGGAGCCCAGCGCCCGCGCCCGGCGCCCCAGGTATGCCGACACGCCGAGGTTCGCCACCGCCGAGAAGCCGATCACGGCCAGCCCGACCCCCAGCTTCTCAACCTCGGCCCCGACGACGAGGCGATGCGTCGCTTCGTAGATGATGATCGCGGCGCCGATCAGGATCAGCATCCCCTCGATCGCCGCCGCCAGGTTCTCGGCCTTCTCGTGCCCGTACGGGTGCTCGGGATCCGGTGGCTCGTCGGCCTTCCGAACCGAGACGAGGGCGATCACCGACGCGACGAGATCGATCCCCGAATGCGCCGCCTCGGTAAGGATCGCGATCGATCCGGTGATCGCGCCCGCGGCGATCTTCAGCGCGATCAGCAGCGAGTTCGAGACGACGCTGATCGTCGCCGCGCGGGACTTGCTCCCCCTGATCATCCGCCCTCCAGCAACGCGGCCAGCTTGCGCGCCGCCCGCCCCCGGTGGCTGATCGCGTTCTTCTCTGCTGGCTCTAGCTCGGCCATGGTCCGCTCGTCGGCCGGCCCGGTGTCCGCAGGGACGAACGCCGGGTCGTAGCCGAACCCGCCGGTCCCACGAGGGCGCTCGGCCAGGGTTCCCTCGCAGCGTCCCTCGACCAGATGCTCGTGCCCATCGGCATCGACATACGCCAGCGCGCACACGTAGGCGACCGCGCGGTCCTCCTTCTCGGCGAGCTCGCTCAGCAGGAGGTTCAGATTCTCCTCGTCACTGGCGTTCGGTCCCGCGTAGCGCGCGGAGCGCGGGCCGGGGCGTCCATCGAGCGCGCGGGCGGCGATCCCCGAGTCGTCGGCGATCGCGGCCATTCCCGTGGCCGTGTGCGCCGCGCGCGCCTTGTCGAGCGCGTTCTCGGCGAAGGTGTCGGCGTCCTCGGGGGGGAGCTCCACCTCGTCGGGAGGTGGCACCAGCTCGAGCTGGGGCTCGAGGATCTCGCGGAACTCGCGCAGCTTGTGCTCGTTGCGGGTGGCTACGACGGCCTGTCGCGTCGCCATCAATCAGACGACATCGCGACCGCCGCCTCCTGCGCGTCGCGAAGGAGCACGATCGCGGGCTCGGCGAGCGCGAGGAGGTCGTCCAGCGAGGCCCGCGAGACCGGCATTCGCTCGGCGGTCGCCTGCACCTCGACGAGCCCGCCGTCACCGCTCATCACGACGTTGGCGTCCACCTCCGCGCGCGAGTCTTCGGAGTAGTCCAGGTCCAGCAGGGCCTCTCCGTCCACGATGCCGCAGCTGACCGCCGCGATCGACCCCGTGAGCGGGGTGCGCTCGAGCGCGCCGGCCTCGATCAGCGCCTCGAGCGCCAGCCGGAGCGCGATATAGCCGCCGGTGATCGAGGCGCATCTGGTACCACCGTCGGCCTGCAGGACGTCGCAGTCGACGTAGACGCTGCGCTCGCCCAGCGCCTCCAGGTCGACGATGGCGCGCAGCGAGCGCCCGATCAGCCGCTGGATCTCGACCGCGCGGCCGTCCGGCCGGCCGCGCTTGCTGTCGCGTTCCTTTCGCTCGCCGGTCGAGGCGGGGAGCATTGCGTATTCCGCCGTCACCCATCCGCGCCCGGAGCCCTCCATCCAGCGAGGGACCGACTTGGTGACCGAAGCGGTGCAGATGATCCTGGTCTCCCCCTGCGCGTAGAGCGCCGAGCCGTCGGCCGTGCGCACGAAGCCGGGCTCGATCTTCACGGGCCGCAGGTCGGCGGCGCTTCGCTCATAGCTGCGCGAGGCGGACAAGGAGCGCAGTGTGTCAAAGGGCAACTGGCGCGGGGCGCTCTGGCTCGCCGTAGCCTTGCCGGCCGGAAGGTGACCCCGGGCCGCCGGGAGACAGCTTGACGAGGTCAAATCGGAAAGCCCAGCGGCATGCGCCGCGGCGGATCGGCCTGCTTCTCGTCGTGGCGGCGCTCGCACTGCCGGCATCGGCGCCGCGCAGGCCCGGGCGGCCGATGGCTTCCTGGGCGCCGTCCTGCCGTTCACGACCCGCTGCGAGGACGTCGATCGAGGCGTCAACTGCCTCTCGAATGTGGACCTCGATCGCATGCAGAAGGCTCACGTGCGAGTCGTGCGATGGGGTTTGCGCTGGTCACGGGTCCAGCCGCTGAGACTGCTGCCACCGAACTGGCGGGCGGCGGACGGCGTGATCGGCAGCCTCGCGAGCCGTGGCATTCGCGTGCTGCCCGTCCTCGGTGGGACGCCCAGGTGGGTAGAGAAGAGCTCCGAGACACCGCCGCTCGACAGCCGCACGGCTCGGGACGGCTGGAGGAAATTCGTAGCCGCCGCCGTCCGTCGATACGGCCCCGGCGGCGAATACTGGACCTCCCGTTTTCAGCAGCAGTTTCCAGGCAGGTCGGCCCTCCCCATCACCACGTGGCAGGTCTGGAACGAGCCGAACCTGGCGCACACGTTTCCCCCGCGCCCATCGGCGTGGGGATATGCACGGCTACTGCGGATCACCGACCAAGCGGTCGGCGATCAGGATCCGCGTGCGAAGGTCCTCCTTGGAGGCATGCCCGGCTACGTGGGCCACCATGCCTGGGGCTATCTCGACCATCTGTACCGGCGGCCGGGCATCAAGCGACGGTTCGACGCGGTGGCCCTCCACCCGTATGCCCCCGACCTCAGGCACGTGATGCTCCAGATCAAACGCGTCCGTCAGGTCATGCGGGCAAACGGCGACGGGGGCTCGGACATCTGGATCACGGAGCTCGGCTGGGGCCTCCGATGCGCCTGACCGGTTCGGGATCAACTCCGGAATCAGGGGACAGAAGCGGAAGCTCGAGCGAGCGCTACCGCTGCTGATTCGTCAGCGCCACCCGTGGCGCCTCCAGCACATCTTCTGGTTCGACTGGCGCGATCCGCCGCCCGGCCGGGGCCGCTGCAGCTTCTGCGACAGCGCGGGCCTCTTTTGGCACGACCAGACTCCAAAGCCTGCCTGGCGCGCCTTCAAGCGCGTCAGTAGGAATAGGCCCCGCCGCTAGATCCCTTCGACGAGGAGCCCCCCTCCTCTTCCGCGTTCTCGCCATTCGGGTGCAGCGCGTACCACTCGGCCCCGAACTGATCGACCTCGTTGCCCTTGGCATCCCCGGGCTTCGCGTCGTCGACGTAGAGGTAGAGCGGATGGCCGTCGAAGACGACCTGCGTGCTGCCGTCCTCCCGCTTGAGAGTGCTGATCATGGAGGCCGACACACCGGAGCCCGCCTTCGGCGTGCCCTGCGTGGTCACCGGCGGCCAGGCCTTGGCGCAGGCTCCGTTGCAGTACGACTCGTCGCTCTCGTCCTTCTCGAACAGGTACATGGTGCGACCCTGGGAGTCGACGAGGATCTGGCCGAGCTCCGGGTTGTCGGCGACGTCCACCGTGGCCGTACCGCCCCCGGAGGCGGAGGAGGCGGGGCTGGGCGTGGTGGCGGCCGTGCTCTCGGCCGACGTCGAGTCGTCGCTGCTGCCGCAGCCGGCGAGCGCGACCAGCCCCACCAGGCCGAGCGCCAGGCCGGCGACCGAAAGACGTGTTCTCATCGAAGCGAGCTCCTTTCCTGGTGGACCGGCTGCGCGGGACCCCGGTGATCACGTCGGGGGTCCAGGCTCGCTCGGGGTACGTGCGGTCGCGGCCCCCGGTTCAACCCGGGGCGCGAGGGAGCTGCGAGGCCAGGGGTCTCAAGGCGCGGCTCATGAATCCGTCAACGAGGCGGTGCAGATCACCCTCGTCTCGCCCTGAGAGTAGAGCGCCGACCCGTCGGCCGTGCGCACGAACCCGTGCTCGATCTTCACCGACCGAAGCTCACTGCGGGGAATTCAGACTCGCCATCCGGGACCCGGTCCGCGAAGGGCTCTCGCGAGCGCCTCGAGGGTGAGAAACATCGCGAGCGCGAGAACCGCGGCCGAGAGGATGTACCAGGGCCACGGGCCCATGAGATCGAGGAGGGACGCACTGGACGGTTTCTCCCGGAGGAACATGTAGTTCCCGCCCGTGAGCAGGTTGCCCGCTTCCGCGAGGGCAGCGAATGCGACAGTGAGCCCGTAGACGCGCCATACCGCCCCGGGACGCGGAAGGAAGCAGCGCCCGAAGACGAGGAGGCACGCGGCCACGACCGCACCTGAGTGGGTTGCGAAGTAGGTGAAATAGAAGATGCTCGGAAAGGTTTGGCCGAGATCGGGAGTGATCACCGCCTGAAGGGATGCGGTAAGCGCCCAGAAATAGACCAGCTCGACGAGCAGCGGGCGCGGGCGCCATAGCGCGAGGATCGAGACGAGGGTCACTGCGTCGGTGAGCTGAAGCGGAAGATTGAAGTCGAGGGTCCAGGTGCCACGCACGGCATTCGCTACCTGCTCGGCCGCGTACGCGAGGAGAATGACAATGGCGAGGCCCCGCGAGACGAGAACTATCCAGGGATCAGGATGCCGGCGTGCCCCCCAGACCGAGAGGGCGCTGGCTATCGCTGTCGCGATCAACGCGGCGATGTGCTCGTTTGAAAACTGCGTAAGCAGGTGCCTCAAATGATCCGCGCGGAGGCCGCCGCCCGCTCTCCTCCCACCAACTGAGACGGGATCGTGGCGGGCGGCGGCTCCGCCCGCGGCCCCGCGGGGCCGCTACTTGAAAGCAACCGCGCTCACCGCCTCCGTGATCTTGTGCACGATCAGGTCGGCGAGCTCGGTCCCTGCTTGCCGTTGGAGGAAGCAGGGGACCGAGATGGTCTTGGATCCGATGCACCGCCCGCGAGCTGCCGCACGTGATCAGGTCAATGCCGCCCTCCGACGCGCAGACCATTGCTCCCGGCACGTGAAACCCGGACAACGGCATCCCATCGCCGACGCAGATCCGACACTCAGTTGGCTCGGTCGCCGGTCTTAGCTCGGATGCGTCAGGCTGCCCACCATGGAGGAGGCGGCACATCGAGTATCGCGACGGCTGCGACCGACGTGCTTTGGGTTTCGCGTGGATCCGCGCAATGCCGATGATGTAGTTCGTGCAATCGAGACCGCCCACCGCGCATGGCCTCCGATAGAACCCGGAGCGTGACGATCGACAGGACGGTGCCAAACATAAGGTCGGACCGCGCCGCCGAGACGCGCGATTTCTTCGTCGAGTTGCTCGGCTTCGAGGTGGCGATGGACTTGGGCTGGGTCGTGACGGTCGCATCGCCGACCAACCCCTCCGCCCAGGTGACCATCATCAGCAACGACGATCCCGCCGCACCCGGTATCTCGGTCGAGGTGGACGACGTCGACGCGGTCCACGCCGGCGCGGTGGAGCGGGGGCTCGAGATCGCCTATCCCCTGCGCGACGAGGAGTGGGGAGTCCGACGGTTCATGCTTCGCGAGCCGAGCGGCACGATCGTGAACGTCCTCTCCCACCGCTCCGATTGACCGCCCCTGCGCGCTCGCGCGGAGGAGGAGCGAGCGCGAGGCAAGCTTTCCCTCCTGGGTTTCGCCCATCTCGAGCGTCGACCAGGACGCCTCATTCCACGTTGTCCTGGCGGCGATCCTCCTCGGTGGGGCCGCGGTCGGCTAGGTCGTCACGACGCGACGTCCTCTCACCGTCTGCGTTCCGCCCCTAATCTCAACGCCGTGGCCGTCGAGATCGAGCGCAAGTTCAGACCCGAGCGCGAACCCGACTGGATCGGCGGTTGCGAGGCCACGCGAATCGAGCAGGGCTACCTCGCGATCGAGGGCGGCGGAGGGGCCGAGGTCCGGCTTCGCCGCCGCGACGGTGAGACGCTGCTGACGGTGAAGCGCGGCTCCGGCGGGATCCGGACTGAGGAGGAGATCGCGCTCGAGCCCGAGCAGTTCGAGGCCCTGTGGCCGCTCACCGACGGCAGACGGGTGCAGAAGGTCCGCTACCTCGTTCCAAGTGCAACGGGCGAGATCGAAGTCGATGTGTTCGAGGGCGAGTTGGCGGGAATGATCACCGTGGAGATGGAGTTCGACTCGGAGGCCCAAAGCGACGCGTTCGATCCGCCCGAGTGGCTCGGCAGGGAGGTCA
>JBKPFQ010000161.1:0-12603 GCA_046728915.1 Actinomycetota bacterium | reverse complement strand
TAAGAGACAGAGCCCGACCGACCAGGTCCCGGCCACCTCGCGCACCGTCCCCACCGCGCCCGGCAGGAGCGGAAGGTCGCGGCGGTAGCGATCCTCGAGCCGCGCCACGACGAGCCGGGAGATCTCGTCGGGCTCCATCGTGACTCCGAGCACGTCGTGCATGTACCGCGACCACTCGACGGAGCTCATGCCCATCATGTCGCGCTGGGCGTGCTCGTGCCAGCGCCCTCCGGACTCGCGCGTGACCTGCTCTCGAACCGAGTCCCACACGGACTCGGAGTCGACGAGCACGCCGTCCAGGTCGAAGATGACGGCGGACAAGGGGGTTTCGGTGCTGCGCGGTCCCATGCCCTCAGTGATCGTCGCGGACTTCGCTGAGCGTCGTGAACAGGCTGGGACGCAGGATCCGGGCCGCGGTCACGGCCTCGGCGTGGTCGTAGCTCTGGACCCCTAAGGTGGCGAACCGGACGATTGCCCCGACCGCGGTAATCGCAACGAGGGCATAGAGCCAGCGGCGGCTCATGGACCGAAGGAAGATATCCCCACTGAAGAACGTGTCCGTGGCGGGACTGGCCGTCGCGCTGGCCCTCACGAGCGGGTGCGGCGGCGATGGTCCGCAGCCTCCTCGGCCGCTTCCGCACGGGCCGAACGTCCTGGTGCTGATGACGGACGATCAGACGAACCCGGACCTACGCGTCATGCCGAAGACGCGCCGGCTGCTGGCCTCCGAGGGAACGACGTTCACCCGGTTCTACGCGTCCTATCCGCTCTGCTGCCCCTCCCGCACGACGTTCCTCACCGGTCAGTACGCGCACAACACCGGTGTGCAGGGGAACTTCCCTGACACGGACGGCGGCGGGTATCTCAACCTTCGGGATCCAGGCCGAACCCTGCCGGTGTGGCTCCGGTCCGCGGGCTATGAGACGTCGGTGGTGGGCAAGTGGCCGGAGCTCCCGCCTCCAGGGGTGCCGCCGGGATGGAGTCACTGGTGGACGACGACCCAGTCCACCATCGCGCACTACTACGACTTCGCCCTCAATTCGGGGGACGGGGGGACGCGCGACTTCGGCTCGCAGGCGGGCGACTACAACACCAGCGTGTTGACCCGGCTGGCGAGGCGGCTCGTCGAGCGCAGCGCGCACCGTGAAAGGCGGTTCTTCGTCTGGGTGTCCTACACCGCGCCCCATTTCGGCTTCGGCCGGGATGACTCCGCGAGCCGGCGCTGTGGAAGCGTTCCCGAAGGGCAGCCGGCGGGACAGACGGCGGTGCCGGCCCCGGCCGACGCCACCGCCTTCGCCCACGCCGGGCTCCCTCGTCCCCCCTCGTTCGACGAGGTGGACATACGCGACAAGCCGCCGTTCCTGCGCCCGGAGCCCCTTGAGTCCGCCGAGCTCCGCGAGATGCACACGGACTACCGGTGCCGCCTCGCCTCGTTGCTCGCCGTCGACCGCAGTGTCGCGCAGCTCGTGGACACCCTGCGCCGCACCGGCGAACTCGACCGTACGGTCATCCTCTTCACCTCGGACAACGGCTTCATGCTCGGCCAGCATCGCGAGGCCGAGGGCAAGAACCTGCCCTACGAAGAGGCGATCCGCGTGCCGCTCATAATTCGCGGACCCGGGATCCCACAGGGCGAGTCGATCTCAACGCCCGTCGCAAACGTGGACCTGGCGCCCACGATGCTTGCCGCCACCGGGACGCGGGAGCCGGCAAGCGAGCGACGGCCGGCCGATGGGAGGTCGCTCCTCGAGCTCATGAACGGCGATGAGGACCCGGACCGCGCGATCCTGATCGAGGGACGCGATGACGTCAGTGCCGGCGGCCCCTCCGGCGCGTTCAAGTCCTTGTCCTACGAGGGCGTTCGCACCTCGCGCTACCTGTATGTCGAGTGGCACCGGGCCGTCCGGGCGTCGTCCGAGGCGGCCGCCGCCACGCCGCTGGGAGCGGGACCGGTCGTCGGCAGGGAGCTGTATGACACCCAGCTCGACCCCTACGAGCTGGAGAACCGGGTCGACTCAGGTGCCTACCGCCCGGCGAGTCGCAAGCTCGCCGCGGTCCTCGCCCGGCTACAGAGCTGCTCCGGCCAGCGCTGCATGGTGAGCGTTCCGATCCCGCCGCCGGCGGGTTAGCTCTAAGCCGCCGGCTCGAGGGCGATGCGGAGCTCGCGGCCCTCGATCTCCGTGGTCGCTCCAGAGACATCGCCGTCGTAGCTGACCGCCGTGGCGAGGGTCTCGCCGGCGACGTAGGCCTCGTGCTCCCGTGCGGCCTCGAGAAGCTCGGCGTCTCCCCCCAGGACGAGCTCGATGCGATCCGTTACGTCCAGGCCGGCGTCGCGACGCGCGTTCTGTACCGCATGCACGATCTCGCGGGCGAGCCCCTCGCGGCGCAGCTCGTCGTCGAGCTCGAGCGAGAGGGCCACCGCGCGGCCCGCCTCGGCCTCCACGCGGTAGCCGTCCAGCGGCCGCATGACGAGGTTCACATCCTCCGGCTGGAGCTCGTGCTCGGTTCCATCGACGTTGATTCCGAGCTTTCGCCCGCCCGCGAGCGCGTCCGAGACCGAAGCCGGGTTCAGCGACTCCACGGCCGCGGCGGCCTTCGGCATGAGCTTGCCGAATCGCGGCCCGAGCGCCCTGTAGTTGGGCTTCACGTCGTAGTGGACGAGCTCGGCCTCCTCGGAGACGAACTCGAGCTCCTTGACGTTCAGCTCCCCGGCGACCAGCGCCTCGAGCTGCTGGATGGCCTCACGCTCCGCACCGCGCGCGACGATCACGGCCTTCCGCAGGGGTTGGCGAACCTTGACTCGCGCGTGCGCACGGGCGGCGCGTCCCAGCTCCACGGCTCGAAGAGCGGCCTCGACGCCCGCCTCGAGCTCGCGGTCGACGTGCGACTGATCGGGCTCGGGGAAGTCCGTCAGGTGGACAGAGTCAGGCAGATCGCCGAAGTTCTCCTCCTGCCCACCGGCGAGGTTCGCGTAGATCTCGTCCGCCAGGAACGGGACGAACGGCGCGAGCAGCGCCGAGACCGTGAGCAGGCAATGGCGAAGGGTGGCGAACGCGGCGCGGTCGCCCTCCCAGAAGCGCCGGCGGGACAGGCGGACGTACCAGTTGGAGAGCTCCTCCACGTAGGCCGCGATGGCCCGTCCGGCGCCGGTGCAGTCGTAGTCGTCCATGCGCTTGGTGACCTCGCCGATCAGCCCCTGCAGGCGGGAGAGCGCCCATCGGTCGAGATGCGCTTGTTCGTCCTGGTGCTGCGCACCCTCCTCCACGGAAGCTGGCTCCATCTCCTCGGCGTTCGCGTAGAGCACCCAGAACGAGTACGTGTTCCAAAGCGTCGTGAAGAACCTGTGGACGGCCTCGCCGAGCGTGTCGGTGGAGAAGCGATAACCGGTCCACGGCTGCTGGCCCGTGAAGTAGTACCAGCGGAAGGCGTCGGCCCCGTAGCGCTCGATCACCTCCCACGGGTCGACCACGTTCCCACGGCTCTTCGACATCTTGACGCCCTCCGGATCGAGGATGAGGCCCAGACAGACGCAGTTGCGGTAGCTCGTCTGGTCGAAGAGCAGAGTCGAGACCGCGAGCAGGGAGTAGAACCAGCCGCGGGTCTGGTCGATGCCCTCGCAGATGAAGTCGGCAGGGAACCGCTCCGAGAACGCCTCCTCGCCCTCGAACGGATAGTGGAACTGGGCGAAGGGCATCGAGCCCGAGTCGTACCAGGCGTCGATGGTCTCCTCGACCCGCCGCATCTCGCCGCCGCACGCCTCGCACCGCAGACTGACCTCGTCGATGTAGGGACGGTGGAGGTCCTCGGGGACCTCGCCGCCGCGCTCGCGCAGGTCCGCGAGCGATCCCGCGCAGAAGCGCTCGTCGCAGTCCGGGGACCGGCACTCCCAGATCGGAAGGGGGGTGCCCCAGTAGCGCTCACGTGACAGCGCCCAGTCCTGGTTTCCCTCCAGCCACTTGCCGAACCTGCCGTGCTTGATGTGCTCCGGGTGCCAACCGATGGTCTCGTTCTCGGCCAGCATCCGGTCGCGCAGCTCGGTCGTCCGGATGTACCAGCTCGACGTCGCGTAGTAGAGGAGCGGCGTGCCGCACCGCCAACAGTGCGGGTACGCGTGCTCGAGGGTCTCGGCCCGCAGGAGCCTCCCCCTCCGGCGGAGCGCATCGATGATGTCGGGATCGGCCTCCTTGACGTTGCGGCCGGCGAAGTCGGTCACGCGCTCGTCGAAGGTGCCGTCGGGCTTGACCGGGTTCTGAAGAGTGAGCCCGTATTGCTCGCCGAGGCGGAAGTCGTCCTCGCCGAAGGCGATCGCCGTGTGGACGATGCCCGTGCCCTCCTGGGTGGAGACGAAGTCCGCCTCGAGCACGGTATGTCCGCGAGGCCCGTAATCCGAGATGTAGGGGAAGGGCGGCTCGTAGGCCGTTCCCGCGAGCGCGTTGCCCGGAAAGGTCGCGAGGACATCCGCGCCCTCCCCGAACACCCTCTCGACCAGCGACGACGCGACCACGAAGACCTCCTCGGCTCCCTGCGGGCGCACGCGCGCGTACTCGATGTCGGGACCGACCGCCACCGCGGCGTTGGAGATCAGCGTCCACGGCGTCGTCGTCCACACGACCAGCTGGTCGCCCGGCTCGAGCGGGGATTCGGGGATCTCGTCGCTGGGCGTCGCCTCCCGAATCGGCAGCTTCACGTACACGGAGGGGTCCTCGACCTCCTCGTAGCCCTGCGCGACCTCGTGCGAGGAGAGCGCGGTGCCGCAGCGCGGGCAGTACGGGACGACCCGGTGGCCATGCGAGAGCCGCTCGTCGTCCCAGATCCTTCGCAGCGACCACCAGACCGATTCGATGTAGTCGTTGGTGAGCGTGGCGTACGCGTCGTCCATGTCGATCCAGAAGCCGATCCGCTCGGTCAGGCGCTCGAAGTCGTCGACGTAGCGGAAGACCGACTCCCGGCAACGCTGGTTGAACTCGGCGATCCCGTAGGCCTCGATCTCGGCCTTGGAGGTGATGCCGAGCTCCCGCTCCACCTCCAGCTCGACGCCTAGCCCGTGGGAGTCCCAGCCCGCCTTGCGGGGCACCTGATAGCCGCGCATCGTCCGGTATCTGGGATAGATGTCCTTGAACACGCGCGCGAGGACGTGGTGGGACCCCGGCCTGCCGTTGGCGGTCGGCGGCCCCTCGTAGAAGCTCCAGACCCGGGCGCCCTCCCGCTGGGCGACCGAGCGATGGAACACGTCGCGCTCGCGCCAGCGCTCGAGGATCCGGTCCTCCAGCTGCGGGAACGATTGCTTGGGGTCTACGGGCCTGAACGGCATCAGCGCCTGATTCTGCCAAGCGCGGCCTGGATCCCCCGTCGGCGCTGGGATCCGGCCGGACCCCCCCCATCTAGCATGAAAGCCATGAAGGGCGGGACGATCGCGGCCGGAGTCGTCGTCGCAATCCTCGTCGCCGGTTGTGGATCGAAGGGTCCGACCACGGCCCCGGACGCCTGCCTGGAGCCGGTGGGCGCGTGGCTCAAGGCGCTCGATGCGGCGCCCGGCGCGGTCCGCCTGGATGGGCAGACTCCCATCGGCGACTGCTTCACCGGCGCCGAGGACCCCGGCGTCGGGCAGACCGCCATCAAGGCGGCGACGCTCCTGAACGCGCAGGCGCGGCGCCAGCCGGGCGGCGCGGCGACGGTGAGGCTTGGATACCTGGCCGGCGCGCTTCACGAGGGCACGTCCAACGTGCCGAGCGAGGCGGATCTCGTCCGGCGGATCGACACGGCCGCCCGGTACAACCCCGGCGGAGGGTCACTGGGCGCTGCGTTCGAGCGCGCGTTCGGGAAGGGATACGCTGCCGGTGAAGCCACCGGATAGCCCGGTGGAAGGCGATTGCGGAGGAATCGATGGCCGCGACCGATGTTCAAACCGAGCTCTGGGGGCCAGAGACGCGTAAGGCGATCGAGAACTTCCCCGTCTCGGGCCAGCCGATCCCGGGACCCGTCGTCCACTGGCTCGGGCGGATCAAGGCCGCCGCCGCCCGGGTGAACGCCGAGCTCGGCCTGCTCGACGCGGACGTCGCGGAGCGGATCGCCGCCGCCGGCGATGCGATCGCCGCGGGCGAGCACGACGACCAGTTTCCGATCGACGTCTTCCAGACCGGCTCCGGGACATCGTCGAACATGAACGCCAACGAGGTGATGGCCACCCTCGCCGGGGACGACGCGCACCCGAACGACCACGTCAACATGGGCCAGTCGTCGAACGACGTCTTTCCCTCGGCGGTGCATCTGGCCGCGCTGGAGCAGGTGACGCGCGACCTCCTGCCGGCCATGGACGAGCTCGCCTCGGCGCTCGAGCGCAAGGCAGAGGAGTTCGCCGACGTCGTCAAGGCCGGCAGGACGCATCTGATGGACGCCGTGCCCGTCACCCTCGGCCAGGAGTTCGGCGGCTACGCGGCGCAGATCCGGCTCGGGACGGAGCGGGTGCGGGCCACCCTTCCACGGGTCGGCCAGATTCCGCTCGGAGGGACCGCCACCGGCACCGGCTTGAACACCCACTCGGAGTTCGCCCAGCGGGTCCGGACCAAGCTCATGGGGGCGACCGGCCTCGAGATCTCCGAGCCGGCTGACCCGTTCGAGGCCCAGGGCAACCGGGACGCCCTGGTGGAGCTGTCGGGCGCGCTCAAGGTCGTGGCCGTCTCCCTGGCGAAGATCGCGAACGATCTCGCTCTCATGGGGTCCGGGCCGCGCGCGGGGCTGGCCGAGATCCGGCTGCCGGCGCTCCAGAAGGGCTCCTCGATCATGCCGGGCAAGGTCAATCCGGTCATCTGCGAGGTCACGATCCAGGTCGCCGATCAGGTGGTGGGCAACGACACGGCAATCACCATCGCCGGCTCGCAGGGGCAGTTCGAGCTGAACGTCAGGGTGCCGCTGATCGCCCGCAACCTGCTCGACTCGATCAAGCTCCTCGCGGCGGCGTCACGGCTGCTCGACACCAAGTGCGTGCACGGCATCGAGGCGGACGAGGAGATGACCAGCCGCCACGCGGAGGCGACCCTGGCCACCGCGACCGCTCTCAACCCGCACATCGGCTACGACGCGGCGACCGAGATCGTCAAGGAGGCGCACGAGTCCGGCCGTCCGCTCCGCGAGGTGGCACGCGAGAAGGGGGTGTCGGAGGAGGTCCTCACCGAGGCCCTTGACCATCGCCGGATGGCGCGCCCGCACGACTGACGTAACGTCGTGCCCGCTCATTTGACCAATGAACGGATGCGATCATTGACACCGAGACGATTGGAACCAATCCGATGACGAACGAGAACGGCACCACCACCACGACCGAGAAGGCGACCTTCGGCGCGGGCTGCTTCTGGCAGGTCGAGGCCGCGTTTCGTGAGCTCGACGGCGTGATCGACACCGCCGTGGGCTACGAGGGTGGCCACGTCGACAACCCGACCTACGAGCAGGTCTGCACCGGCACGACCGGCCACGTCGAGGTCTGCCAGGTCACCTTCGACCCGGTGAGGATCAGCTACGAGGACCTGGTCTCGAAGTACTTCGAAATCCACGATCCGACACAGCTGAACCGTCAGGGCCCGGACGTCGGCTGGCAGTACCGCTCGGTGGTCTTCGCCCACTCCGACGAGCAGGCCGAGACGGCCCGGCGCGTGATCGAGCGCGCGCAGGACCGCTTTCGGGATCCGATCGTGACCGAGATCGAGCCCGCCGCTCCCTTCTGGAGGGCCGAGGAGTATCACCAGTGCTACCTCGAGAAGCGCTCCTCGGCGAGCGGGTTGCTCGGGACGCTGCTGGGCCGCTAGGACAGCGCCGGCGACGCGGTCTCAGCGGCGGATCCTGAGCCGCAGCCGGGCCGGGGTCGGGTCGCGACCCTCGGAGTTGAACGCGCGGACCTTGAACAGGTAGCGACCAGGAGTCAGGTGGCGGTAGGTCTTCGGCGAGCCGCATCGCCGGAAGTGGCGCCCTGACCCAGCGTGTCGGCCCCGCGGCCTCAGCTTGCACTCAAATCCCTTCGCGAGCGCGTGCGTCGACTTGAACCGAAAGCGCGCCTTGTGCTTGCCGGACCGGATCGCGTGGCCCCTGATCTTCGTATCGGGTGGCCCCGGGGTGCCCACTACCGCCCGGCCGTGCTCGCCGACCGCGACGCACAGCGACGGTGATGAGCAGGAGATGCCGAGCAACCCGCGAGAGCTCGGCACCTTCACGGCTTTCCACGATGCAGCGCTCGTGGGGTCCGTCGATGTGACGAACTTGCCCCGACCATCGACGGCCGCGCAGAACGCCATGGAGGGGCAGGCCACCCGAAACATGGCGTCGGTGCCCCCGACCTTCTTCGCCGTCCAGGTGCCGGGCACGCCCGGTTTGGTGGAGATGGCGACCTTGTCCCCGCCGACCGCCACGCACAGGGAGACGGAGGGGCACGAGATGCCGCCGAGAAATCGAATGCCCTCCACCGGCGCGACCGCCCAATGCGACGCCATGCCGGCGGCGGGATCGGTGGAGGTGACGGTGTTGCCATCGTCGTTGAGGGCCACACAAAGCGACGCCGAGGGGCATGAGACGTCGCTCAGCGAGGTCTCAGGATCCGCCCGCTGTCGTAGCTTCCACGCATCGGCACCGCCCGTCGGATCGGTCGAGATCACGGCGTTTCCCCACACTTCCTTCTCGAAACCATCGAAGTCGACCGCGGCACAGAACGACGCCGATGGACACGAGACGGCCCTCACGCCGCCTTCTGCGTCGCGTTGTACCGCCGTCCATGTGTCTGCGCCGCCGGTCGGATCCGTCGAGGTGAGGGCGTTCCCGCCCTGATCGAAAGCGACGCAGAGGGAGGGGTTGGGGCACGAGACGGTCGGCAGCCCGATGTAGTCGTCGATCCTCGTGGCGTTCCAGGCCGCGGGGTCGGCGCTGGGATCCGTCGAGGTGACGACCTTGCCCGCGCCGTCCACCACCGCGCACAGCGACTCGGTTGGACACGACACTCCCGTCAGGGCGTTGTAGCTCTCCAGCTCCACCACCTTCCAGGCGACGCTGCCGCCGGTGGGCTCGGCTGAGGTGATGATGTTCCCCTGATCCACGGCCACGCAGAGCGACTCCGAGGGACACGAGCCCAGATATGGGCTACGGGAACCGGGCACGGGTGTCGCCGTCCATGCCGCGTCGCCGCCCGTTGGATTCGTCGACGTGAGGACGGCGCCATGCGCGACGCCCGCCACACACAGCGACTCCGAGGCGCAGGAGATCCCGGTCAGGAACTGGTCCACCTTTCTCAATCTCCACGCCGCGGCCTCGCCGGCAGGGTGCGTCGAGGTGATGACGTTGCCGTCATAGTCGACCGCCACGCATAGCGATGGGGAGGGGCACGAGAGGCCGGAGATGGCGCGGTAGCCGTCGACGTTCTTCAACTTCCACTCGCGCGCCCCCCCGGTGGGATTCGTGGAGGACGCGACGTTGCCCTCGGCATCATGCGCGACGCACAGCGATACCGACGCGCATGACACGCCGCGTGGATAGAACGCGGGATAGACGTCGATCGCCTTCCATGCACGAGTCGGTCCGGTCGGATTGGTCGACGTGACGATGTTTCCACCCCCGACGGCGACGCAAAGCGAGGTCGTGGGGCACGAGACGCCGGAGAGGTCGCGGACGGCATCCCGGGCGGTGAGGGTCCACTTCGACGCGCCGCCGGTCGGGTTGGTCGACGTGAAGATGTCGCCGCCGTGGTCGACCGCCACGCATAGCCGGCGGGACGGGCAGGACACGGCCATGAGGTCGTCATCGCGGTCGTCCACGCTTGCGACCTTCCAGGCCTTTGCGCCACCCGTCGGGTCTGTGGAGCTGACGACATTTCCCGCGTCGTCGATGGCGACGCAGACCGACTTCGACGGACACGACACGTCATCCAGACGGGTTCCCCACGGAGGCGGTCGCCCGTCGATCGTCGTTGGTGCGGACCACGAGAGCGGCGACGGCGCATTCGCGACCGCAGGAGCGCACAACACTCCCACGACGCCCAGCACGCCGAGGGTCGCGAGCGCCCACACCTGTCCTCCCCGCCATGACCCCCCAGTCACATGAGCGATTCTACGCCGCGGCTGGCGTGTTCACAACCTCCCTCGGGCGCCTCGGTTATACAACCCAGGAGGGATCGAGGACGTCTTACCTCACAAGCGCTCGTCGGCGAGCGGGTTGCTGGGCGCCCTCCTCGGCCGCTAGACCGCGATTCCACAACTTGGCGCCCCCCGATCGGTTATACAACCCCGAGGAGGCATTGAGGACCTCGCTTTTGGGGGGAAGGATCAAACGAGTTTTCGCGAGCGTGCTGGGGACGAGCGCCATGCTCTCGGTGGGGGTCGCGGCGGTTGCGGCGGCACTGCTGCTTGCGCCGCCGTCGAGCGCGATGGCGCACGGTCGCCACGGCCAAATGCGTCACATCGTCGTCATCTACCAGGAGAACCACAGCTTCGACAACCTCTTCGGCCGGCTGTGCACGCGCATCGACCGCTGCGATGGCTCACGAACGGGAAGGCTCCCGGACGGCTCGCCGATTCCACTCGCGACGTCACCCGACGTGGTGCCCCTCGCCGGTCACACGGGGACCTTCCAGGACATGGCCATCAACGGCGGCCGCATGGACGGGTGGGCCCGAATCGCCGGCTGTTCGGCCGCTGAGGATTACGGCTGCCTGACGCAGTATGGGCCGCGGCAGATTCCGAACCTGACCCGGCTCGCGCGCCGGTTCGCGCTGTCGGACCGCACGTTCTACATGGACAACGTCTCGACCTGGGGGGCCCACCTCGAGCTCGTCGCCGGGACGCTGGACGGGTTCACGGGCGATCATGTGCCGGCGCCGGGGGAGGGAACGCGGCCTGACCATCCTGGTTGGGGATGCGACTCCGGCATGGACGCGGAATGGCGTCCCTTCCCCGGGGGGCCGATCTCGAGCCAGCCCACCTGCGTCCCCGACTACAGCCTGGATCCGGTGCGATATCCGTACGGTGGCGCCTACAGGCCCACCGAGGTCGAGCACGTCCCCACGCTGATGGATCGGCTCGATCAGGCCGGCCGGAGCTGGAAGCTGTACGCGGCGGACGGGCCGGGCAACGGCGGCTACGGCCTGTCGATCTGCCCGACGTTCGCGGGTTGCCTCTACACCGCACAGCGTCAGCATTTGGTCGACCACAAGGAGGTGATCGAGGACGCTGAGCGCGGAAGGCTGGCCAACTTCAGCATCGTGATTCCGAACTGGCCGATCTCGCAGCACAACGGGGAGTCGATGGCGATCGGCGACAACTGGATCGGGAAGGTGGTCGAGGCGATCGAGTACGGCCCGGACTGGCGCTCGACGGCGATCCTGATCTCATACGACGACTGCGGCTGCTTCTACGACCACGTGCCGCCGCCCCAGGGCATGGGCATCCGCACCCCGATGGTGATCGTCAGCCCGTGGGTGAAGCCCCACCGGACCGATTCCCGCCGCACCTCGATCGCCTCCGTCCTGGCGTTGGCCGAGCGCACCTTCGATCTTCCGCCGTTGACATCCGAGGACGCGGCGGCCTACAGCTATCGGCGGGCATTCGACTTTCACCAGCGCCCGCTGAAGCCCATCCCGATGACGAAGACGAAGGTGCCGCGCGCGAAGCGCGAGCGACTCATGAAGCGTGGTCGCCCGCCGGGAATGACGTGAGCCGTGGGCGCGCGGGGAATCAGGTGATGATGCGCGCGCGAGTCGCCCTGGGAACGATCGCTGCGATCGCGACGGGGCTGCTGCTCGTCCTGGCGTCGGTCGCCACGGCGCACGGTCGCGACGGCCGCATCCGCCATGTCGTGATCATCTACCAGGAGAACCACAGCTTCGACAACGTGCTCGGGCGGCTCTGCATCCGCATGGGTCGCTGCGACGGCTCGCGCACGGGGAGGCTCCCGAGCGGCTTGCGGATTCCGCTGGCAACCTCACCGGATGTCGTGCCGCAGGTGGGTCACACCACGGGCTCGCAGCTGCGCGCGATCAACGGTGGCCTGATGGATGGGTGGACAGGCATCCCGGGCTGCTCGCGGTCGAGCCGCCACGCCTGCCTGACGCAGTACGCGCCGCGGCAGATCCCGAACCTGACCCGGCTCGCCCGCCACTTCGCGCTGTCGGATCGCACCTTTCAGATGGACAGCGTGACCAGCTGGGGGGCGCACCTCGAGCTCGTGGCCGCGACGCTGGACGGGTTCCTGGGCGACCGCGCCCCGTATCCCACGGGCTCCGGGCTCAAGCGCATGGGCTGGGGCTGCGACTCTCGGCTCGATGCAGCGTGGCGGCCCTCGCCGGGCGGCCCGATCTCGAGCCAGGCCAGCTGCGTCCCCGACTACAGCCTGGATCCGGTGCGATATCCCTACGGCGGCGCCTACAGGCCGACCGAGGTCGAGCACGTCCCCACACTGATGGACAAGCTCGATCAGGCCGGGCTGACCTGGAAGCTCTACACGGCCGCCAAGCCCGGGGAAAGCGGCTACGGATGGGCGATCTGCCCGACGTTCGCGGGCTGCCTCTACACGTCGCAACACAGGCGGCAGGTCAGCCACAGCCGGGTACTGAGGGACGCCAGGGCCGGGAGGCTG
>JBKPFQ010000160.1:0-8275 GCA_046728915.1 Actinomycetota bacterium | reverse complement strand
CCCACGTCCCCAAGCCGTTCTGGGAGGTCATCGCCCGCTTCCAGCATCCCGACGGGTCCTTCGAGGCGCATCACGCCACCGATCGCTTCTGGGAGAAGACCGAGGCCGAGGCGGCGCTCGCGGGCACCAAGACTCCCGGCGTCGTCAAGGAGGTCTCCTCGCGGCGGAACTCGCGGCGACCCCCGACGCCCTACAACACCACCGCCTTCACCACCGACGCCTCGAGCCGCCTCGGCATCACGCCGTCGCGGGCGATGCAGCTCGCCGAGGACCTGTACATGGACGGGTTCATCTCCTATCCGCGCACCGACAACACGGTCTACCCGCCGTCCCTCAACAGCCGCGAGCTGGTGCGCTCGCTGGTTCGCATCCCGGAGTTCGAGGCGGCCGCGCCGCTCCTGGACGGTGACCTGAAGCCGACCCGCGGCAAGAAGGAGACGACCGACCACCCGCCCATCTATCCCACGCAGGCGCTGCACCCCAACGCGCTCGACGGCGCGAAGCGCCGGGTGTACGAGCTCGTCGTGCGCCGCTTCCTCGCCACCTTCTCCGACCCGATGGTCACCGAGTCCACCCGCGCCGACATCGAGGCCGGCTCTGAGTCGTACTTCGTCCGGGGCTCGGTCGTGATCGATCCCGGCTACGCGTCCATCTACACCTACGCCCGCTCAGCCGACGAGGAGATCCCCAAGCTCGAGGAGGGGCAGCGGCTGGAGTTGGACGGCGACCCCTGGATGGTCGACAAGGAGACTCAGCCCCCGGCCCGGATCAGCCAGGGTCGGCTCGTCGAGCTCATGGAGGAGCGAGGTCTGGGCACCAAGGCCACGCGGGCGGACATCATCCAGAAGCTGTACGACCGCGGCTACGTGTTCGGCAATCCGCCCGAGCCGTCGGAGACCGGGATCGCCATGTACAAGGCGTTCCACGACTACGTCCCGCGGATGGCGACGCCGGAGATGACCGCCGAGCTCGAGGAGGACATGGATCAGATCGCCGCCGGCAAGACCTCGAAGGACGAGGTGCTGCGGATCAGTCGCGAGATGCTCCACTCCACGACCACCGACCTCGAGGGCAAGCGCGAGGAGCTCGCCAAGCAGATCTGGAGCGGGATGGACGAGGACAAGTTTCTCGGTCCGTGCAAGGTCTGCGAGGAGGCCGGGCGAAAGCACGAGGACGGATCGCCCAACCGGCTGCGGATCATCGAGCTCAAGGGCGGCAAGCGGATGTACGGCTGCGAGGGATGGGATCGCGACAATCCCGACTCGCCGGACTCGTGCCCGGTGAGCGGCCCGCTCCCGGGACGCGGCTACGACCTGTGGCGGCTGGAGGAGCGCTGCTCGATCTGCGGCGAGATGCCGCGGCTCACCGTCAAGGGCTTCCGCGGCCGCCCCTGGAAGCTCTGCCTCAATGACGACTGCCCCTCGATGGTCGAGATGCGCGAGAAGCGCGAGGAGCGAAAGCGCGCCCAGGAGGCGCGGAAGGCGGAGGGCGCCGGCTCGGACGACGGCTCGCGGCCAAGCGGCAACGGCCGGCGACGGCGCAAGCCGTCGCCGCAGACCACCCGCCGGCGGCCCGCGCGCAGCAAGAGCGCCAAGTAGCTAGACGGTGTTCGTCACGCTCGAGGGGATCGACCGCTCGGGGAAGACGACCCAGGCCGCCCTGCTTCGCGATGCCCTCGGCCCGGACACGCTCCTGCTTCGGGAGCCGGGGGGCACCGAGGCCGGCGAGCGGGTTCGGGAGCTCCTGAAGGACCCCGGCCTGGAGCTCGACCCACGGGCCGAGCTCCTGCTCTTCTGCGCCACCAGAGCCGAGCTGTGCGCGAGCGTGATTCGACCGGCGCTAAAGAAGGGCGGCGATGTGATCTGCGACCGGTTCGTGGATTCCACGGCGGCCTACCAGGGCGCCGCCCGGGGTCTCGGTGTCGACCTCGTCGAGGGGGTGAACGAGATCGCCATCGCCGGCTGCCGCCCCGACCTCACCGTGCTCCTGCGCATCGACCCCGCCAGCGCGGAGGCCCGAGGGCGGCAGCGGCTCGCCGCCGGTGGCGAGGACGGATCCGATCGCTTCGAGGGCGAGGGCATCGGCTTCCAGCGGATCGTCGCGGAGGCCTACGATGAGCTGGCCGCCCGGCACCCGGACCGCATCACCGTGATTGACGCGGAGGGCTCACCGCAGGAGGTCCACGGCCGGGTCATGGACGCGGTGAGGCAGGTCGCGAGCCGATGACCGCGGTGACCGAGATTCCCGAGTCGCTTCGCGACGCCACCGAGCATCAGCCCGCGGCTCAGGCCGCGCTCGCCGCTTCGCTGGCTTCGCCGGTCCATGCCTATCTGCTCGCCGGTCCTCCCGGCTCGGGGAAGCGCCGCGCCGCGCGGGCCTTCGCGGCCGAGTTGCTGGCGCAGGGAGCCCCGGACCCCTCCGACGCCCGTCGCAGGGCGCTCGCCGACCCGTCCCCGCATCCGGATCTCGTCTGGATCGCCCCACGCGGCACCCAGCATCTCGTCGACGAGGTCCGCCAGCGGGTGATCACCGCGGCGGCGTACAGACCCTTCGAGGGGGCGCGGAGGGTCTTCGTGATCGAGGCGGCCGACGCGATGGCCGACGAGAGCCAGAACGCTCTGCTGAAGACCCTCGAGGAGCCTCCGGGCTTCGTCCATCTGCTGCTCATCAGCGCTGAGCCCGAGCTGCTCCGGGAAACCGTGCGCTCGCGTTGCCAGGAGGTGCGCTTCCGGCCTCTCGGCGAGGAGGCGGTCGTTGCCGAATTGGAGGCGCTGGCGCTGGGGGAGGACGACGATGAACGGCGCGCCGCCGCGCGCCTGTCGGGAGGCGATCCGCGACGGGCCGAGTTTCTCGTGGGCGAGCAGGGGCGCGAGCTTCGCGCCGTGGCGGCGGAATGCGCAGGTGCGGCCCTCTCCGGCGAGCTCGAGGGGGCGCCGTGGCGCCGCATGCTCAGCGCCGCCGAGGCGGCGGGAGCCCGGGCCGGGGAGGAGACCGTCACGCGCCTCGCCGCCATCGCGGCCGAGGCGGGACAGGACGAGGGCCGCGCCGGCAGGCGAGCGGCGCGCGAGGCGGAGGAGGCGGGGCGACGCGCAGCTCGCCGAGCCCGGATGGAGGCGCTCGACGCCGGCCTGGGGCTGCTCGCCGCTTGGCTTCGCGACCTCGCCGCGGTTGCCGACGGCGCGGAGGACCTCGTCCTCAACGCCGATCGGCTCCCCGAGCTCCGCGCGGCCGCCACCGGGCTGGACGCGCGCGCGCCGCGCCGCGGCGGCGAGCTGGTGATGGACACCAGGCGCCGCCTGACCGTCAACGTGGGCGAGGAGCTCGCCCTCGAGGCGCTCGTGTTTCGCCTGGAAGCGCTGCTGTCGGGCGCTCGGAATCCGGACTGACGCGGCCTAGACTTCCCGCATGGCCATCCCGGAATCGGCACCAGCCGATGGCGCAAAGCGGCCGTTCGGCGTTCGCCTGTACCTCACCATCGGGTTCGCCGCGGTGGCGCTCATCACCGCCGGGCTCTCCTACCTACTGCTCACCGGCTCCAGCGACGAGGCCGCCAGTCAGCGGGCGGCGGACATCACCGTCGGGCGGTCGGTGAGGCTCGCCGACCGGACCGGCGAGCACGCGCCCGACAACTCGGCCAAGCAGTTTGAGGCGATCGCCGACCCAGGCTTCTCCGCCTGGGTGTACGGCCGGCACCGGCAGCTGCTGACCCCGTTGAGGTCGCGGGGGTTCGGGCTTCGCCACGTGGAGAACCGCGCGGAGGCCGTCACGCTGGCGCTCCACGGCTCGCGAACGGTCGATCGGCTTCCGGACCGCGTGACGATGGTCGCCACGCCAATCTTCCGCAACGGCCAACTGGTCGGAGCGCTCCTGGTCCGCTCCGAGCAGCCGCAGGCGCTCTCGAAGACGCTCGCCTCGCTGGGCGGCGACCGGCTCACTGCCGCGCTCGTCGCGGTGGCGATCGCCATCGTCATCGGCTTCCTGATCGCGACGGCGATCACCGTTCGGGTCAAGCAGCTCGCCCGCAGCGCCGCGCGGATCACCGAGGGCGAGCTGGACGAGCCGCTCGAGGGGATGGGTGGGCGCGACGAGATCGCCGACCTGGGCGGCGCCCTCGAGACGATGCGGATCGCCCTCCGCGAGACGTTCGACGCGCTCTCGTCCGAGCGCGATCGTCTCGCCGCGATCTTCGACGCCCTCACGGACGGCGTCATGGTGGTGGGGCCCGACGGGGAGGTCCGGTTCTCAAATCCGGCGGCGGAGCCGTTGATCGAGCCGGACGGCAAGGCGAACGACGTCATCGAGCCCTGGCTGATCAGGGCCCAGGAGCGCGGCGCTGCCGAGCGGGATGGCATCCGCGTCGGCGATCGCGTCTACGCGATCGGCATGCGCAAGCTCGCCGCCGAGAACGCCGTCCTCGCCGTGACCAGGGACCGCACGGAGGCGCTTCGGCGGGAGGTGGCCGAGCGGGAGTTCGTGTCGAACGCCGCCCACGAGCTCCGCAACCCCATCGCGGGGATCTCCGGGGCGATCGAGGTCCTCCGCGCCGGCGCCAAGGACGATCCGCAGGCCCGCGAGCACTTCCTGCGCCGCCTTTCCGACGATGCCGAGCGAGTCAGCCGCCTCACCGACGCGCTGCTGACGCTGGCGCGCATCGATGCCGTCGGCAGGGAGTCCAGCGATGCGATCGACGTGGGCTTCGTGATCGAGGAGGCGGTGCAGGCGGTCGCCCCTCCGGACGGGATCGACGTGAACCTGGACGTCGTCACCGGTCTGGCCGCCGAGGGAGACGGCGTGCTGCTGCGCCAGGTGCTGATCGGCCTGCTCACGAACGCGTTCAAGAACACGCCCGCGCCCGGCGCCGTTACGCTTCGCGCGCGCCGGGCGGAACGCGGAGAGGTTTTGATCGAGGTCGAAGACACCGGGACCGGCATCGCGGCCGACGAGGTCGGGCGGGTGTTCGAGCGGTTCTACCGCGGCTCGCGGGCGCTCGAGCAGGAGGGATTCGGCCTCGGGCTCTCGATCGCCAAGCGCATGGTCGACGTGATGGGAGGGGAGATGGGCGTCGACTCCGAGGTCGGCGTCGGCAGCACATTCTGGGTCCGCTTGCCCGCGGCCGCCACCGTCCCCAGCCCGGTCGCCTGATCATGGCCGATGGCCGGATCCTGATCGCCGACGACGAGCCCTCGGTCCGCGATGCCGTCGGGTACGCGCTCGAGCAGGAGGGCTTCGCCGTGACGCTGGCCGAGGACGGCGACGATGCCGACCAGAAGATCGGCAACGACTCCCCGAGCTTCGACCTCCTGATCCTCGACATCATGATGCCCGGCCGCAGCGGCCTCGACATCTGCCGTGACGTGCGGGCGCGCAGCCCGGTTCCGATCATCCTCCTGACCGCGAAGGACGCCGAGGTCGACAAGGTCGTTGGCCTCGAGGTGGGCGCGGACGACTACGTCACCAAGCCGTTCTCGGTGCGCGAGCTCCTGGGCCGCGTGCGAGCCCAGCTCCGCCGCCGCGAGCTCGACCGCACGTCGTCGGCGCGAGAGGGCAAGACGATCGACGCCGGGCCCGTCAGGATCGACCTGGCCCGCCACCTGGTGACGGTTCGGGGCGAGCCCGTCAATCTGACCCGCTCGGAGTTCCAGGTGCTGCGCCTCCTCGCCGAGCGGCCGGGACAGGTGTTCAGCCGGCTGGAGATCATGGAGGAGCTCTGGCAGTCGGAGTTCTCGGGCGACGTCCGCGCCTGCGACGTCCACATCTCGAACCTGCGCCAGAAGATCGAACGCGACCCGCAGGAGCCCCAGCTCGTCCTGACCGTCCGCGGCGTGGGGTACCGGCTGGCGGAGGACGGGGCGTAAGCTCGTTGCCAGACGCATCCCTGGGTGCCCTCCCTAAACTGATTCGCCCCGCCGGCGTAGCTCAGTTGGCCAGAGCACTTCACTCGTAATGAAGGGGTCCCCGGTTCGAATCCGGGCGCCGGCTTCCAGCCTCCGCCCGGGAACCGGGGACACCGCTCGACGTCCGTGTCTCGCTACGGTTCGAATCGGGGCGCCGGCTTCCACCCTGAGCCTGGTTGACGCCCGCGCCGCAGCCCCAATAGGCTGAAACGGGCTTCGGGGAGAAAGGGACTCAGCACCAATGGCCAAGGACAACGTCGACGTCGTGCAGCACGCATGGGACGCGTTCGCGCGCGGCGACATCGATGCCGCCGTCGAGCCGATTGCCCCGACGGCTGAGACGCGCGTGCCCGAATCGGTTCCCTGGGGCGGCACCTACATCGGCCCCGATGGGTTCCGGGAGTTCCTCTACAAGCTCGACCAGGCGTTCGACCAGTTCAAGGCCACGCCCGACAAGGTCCTCGGGGCGGACGACAACCACGTCGTCGTCGTCGCGAAGACCAAGGGCAGGACAAAGGCCGGCGGCACGATCGAGGGCAGCAACGTCTGGGTCTACCAGTTGCGCGACGGCATGATCGCCGACGCCGAGAGCTGGGGCGACACCGCCAAAGTCCTCGAGGCGCTGGGTTAACTCACACTGGCCACCCTCTCGGTCGTCGTCGTAACCCATGACCAGCGCGAGGCGGTTGGTCCGACGCTCCATGCGCTTGCCGACCTGCTCCGCAACGGCGACGAGCTGATCGTCGTCGACAACGCCTCCGGCGGGGAGACGCTCGCGGTGATCAGAGCGGCCGCGCCCGGCGCGACCCTGATCGAGGCCGGCGAGAACCTCGGGTTCGCCGCCGCATCGAACCGAGGGGCGGCGCTGTCGTCCGGCGAGCTGTTGCTGTTCCTGAACCCCGACGCCGTCGTCGCGCCCGGCTTCCGCGAAGCGATCGAGCTCCCACTCGCCGAGCGGCGCGGCTGGGCCGCGTGGCAGGGACTCGTCACGGCCGAGGGCGGCAGGGTCGTCAACAGCCGCGGCGGCGTCGTCCACTTCACCGGCATCGCCTGGGCGGGTGGGGCCGGAGAGCCCCTGCGGACCGGGGACCTGAAGCCCGCGGAGCCCGCCTTCGTCTCGGGGGCCTGCCTGGCGGTCCCGGCCGGCGTGTTCGAGGGCGTGGGCAGCTTCGCGGAGCCTTTTTTCCTCTACCACGAGGACGTCGACCTCTCGTTGCGGCTGCGCCTCGCGGGCGGCCGGTTGGGCGTCGAGGATCGGGCGCGGGCCGACCACGAGTACGAGTTCGTCAAGGGTCCCGGAAAGTGGCGGGGGCTGGAGCGAAACCGATGGGCGACCCTGCTCAGGACCTATCCCGCCGTGCTCCTGGCGCTGCTGGCCCCCGCGCTCGTCGCGACCGAGCTGGCGCTGGTGCCGATCTCGATCGCGGGCGGATGGTTCCCGCAGAAGGCGGCATCGTGGATCGACGTGTTGCGGTGGCTCCCGCGCCTGCGCCGCGAGCGGCGACGGATCCAGGCCACTCGCGTGATCGGCGCAAGGGCCTTCGCCCGCGGGTTGAGTCCCGACCTTCAGTCAAGCTACCTGGGTGCGGCGGGTCGGTCGCGCGCTCTCCGCGTCGCGTTGCGCGCCTACTGGTCGGTGGTGCTGGCGCTGCTGCCCACCTGAGGCCCGGCGCGCTCGCCGCCGTCCACGGGCCGCCCCCCGTCCGGGGCCTCGCCGTTCGACCGAACCGCGCGCGCCGCTCGTGCCTCGGCGTCCAGCCGGGCGACCTCCTGGGCGAGGATCTTGGTCTCCTCGGAGAGGCGCGAGGTGACGACCGAGAAGTGGAGCAGCAGGAGGAACGCGACCGCGAAGGCGGCAAGGAACAGGAAGTTCGCCGGCACGTCGATCCCGATCGCGTTCGACGCGAGATTCAGGAGCTGGTTCCAGATCGCGAGGACCAGCAGGATGAGCGAAACGCTCATCCACAGCAACGCGTAGCGCTCGACCAGGCGCCGCCGGCGCACGAGCTCCAGCACGACTCCGAGCATCACCGCGGTCAGGATCACCGCGACGATGCGGACCTTGTTGTCCAGGTGTCCGGCGGCCGCCAGCTCGAACGCGGCGTTCAGGCCGGACATGAGTCAGCTCCCCCGGGATGCCCCGCCGGCACCCGACACGGCGGCGCCCGGGGCCACCGGCTCGCCCTCGCCGGTGGCGGGCGGCTCCGCGGTCGGGGTCGGGCGGCGGCGAAAGAGGCCGATGAACAGGGACAGGAGCACCTTGGCCATGTAGTAGGCGCTCCGCGGATAGTCGATCGAGCTGCGGCCGAAGCCACGAGCGTTCATGCGGACCGGGACCTCGTGGATGCGGAGCCGGTGAGCGTGAAGCATGAGGATCGCCT
>JBKPFQ010000159.1:0-26909 GCA_046728915.1 Actinomycetota bacterium | reverse complement strand
CCCCGCTGCGGGTTGTCCAGCACTCGGATGCGCGGGTCAGTGGCGGCGAGCCGCGCCAGCTGCTCGCGCGTGCGGTCGGTGGAGCGCCCGTCTACGAACAGGAACTCGACCCACCCATCGAACCGCTGCGCCTGCATCCGCGCGGCCGTTTCCTCGATGTAATCGGCCTCGTTGAGCGTCGGCACGAGCACGCTCACGCCGCCTGGAACGGCCGCCGACGCCGCCGTCACGATCGCCTCTCCGGTTGCGCCCCGTCGATCGTGCGACCCTCGTCGAACCTTCGCCCGGGACGGCGGCGGACGGCTAATTGCCTGCAATTGCGGCTCGACATGGTCGGTGAAGGCAGAAGATTGGAACGCGCGGCGAGGCGAATGGAGTCGCACCGGGAGTCGGTAGGCCTGGGGCATAGCGTCCCGGGCAGGGTCGTCGCATCAGCCGCAAGCCGATACGGCGACTGCGCCCGCGAGTCGGGCAGGGAGGTCGCACGATGGGCCGCGGAGGAGCTCGCGCAGCCGGACAGGCGGTTGGCACCGCGGTCCGGCTTGCCGCCCGCGCCGTGCTGGCGCACTCGGCGGTGGGAGCGACCAAGTCGTTTTGCCCCGGGAACGTGAAGCATCGGTCGCTCATTTTCGCACCGCGCGGTGTGAGGCCGGAGAGGAGCGAGCGCGCGTATCTCCACGGCCGCGGCGCCCGGTGCAGTAAGAGGAACGCCTGAGCTCCCATGCCCGCGGGCGCGTCGGCCCGGCGCGCCCGCGACAGACCTCCTGCTGCGGCCGCTCATGCGTCGTGGCGCTCGTGGCGTTCCGTGGGTCGGCGCAGCGCTTTGGGTTCCGTGCTCATCTCTGGCGACTCTTACGAGCGGTGCGGGGTCGCTCAGGCTGTCCGGTCACGTGAACCGCTGCTTGCCGAGCAAGTCCGTGACTGCGCTGAGCGCAGTACTGAGCTTTCACGCAGTGGCAAGCTCCGTCGGCATCGTGTTGGCGGTCGTGCTGACTTGGCGTATGGGTTGGTGACGCTGTGAATCGGGACGATGACATTCCGGCGTTCGCCGATGACCTACGTGCTCAAGTCGAGTCGGCGGTCGTGCACCTCTCCGCTTGCATCGACGTGAAACGACTGCCACGCTGGCTGGCCGGGCGACCGGACTCCATAAGTGCCAGGCCAAACTTTGCCCTCCCTATCGGCCCGGGATTCAAGGGCAGTGGTTGCATTCGGCCCTTCGGCCGTGCCGAGCGGGTACCACGCCCACCCGGCGCCCTTCGCCGCAATCTCCCAGTGTCGAGTGGGGCTCCGCACAATGCTGGCATCGGCGCGGAGCCCTCCTGCTGCACCTCGGCGGGCATTCGTGGCGAATGTACGGCGAAAGGAATCACGCTGATGCCCAAGACACCGGCGAAGCCGGCGAGCTAGACGACGTCGACGATATCTCGGGATCCGCGGCGTGACTGCCATGCTCTGCGTTGCCGGCAGCGAGTCCCGCGAGATCCTTGAGCGCGAGAAGACCGGCCCGCCGGTCGACCACGGCGACCCGCACGCTCGCGCACGTGGTCGGGCGACCCCGGTCGGATCCCGAGCTGCGCGAGCGCCTGGGCTCTCGAGCGGGGGAGTTCGCTCGGTCTCACCTGCGGGAGTGTCAGGCGGAGCGCCTGGCTGACCTGGCGGAGTCGCTCGAGGATCGAGGTAGCCTGCGTAGGTGAGCGCGCAGTCGACGCCCCGCAACTCCCTGCACCCGGGGGATACCATCAGCCGCAACGCCGTCTTTTCGATGGCGACGCAGCTGAGCACGGCCACCTTCACCGCCGTGCTGACGATCTACCTCGTTCGGGCACTCGGGCCGACCGAGTTCGGGCTCTTCGCCCTGGCAATGGGGATCACCGGCCTCGTCCTGCGGCCCTCAGACCTCGGCACCACTCAGTCCGCGGCACGGTTCATCGCGGAGCGTCATGGAGATCGTGCGGGCATCGTGGGAGTGCTTGGAATGGCTCTTCGGACCCGGCTGATGACGGCCTCGGCCATGGGGCTCGTCCTGTTCGCGCTCGCCGGCCCGATCTCGAGTCTCTACGGTACGCCCGGGCTCGCGTGGCCATTGCGCGGCGCCGCGATCTCGCTCTTCGGCCAGGCCGTATTCCGATACGCCAGCGTGATCTTCGTCGCGATGCGACGAACCGTCAGCGGCTTCGTGCTGGTGGTTTTGGAGTCGGCAATTGAATTCACCGCCAGCGTGGTGCTGGTCGTACTGGGAGCGGGTGCGACAGGCGCGGCGTTCGGGAGAGCGATCGGCTACGTCTGCGGCGCGATCCTGGGCGTCGTCGCCCTGGCGAGGTTCATCGGCCGCTCGCCGGTCTTCCGCACCGGTCGCAGTCCGGTCACCCGGCGGGAGTTTGCGGGCTACGCCGGCGCGATGCTGATCGTCGTAGGCGTCTTCACGGCCTACAGCCAGATCGACCTGCTGCTGCTCGGTGCCTACCTCGGGCCCGATGCCGTCGGGATTTTCGCTGCGCCTCTGCGCCTGATCGCGTTCTCCGTTATCCCGGGGTTGGCGGTCTCGCAGGCGGTCGCCCCGCGGCTCGCCCGTCATCCGGAGCAGCGACCGCCGGTGGCGGCGCTCGTACGGGGAATCAGATACATCGTCATCGTGCAGGCCGGGCTGCTGGCATTCGTCACCGCATGGGCAGGACCGATCGTGCAGCTCACCCTCGGCTCGCAGTTCGGCTCGTCCGCCGGCGTTCTCCGGGCGCTCGCCCCGTACGTCTTCCTGGCCGGCCTCGGCCCGGTGCTCGCCGCGCCGCTCAACTACCGGGGGGAGGCCAGGCGGCGGATACCCATAGCCATCTCGACGCTCGCTGCCAACGCCGTCCTCGACGTCATCCTGATCCCGCGGATCGGCGTCTACGGGGCGGCGGTCGGCACTGATGTGGCCTATGGCGTCTACGTTATCGCTCACCTATGGCTCTCCCACCGGCTGATCGGGATTCCGATCAGGCCGCTGGCGTCAAGCCTGGTGCGGTCGTTCGGCGCGGCTGCGCTGACTGCCGCCACGCTCCTCGCCATCGGCACAAACCACCTCTCGGTGGTGCAGTGGCTAACGGGCGCAGTCCTCGGGACGGCGGTGTTCGTCATCGTCTTGGTCGTCACGCGCGAGCTCTCCCTCGGCGAGTTCCGGCTGCTGGCCACCCGGCCGCTGAAGGTGCTTCGCAGCGACTAGATGACACCCGGCGATCTGCATTACGCTCAGGCCGTGGGCACAGCGTCGTCCTCCACATTCGCTGGCGGCGATCAGCGGCGACCGCGACGGATTGCTGGCGGGTTCCGGTCGCGGGCGAATCGCTGAGTGATTCCCGGTCGCCTGAGACGCGCGGTGGCGCCGGCGGTACGACCCATCCGGCGGCGTCTACGTACCCGAGGCGGCTTTCCGCGTCAGCCGTCGGGATGGGTGATTGCTGCCCCGGATTTCGTCGGCGTCGGCGCGCAGCGTGCGGGAACCACGTGGTGGTATCGCCTCGTGTGCGATCACCCGATGATTCAGCGAGTGGCTGTCAAGGAGTTGCATTTCTTCGACCCGTACCGCACGAGGCCGTTCTCGTCAGCCGATGTGTGGTCATATCATCGGCACTTCCCGCGACCCGCCGGCTCCTTGACCGGCGAGTGGTCACCCCGCTACATGTACGATTTCTGGACGCCGGCGCTCCTGCGTGCGGCTGCCCCTGATGCGAAGCTCCTCGTCCTGCTGAGGGACCCTTTGGAGCGCTATCTGTCCGGGCGGAGCCACGAGGCGGCAGCGCTCAGGTGGGCAGTCCTGCGTCACCGGCCCTACATCGACGCGATGACCGCCAACGACGCGCTCGGTCGTAGCCTCTACGCCCGACAACTTGCGCGGCTGTTCGAACACTTCGATCGGCGCCAGGTGCTGGTACTGCAGTACGAGCGCTGCGTCCGCGCACCGGCGGCGGAGCTTCGCCGCACGTACGAGTTCCTTGGCGTAGATGCCCCCGATCACGTCCCAGAGTTCATCGGGGAGCACGCGGGTAGGTTCCGTCCGCGCATCGAGATCACGAAGCCGGAGCTGGAGGCGGCCCGGCGGGCGATCGTTGACGACGTCGCCAACCTGCGCGCGCTCGTCCCGGAGGTGGAGGTCGACCTGTGGCCATCGTGCCGGCCTGATGGCGCACCGCCAATCTCCGCTTGATGCAGCTCCTCGCCTCGGGCGCAATCGCCACGCGCGACGATCTCCGCGGCGTCACCGCGGTTCTTTGCATCATCGACAGCGAGTCCGGCGAGGTCCTGCACCGGTGCGATTACCGGACCCCTGCTGAGCTTCGAGCACCCGGTCAGGCGCTGCAGTTCACCGGCTTCAGCTTTCAGAACGGCCGCTTGTACGTCTGCTCGCACAACGAGGTGGTCTACTTCGATGATTGGCCGCCGATCGAGCCGTCCGGTCGGATCAGCGTGCCAGGATTCAATGATCTGCACCATTGCATGCCGTGGGAGCACGGGCTGGCGATCGCGAACACAGGACTTGAAACGGTGGATTGCGTGTCGCTCGACGGCGAGCTGCTCCAGCGTTGGGACCTGCTCGAGGGTCGAACTGACGTTAGGAAGATCGACCCGGCGTTCGACTATCGCCGGATCGCCGACACCAAGCCCCACGTCCTGCATGCAAACCACCTGTGGGCCCGGCGCGGCGAGCTGTGGGTGACGCAGCTGCGATCGAGCCAAGCCGTATGTCTCACCGCCCATCGCCAGTCGCTCGGCTTCGAGGTGGGGATGCCGCATGACGGCCGCCGCTCGCATGGACGGCTGGTCTTCACCACGACCAACGGCTTCGTGGTACTGGTCGATCCGGACTCCCTGCAGGTGATCGCCACCCACGATCTGAAGCCGCTGGTGCCAGGGGCGCTAATCCTGGGCTGGTGTCGGGGCGTCTGCGAAGACCCTCTCCACGCGAACCGCTTCTTCGTCGGATTTTCGTTCCTGAGGAGCTCGCGCTGGCGCGAATACGGGTTTTGGATCAAGCACGGCCAGAGGACGCTTCCGAGCCGGATCGACGTCTTCGATCTCGAGCGTGGAGAGCGGCTGCGGAGCTTCAAGATGGTCCCGCCTGGCAGTCCCGGATACGTCCTCTTCCAGCTCGACACGCTCCCCGAGAGCCTCTGGATCTAGCGTGAGCCCGCGAAATGACATCGCGATCTACTCCCCGTTCGCAGCCTACTTCTACGAGGACGCCCGAGCCGGCCCGGCTGAGCGCAGCGCAGGCGGGGGGGGAGCTGAGCTCCAGGCGACGCTGCTGGCTCGCCACCTGGCGCGCAGGGGGCTCAAGGTCGCCCACATCGTCTATCCGCTTGAACGCCCCGCGCCGCGACCCCTCGCCTCGCTCGAGGTGATCCAGCGCCTCCCTCGGGTGTCGTCGCGACGCCGCTCGCGGATCGGGCGGGCGGTGGGGAAGCTCGCGGACGCAAACAGGATTTGGCGGGCCCTGAACGCCGCCGACGCGCAGCTGTATGTATTGCGCAGCGGGCTCAGTGGCGGAACGGTGACCGGGGCGCTCTTCTGCCTATGTCACCGACGCCGCCTCGTCTTCGCGGCGTCGAATGATCTCGACTTCACCTTCGGTCGCGACGGCCGTCCGCGATTGACCGATGCCCTCTACAGGTTCGCGCTCAAGCGGGCGCGGCGTGTTGTCGTGCAGAGCCGGCGACAGCTTCAACTGGCAGCGGCCGCGGTGGAGCCCGACAGGGTCGACTTGATCCCGAGCTTCGCTGAGCTCGCGGATCCTCCCAACGGCGCTGCCGATCACCATGAGTTCCTCTGGGCCGGCCGCCTCGTCGAGTACAAGCTCCCACTGCGGTATCTCGAGCTCGCCAGGTCGATGCCGGAGGCCCCCTTCCGGATGATCGCTGCTGAGACGGGCGAGACGTCGGGGGCGCTGGCCGCTCAGGTCACCGAAGGGGCGGCAAAGCTTCCGAATCTGCAGCTTGAACCCCGGCAGGGCCGCGAGCGGGTGCTGGAGCTGATCGCGCGTTCGACGGCCGTCGTTGTCACCTCCCGGCACGAGGGGATGCCGAACCTGTTCCTGGAGGCCTGGGCGCGCGGCGTTCCAGTGCTCTCGCTTCACTTCGACCCCGACGGCCGCATCGCCGGCGAGGGGATCGGCATCTACGCGGCTGGATCCTGGCCCCGATTCGTGAGTGGCGCAAAGAAGCTGTGGCGGGATCGCGCGCTGCGGCGCGAAATCGGGGAACGCGGCCGCGGCTACGTCCGCAGGGTGCACTCTCCGGGCGCGGTTGCCGCGCGTTGGGAGGAGACGCTCCGAAAGGCTGTCGAATAAGCCGAGACGATCTCGTTACCGCGCGACGGCCGCCACCAGCTGTGGCGGTGACTCCGCCAACTGATCCGTTCGCCGAAGGAACTCGAGCACGCGCTCTCCCTCCTCCTCGCTGAGGTGCCGTCGCCACTTGCCCGTGTAATCGTGGAAGCTCATGCCGGAAACTACTCGCTCGAACCGAGGCGTCCACTCGAGCCGCGCGAAGTCGCAAATCCGACGCAGGGACGCTTCCGGATGCTCGACGAGGTCCTCGTACCAAAGCTCATAGGAGCGGTCCGTAACGAGCTCGATGTTGCGCGCGATGTCGTCTAGGTCGAGGCGCATCTTGAGTGCGACGGACAGCAGCGGACCGCCGCCGAGGTCATGCCACGTTTCATAGTAGGCCTGCGGCACCTTTCCCCACTGCCATTTCTCGCTGTCGGGAGGACTCACGACGTCAAGCCAGCCGGCCTTGACCCACGAGCTGACGACCGCCCGCGGGTCGCGGCGGAGTGAGATGAAGACGCCGTTCGGGTAGATGCGGTCGAGGTATGCGATCCGCGACCAGCCGGTGACCTTGATCAAAAAGCGGCTCTTGCGTTGGAACTTGAGAATCCTCGATGTCGCATCGCGGACCGGGCGGATACCATCCTCCGGTACGTCGGTCGCCGTCAGCGGCCGGTCGCGACGCGAGAATCCCGGAAGGTAGTGCTCCCAGTAGCGATAGGCCTCGAAGGGCTTCGGAAACACCTTCGCGTGGCGGATCCGGCTCGGCAGCGGCCAGCGATAGAGGGTGGAGAACAAGGACAGCCAGGGCTGGGTCGGAAACGCCTCGTTGAATGTCGACAGCCAGCCGACGTCATCATGGAGGGCGAGCAGGCGATGCAGCAGGGTAGAGCCGCAGCGTCCAGTGCCGACGATGGTGATGACTCGGCTGCCCTCGACGTGAGGTGGGTCGGCCACGCTAGGACCCCGCGGACCAGCGGGCCCGGTCGCGACGGCGGACGCCATTGAGCAGCACCCACGCATGGCTCGCGCGAAAGCGGCGAAAACGTGGCCATACCTTGATCCGAAAGCGCAGTCCACTATCGCGTCTCGTGATCATGATTCGCGGCCAGTCGAGTGGCGAGGTCGGAGCCAGGAATCTCCCGCGCGCCGTCCGGGCACCGGCTGTGTAGCCGGCACGGCTTGCCGCCTCTATCACCCGCGCGTCACGGTATCCATACGGATAAGCAACCGAGGCGCACCGCCGCCCCAGTCGCGCCTCGATGTCCGCCCGCGAGCCGCCCAGCTCCTCGTCAAGGTCGTCCCGGCTCAGCTGCGGCAGGACCGGGTGTGAGCGCGTGTGCGACCCAATCTCCCAGCCGGCATCCGCGAGCGCGGCGAGCTCGTCCCACGACATCGGCGCGAGTTCGTCGGAGTACTCCGTGCGCTGCCAGTGATCGATGCCAGGCCACAGCAGCGGGTCAGTCGTGCCGATGAAGCGGGTCGGTGCAAAGACCGTCGCCGGAAAGCCAGCCTGCGATAGAAGCGGAAGCCCGACCTCAACGACGGAGCGGTAGGCGTCATCGAACGTAATCGCGACGGCGTTGCCGTCGTGAGACCCGGAGGCAAGGTCGCTGAACGTCACGCCCCGGTAGCCACGTCGGGAGAGATCCTCGACGTGCTGTCGGAGCTGGTGCGGGGAAATCGCGATCGTCGCGGGCCACCGATCGCTGACCGCGTGATAGCAGAGAACGACGGAGTCGTTCACGCCCTCGTCAGGTGCCGATGGGACCGCGCCATGGCCAGGAGCGCCGGCGCGAGAGCCAGCAGCAGCCACAGGTCCTTGGTGTACTCCCTCGATCCGAAGAAGTCGGTCGCGAGCGCTCCGACCAGGGCGACGAAGACGGCACGCGAGATGAACTCCATCCGGAAGTCCCCGTCCGCAAAGGCTCGGGAGGCCTGCAGCGCCGACCGGACGCAGAACGCCAAGATGGTCACGAACAGCGCCAACCCGATGATCCCGAGCTCTATCCATATCTCGAGATACATGTTATGTGTGACCTTGGGAGCGCCGATGAAGTAGCTGCCATGCTCGATTGCGCCAGGCTGCAGCAGGTAATGAATGGAGGAGACTGGGAAGTTGCCGGCGCCTACCCCGACCAGCGGATTCGCCTCGACCATCCGCCAGCCGACCGTCCAGAGGTCCAAGCGCCCGCTGCCGCTGCCGATGGTCGAGACGTGGGCCCTGATGTCCGACGAGGCCACGTATTCGAAGAAACCGAGGCCTGCGAAGCCGAGGATGACCACAACCACCAGGGTGCGGCCGCGCCATCTGGTGCCGACCACGAAGAAAGCGGCAAGCGCCACGGCCAGGCCGACCAGGCCAGCCCTCGACGCCGTCAGGAAGATGCATGCCCCGCAGAGCGCCGCGGCGCCGAGGGCGGCGAGGCGCGCCGGTGCGGCGCGCCGGAGGGCACCGGCCAGCCCCAGGCTCAGCACAAGCGCGGGGACCAGGATTGCAGCGAGGTCGTTTGGGTTGCTAATCGAGCTGGTAAGACGTTCGAGGCGCCCCGGCTCCGGCGATACGAACAACAGGCCGTAGATGGCGTTGAGGCAGGCGCCGGCGATGAAGGCGGCGATGACCAAGATCGCCTGCTCGGGCGTCCGCACCGCGCTGTAGACGATCAGGAACAGGATGGCGTTGAGCGTGAATTGCGCCAGGGCGGTCAGCGCCTGTCCGGAATCCGCCGCCCAGAGCTGGCTCAACGCTACCCACGCGACGAAGAGGACCACGACATAGCTGAGGCCGGGATGGGCCGAGCTAAATTCCAGCCTCGTGTCCTGCCTCGCCGCGAGCGCGGCCATCCACGAGATGACCAGAAGGAGTCCCGCGATCTTCGAAACACTCAGGACCGGACCCTCAAATCCCGGAATCTGGGCCCCGAACGCGAGAACGATGAAAGCCGCCAGCCCGATGGTGAGATTCGCAAGGATGATCAGTACGAAGATCAGAGCGAGTGCGGCTGCGATCGCCAGCGGTGGTTCGAGTCCGGCCAGAAATCCCAGGCCGACCGCGGCGGCGCCGAAGGCGAACGAAGGTGCGATCCTGCCGAATAGCGTCGAGCCCACCGGGGCATTCTCGCACCAGACGGCGGGGAAACGTCCGGGGACGCACCAGAAAATCTCGCTTAGTAACCGAACCAGCTGTCGCCGGTCGGAGCGGCCCGCGCGATCGCGACCGGCGTGGAGGGCGGTCGGGGCTCGCCGCCGCCGCTAATTCCGCGCCAACGCCTCGGCAGCCCGGTCCGCTACCGACTGAACGACGTCGGGATCCGCCTCGATTCGAGCGATCTCATCCAGGCCGATGTACACCGACGCGGTGCGCCCCGCAAATGCCGCCAACGCGTCATAGACGACGGCTTCGTCTCCCTCGTGGCCGTAGCTGAGGTCATCGACGATCACCAGCTGGCAGTCCCTCGCCAGCTGTTGCCACACCCCGCGCTTGGCATCGGCGCTGGGTACCAGGCAGATCGCGCCGCCGCTCAGCGCGAGCCCATGTTCCTCGAGCCAGGCGAGCGTGTCCGCCTGCATCCCGCTCGGCCTCGCGCTCAAGATGAAGTGCTCCGCGTCTGGGAATCGCCGGCGCATCGCATCGAAGAACGCGAGCATGTTCGGAACCGGCTTGGCATCGACTACGGCCTCCTGCAGTTGAAGCCCTTCTCTTAAGAGGCGGCCCGATCCGACCAGCGTGTTGTCGAGGTCCCAACAGATACGGATGCTCGCCGGCCGTTCTCGAACTTCCCGAGCTGCCCACCTCGCTGCCTGTCGTGATACCCAGGAGGCTCGAACGCGCCGCGCGAGACGACGCGGGCTCACGCGGCGTCTCGGCACCAGCCGATCACGTCCTCCAGCGCTGCCAGGATCGCGTCGTTCTCAGAGTCCTTCCGGCCGGCGATTCGCATGTACTGGCCGCCCTCCAAGCCGATCTTGTCGCGACAGTCCCGAACGTACACGCCGTGCCGGATCAGAAGGAGTGGGGCGACCATCTCGATCGGAACCCCGTGGTCGAGCCTGACGAGGCAGAAGTTCGCCTTCGTGCTGAAGGTGCGCAGCCCGTTGATCTCCTGGAGGCCCTCGAAGAACGTTATCGCCTCCCCCAAATAGCGAAGCCGGGCTGCGGCGTACCGATCCTGGAATTCTCTCTCCGTGAACAGGCGGAAGAAGAACTCCGCCAGGCCGCTGATGTTCCACAGGTAGCCGTTCGCCAGCAGTCCTCTGATCCAGTCGGGCTGCATGATCGCGTAACCCGCTCGGACACCGGCGATGCCGAAGTCCTTCGACATGCTCTTGACGAGCATTACGTTGGGCATCCCCGCCGCGTCCGCTGCGAAGCTCTTGCGGTTCAGTGCCTCATCCTCGTAGGCGAAATCAACGAAGCTTTCGTCGAGGATGACGAGCTTTAGGTGGGCGAATGCCTCAAGCAGGGTTCGCATGTGGTCGGTCGGGACGTAGCCGCCGTTCGGGTTGTTCGGGTTGATGAGGCAGACCGTGTCGACCTGGTTTCGCTCGACGAAATCGATGAAGTCGGCGGTGTCAAGCGCGAAGTCGGCCTCCGGTGAGAGCTTGTAGAAAAAGCACTCTTGGTCGGGACGGAGGTATTCGTAGTAGGGCGAGAAGGTCGGCAGGATGACCGCGACGCGGATGCCGGCGAAGCGATGAAGCGCCGCCTGGATTGCCTCGACGGCTCCGTTGGTGACGAAGATCTGGTTCTCATCCACGCCCACCGTCGGGGCCAGGAGGCTCGCGACATGATGGTTTTGCGATGGATAGAACTCGAGAACCTGGCGGAGCTCGCCTGTGTCCAGCAGGTCCGATTCGAGGCGCTCGATGAAGAGGCCGGTTGCGTACGGATTGGAGAGGAAGCACGCGTCGACCTTGATGTCGAGCTCCGGGACGCGGTCCTGCAGGGTGAACCGGCTGGGTGAATGCGACCCCGACTCCCCCTTGATCTCTTCGAGCGCAGCGAGAAGACGCTGCTCGCGCTCCGTTAGCCTTGCCTTTGTCTTCACAGGAGCTCCTGGTTGAGTACCTCGGCGGCGATCCGGCGAAACACCCAGTACTGGTGCAGCAGGTACCCCTCCTTCACGTTTCGCCGCTTGTTCTTGTACTGCTTATAGCTCCAATCCGCGTAGCGCGCCGGCTTCGGTGGATTCGGCTGGTATTTTGGGCTCAGCTCAAGGAACAGGGGTTCACCGTCGACATCGTCGTCGACCCAGATGAGATCAATCCCCGCCGTTCGGATCCCGAGCCTGCGCAGAACTTCAGCGGCCATGGGAACGACCGACGCAGGGATATTCGCGTGCTCGACGATCGAGTCATAGCTGGTCGCCGTCGTCGTCCACTTCGGGCTCGCGAGCGCCGCGGGATTCTTCTTTCGCCAGTAGCTAGCCTCCTCGATCATCCGGTCGCCGACCATTGTCAGCCGCATGTCCATGGTCGCCCCGCGGACCACCTCCTGCATGATCAGGGTTTCCCCGCGCCGAAACGGATAGCGCTCGACGAAATTGCGTGCCGCGTCGGCAGTCGCAAAGTGATGGACCCCCTGGCTGCCCGCTGAGTGCTCCTCCTTTATCAGAACGGGAGCTAGGTCAAATGGCTCGGACTGCCAATTCTCCGCGGTGAGCACGACAGTATTCGGCGTCGGGGCACCCACCCCGTCGAGTCGCTTGTGCATGTGCGATTTGTTCTCCCAGAACGCCATCTCCCCAGACGAGCAGAACGGTCTGTTCCCCTGTCGCTCCAATCCTGCCGCGAACGCCCGGACCTGGGCGGTGTAATCCCACAGGCGCGGAGCAACGAAATCCCTGCCGTTGCCCGGGATGAACCAGACGACCGTTTTTTCGAAGACGTCCCGCGCGTCCTCGGCGACCGCGAAGGTGCGCCCCCGCGCCGCCAGCTCGTGCCCGAACGCAAGCTCAGAGACATACGTCTCGGGCACGATGTAGGGGGGGCGGCAGCGCCTGCAGAGCAGGACGACGTCGCTCGTCTGATCCAGGGGGACGACCGCGTCGTTCGCCATCGCCGGGAGATGGCGGTCAATAGCCCACTTCCGGTAGGGATCACCAAGCCGACGCCTGAGCGGTCGCAGGTATTCACGGAGCTCCCCGAAGTCCATCAGCCGCAACGATAGAGGTCAGCTCGCGAGCCGGACTCGGCTTGCCTACAACCGCCGCGTGCTTGACGCAAACCGGAGGGGGCCCTCGCGAGTGCCGGCAGCCGTCAGGGCGAGCCCTCAACCTACCGGATACTCTCGCCGCATGATCGGGACCACCGATTGTCGGTCATCCGTCACCACGGCGCGAGTCATCCGCGATTGGGGCCTGCTCAGCGAGCTCGAAGACGAGTGGCGATCCCTTGCGGTGCTACGTGGAAATGCCTTCCTGACGCCGGAGTGGCTGTACGCGTGGCTCCGTCACTACGGGGACAGCGCTGAGCCGGCTCTGCTCGAGGTTCGAGCACCTGATAAACGCCTGCTCGGCTGGATGCCAATGACGCTTCAGGGCCGAGGGCGGCGCCGGCTGCTGCGATTCGCGGGCGCGAACCTCGCCGACCACCTGCACCCGCTCGCCGGCAGCGGCGATTCGGAGATCGAGGTGGCCGCGGCGTTCGGTGCGCGGCTGGGGCGCGAGCTTCGGGGCTGGAATGCGCTCGCGCTCGACAACGTAAGCGCCGGGGCCAGCTGGCTGAGGGCGCTGCTCGAGGCCGCACCGATGCGCCTCGCAGCGACCACGACGCGACGGGCGGAGCTTCCGTATGCGGTGCTGCCAGGCAGCTGGGACGAGTACCTGGCCAGCCGCAGCCGCAACTTCCGAAGCGAAGTCGGTCGCAAACTACGTCGCCTGGAGCGGGACCACGAGGTTAGATTCCGATTGACGGATGACCGCACAGAGCTTCGGGAGGATCTCGAGACGGTCTTTCGACTCCACGATGCGCGGTGGGACCGCCGCGGCGGATCCTCCTCGCTCGCACCGCGCGCGCGTGCCTTTCACCGCGACTTCAGCGCCGGAGCGCTGGCGCGGGGCTGGCTCCGTCTGTGGACCATGGAGGTCGACCGCGAGCCCGTCGCTGCATGGTACGGGTGGAGGGTGGGCCAGCGGTATGCCTACTATCTGGCCGGCTTCTCGCCGGGATGGGCGCATCGCAGCGTCGGCTTCCTCCTGCTCGCCCAGACGGTGCGGGCGGCGATCGCGGAGGGCGCCACGGAGTACGACCTGCTGCTAGGCGATGAACCCTTCAAGCGGCGCTTCGCCACTCACTCGCGGCACGTCGAGACCATCCTGCTGACAGGCGCCCGGAATCCGATCCGGCTGGTCTTCCGGGCGGAGGCGGTGCTGCGAAGCGGGTATCGCAGCCTTCCGCCGCAGGTCGGTGAACGACTCCGCTCCGTCGCCACCGGGGTCGCTCGACGCTTTCCGTCGTCACGGGAGAAATAGATGCTCGCGCTCGAACGTCATCCGTCGGCAGCACCACGGCCTTGAGCTGCCGGCGAGTAGGGTTGCGCGCCGACGTGACGCCAAATGCCGTTGACAGGCCGATCTTCTTCGTAGGGATGCCACGTAGCGGGACCACGCTGCTGTTCGAGGTATTCGCCGCGCATAAAGACCTGGCGTGGCTCTCACAGCCCGTCGCGCGAGCCCCGCGCTTCCCGATGCTGGCGATATTGTCGCGGCTGACCGACGTGACGCCTCGCATGCGCCGCGCGGTCCGCGGGTCCATTCAGCTCCGCCCTTCGCTCGAGCGCCTGCGAATAGGCCCTGTAGAGGCCTACACGTTCTGGGAAGACTGCTGTGGCGAGAAGTTTCGCCTCGACTACCTGCTCGGGGTCGAAGCGACCCCGGACGAACGCCGATGCGTCCGGTCCCGCATCTCGCGGGTGACGCGGTACCACGGCAAGCAGCGATTCGCTGCGAAGATCACGGGCCCCGGCCGGATCGCGTACCTCACGAGCATCTTTCCGGATGCTCACTTCGTCCACGTCATCCGGGACGGCCGCGCGGTCGTCAGCTCACTCCTGCGCGTGGGATTCTGGCGCGAGCTCAACTGGATGAATGAACCCGCCTGGCGGAACGGACTGACGGCCGAGGACCTCGAGGATTGGCATCGATACGATGGCTCACCGCTCGCGCTCGCTGCTGTGCAATGGCGGCGAGTCGTCGAGACGACGCGAGCCGAGAGCGAGCGAGCCGCTCCGGAGCGCTACGGTGAGATCCACTACGAGCGATTCCTCGGCGCTCCCCACTCCGTACTTGACGCGGTCGCGGGTTTTTGCGGGCTGGCGCCGTCGACGCCTGCGAAACAGTTTCTCGCGTCGCGTTTCGCGCTGGAGGATATGAACGTGCAATGGCGCGCTCGCTTCGGCCTCGATGAGGTTGAGATTCTCAACGAGCTGATCGGTCCCACGCTCTCGGGCGTCGGCTACTCGCTGGACGCGCGGCGCGACCCAAGCGCCCTGCCGGTGTTGCGGCGTCCATTCTCCACGGTCTCCGAATACAGTGCCGGACAGACCACCTGAAGCGGCCGGCGTCGGACGGGCTGGTCTTTCCCGAGCCGGTCCAACGAAGCTTCATCCGCGGCCACTCGGTTTGAGTCCTACTCGCGGTTAGGAAGCGGGCGTAGCGTTTCCGTGCAAGCTGGTGTTTAGGGTTTGGTGTCCCGAATCGGCTTCTCGCGCACGACCGGCTTGCCCGGCCGCCGATGAGCGCACGACCGGGTTCCGTAGCCTTCAGGAAGACGCGCGGCGGCCGCGTAGAGCGCGGGGGCGGATCAAGTCGCGTCCGCCCTCGGCCTCCGGGTGACGGAGGTAGTAGCCGTACGACGATCTGCTCGGTCGCCGCGTTCCGATCAGGGCGAACCCCGCCGGCTTGATCTCGTTTTCAGCCAGAAGCTCGCCCAGCTGGTCGAGCTTCTTCAGATGGGTCGTGCCGATCCGTGCCACCACCACCACGTCGTCCGCGTGCTCCGCCAGTGGGAGCGCGTCGATTACATCGGCGAGCGGCGGGGAGTCCAGGATCACGTAATCGGCTATGCCTCGCGCGTCCGCCAGCAGGTTGGCCGCCATCGGCAGCGAGAACAGGTCGCTGATCCAGCCGCCGTCGTAATTCGCCAGCAGGACTCCCAGATTCGAATCGAACCCCGGCACCGAGACCAGCGCGTTCTCCAGCGGCACGCTCTCGAGCAGCACGCCGGCCACGCCGGATTCGACCCTGAGGTCCAAGGCGGTCCCGATCGCTGGCCGACGAAGGTCCGCCTCGATCAGGATCACGCTGGCCCCTGCCATTGCGAGCGATGAGGCGAGATTGATCGCCGTGGTGGTCTTTCCCTCGGACGGTGAGGAGCCGGTTACCAGGATCACGCGCGAGTCAGCGCCCGCGGCGCGTCGCCTCGCGGCGAGCGTGCCGCGGAGGGTTCGATAAGCCTCCAGCGTCATCGGCGAGAGCGCCGCCGGGCCAAGCGGCTGCTTCATCCTCCTGTGAGGATCATTCGGAATTCGCGTGAGGATGGGCAACCGGTAGCGCCGGCGAAGCTGCTCTTCGCGTCGGAGCCTTGGATCCAGCGCCTGAGCGGTGAACGCGCCGCCGATGCCGAGCACCAGCCCGGCGAGGAGGCCGGCGGCGATGCTCAGCTTCGTACGGGGGGAGGACGGCCCAGTGGGAGTGTCCGCCTTCGTCTGGACGGACATGCTCGGGCTCGGCGCGCTGCGCAGCGTCTCGAGCGATGCAATCGCGGCCCTGATCGAAGTGGGATCGGCAGGACTCCCCCCGGCGCTCGTCTTGAGCCGCGCCTGCAGGGATGGAAGGGCTTGATCGATGGCGTCATGAAGCTGCTCGGTTAGATTGGCGACGGCCTGTGTTGCGAAAGCGTTCGCGAGATCCCGCGCGAACGCCGGGGAGCCGGCGGTTGCCGTCACGGCGACTATGTTGCTGGAGGCCACTGGTGACGCGGTGACCTTGGTCAGCAGGGTCCTTGCGGACTCGGTCGTGCCGAGCTTTTGCTGGACCCGCGTCGCGACCTCGGTGTTGGTCACGAGGCGCGCCGCGGTCTCGACGTCTCGGGTCGGATCCGACGACTCTGGGATCAAGCCCGGCAGCCCGAGCGCGGGTATGTCGGTGCTGGAGATGGGCGTGACCAGCAGATCCGCCTCTGCCGTGTACTGCTTGTTCGCCGTAAGCACGTAGCCGACCGCGATCGCGGTTGCGATCACCACCGCGGCGACGACGATCCAGAGCCGCTCACGAAGCGTCTCGAGATACCGCGCGAGGCTGGGTTCGTCCTCGGGCGGCTGAATCCAGTCGGCGCCGGCGCCGCGGTGGCTGGGGGAGTCTTTCTCGTACATGGAGCGCGGATTGTCGCACCGCAGCGGCGCGGTGTCGCCGTTACCTCCGTTCGGGCGGATTCTGTCGTTCTTTAGGCTGCAAGCGATGCGCGTGGGCGTGTATACCGACTACACGTATCATCGCGTCGGCGGCCGGGTCTTCGCCGAGCGAGCCTTCGCCCTGTTTCTCGCGCGCCTTGCACCCGAGTTCGAGCGCTTCTTTCTGATCGGGCGGGAGCATCCGGAACCCGGCCGGGCGCGCTACCCAGTGGGCTCCCGCGCCGAGTTCGTGCCGCTGCCCTTCTACGGCAGCCTCGCCGATCCGATGGCCGTGTTGCGAACGTCGTTGCGGGCCGCCGCGCGATTCTGGCGCGCCCTCGGCGGCATCGATTGCGTTTGGCTTCTCGGTCCTCATCCCCTGGCTACCGTCTTCCTGCTCCTTGCCACTATACGGCGAAAGCGCGTGGTCCTTGGGGTGCGGCAGGACACGCGCGCGTACCTGAGGTCCCGCCATCCCGACCGCCGAGCGCTCAGGCTTGCCGGCGCGATGATCGACGCGGTCTGGCGAGCGCTCGCGCGGCGCTTCCCGGTGATCGCCGTCGGATCGGGGATCGCCGCTCACTACGCCAGGGCTAAGGCGGTCCTCGAGATCACGGTGTCGCTGGTTGACGAGCGCGATCTCGTGCCTCCGGCTCTCGCCCTCGCGCGCCCGTATGACGGCGAGCTGCGGGCAATCAGCGTCGGCCGACTTGAGGCGGAGAAGAACCCCCTGATGCTCGCTGACGTGATGGCGTTGCTGCGAGAGAGCTCGGATCGCTGGCGCCTCACGGTATGTGGCGAGGGAAAGATGGGAGACGCGCTTGAGGAGCGGCTCCGGGAATTGGGCGTCCATGATCGTGTTGAGCTGACTGGCTACCTTCCCTTCGGCCCGCGGCTGTTCGCGCTTTACCGCGGAAGCCACGCGCTCCTACACGTGTCCTGGACGGAGGGCCTGCCGCAGGTCTTTGCGGAAGCGTTCGCTGGCGGGCTGCCGGTGATTGCCACCGATGTCGGCGGCGTGGCGGCCGCAGTCCGGGACGCCGTCGCTCTGGTCCCACCCGGTGAGCCCCGGGCGGCGGCGGCGGCGCTTGAGGCCGTTGCCGCCGATCCGAGGCTGCGCGAGCGCCTGGTGCGTGCCGGCCACGCATGGGTCCGCGACCGCACGATGACGGCCGAGCTGAACCGGGTTCAAGCCTTCTTGCGCAGCGCCTAGCGGGCTCCCGTTCTCAAACCCGGACTCTCGTTCGGCCAGCGGGCGCTCATTGTGCGCGCGAGCGGCGGCGGGCGCGTAAACCGCTCGCCCCTGGTCGACCCCGGAATTGCAGGCGCGCGGCCGTAAGTCCAGCCAGACGCGGCGCGCCTCAGACGCCCGCCAGCGAGCGGGCGCTGATCCGCGCATGCGTCAGGAAGAAGCCGCGGGTTCCGTATGGAAGGGATGATGTGCAGGATCGTTCTCATGCGCTCACGCGGCTTGGCGCCGGTCCTTCCAAAGAGCAGACTCGCCCGCCAGCGGTCGCACCACCGGCACGCCGCGGGGAAGTCGGGAGTCGGTCAATCCGCCGAGACAATTTTGCAGCGCGGGTGGCGGTGAGCCGCGCGCGCCTAGACTCCGCCGCCAGGCGGACGGTGACGTTGACCGTACTCACGGTTGCGCTGATGGTTGCCGCCGTCACCGCAAGTCGTGCCGAGGCCCGCGGCCTGAAGCTCGGGTTCGCGGACCCTGACACGCTGCAGTCCGCTGAGCCCGCGGTTCGCGATACGTGGTTCAACAGGGCTGTGGACGCACGCGCGCAGATCGTGCGCCTCAGCGTCTTCTGGAGGGCGGTAGCTCGAGACGGCAAGCCCGCCAATCCGACCAATCCCGGCGATCCCGATTACGACTTCTCCGGGATCGATGCTGCCGTCAACGACGCGACCGCCCGGCACCTGCAGGTAATCCTCCAGGTGTTCCGGGCACCCGCCTGGGCGGAGGGCAAGGACCGGCCGCCGGGCGACGCTGTACCGCCGGGGGCCTGGAAGCCGAACGCGCGCGCTTTCGGTCGGTTCGCGCAGGCGCTGGGCGAGCGTTACTCAGGCCACTACAACGGGCTTCCGCGGGTGCGCTATTTCGCGGTCTGGAACGAGCCCAACATCACCAAGTTCCTTGCGCCTCAGTGGCAGGGCAAGACGGCAACGGGCCCGGAGCTCTACCGGCGGCTGCTGAACCGCTTTTACGCGGGCGTGAAGAAGGTGCAGCCCAGCGCGAAGGTGATCGGCGGCGGCATGTCACCGTTTGGCGATTCCAGGAAGCATCCGCTGATTCCGAGTAAACCCCGGCTTCGGCCGCTCGTCTTCCTGCGGAAGCTTCTGTGCCTGAAGCACAACCTGAAGCCGGCCAAGTGCCCGAAGAAGCCACGCTTCGACATCATGTCCCAGCACCCCCTCAACTTCACCAACCCGCCGAATTACCAGCCCTACAACGGTGATGACGTCCAAGTCGCCAACTTCCACAAGGTCCGGCGCACGCTTCGCGCCGCGGAGCGGACCCACCGGGTTCGGCCGCACGGTCACCATCAGCTCTGGGCGACGGAGTACTCGTGGTACACGAACCCGCCGAGGCCCGTCGGCGTTTCGCCGATGAAGCAGGCCAAATGGATCGAGCAGGGTTTCTACCTGCTGTGGGCGCAGGGTGCCAGCACGGTCATCAACTACCCCCTTCGAGACAGCGGATTTTTCGTGGCCTCCGGCGTCTTCTTCCATGATGGGTCGCCGAAGCCGTCCTATCGCAGCTTCCGGTTCCCCTTCGTCGCCCACCGCCGCTCGAAGTCGAAGGTCGGGATCTGGGGCAAGGCACCCGAGTCGGGGGATCTGGAGATCCAAAAGCGCGTCGAGGGCGGCTGGCACACGATGTCCAACCGCCAGGTACGCCGCGGCCAGCTCTTTATGCCGACGATCCGGCTGCGCGGCCACGCCGAACTGCGCGGCAAGATCGGCGCCACCACCAGCCTCCCTTGGCACCAGCGCTGAGGACCGGCTCACGGACTTAGCCCTCCGGGTACCGCGGCGCTCTCGTCAATGAGAGAGGCGTACCCGTCGCGGCCAGCCGTCGATCCGTAGGGTTGCGACATGGACTTCGCCCTCGCGGACGCGCAGCACGATTTCATCGCCGCGATCGGCGACTTCTCCCGCCGCAGTGCGGCACGCTGGAGCGGCGCGCTGAGCTGACCAACGGCTACACCGAGGCGCACAACGAAGCGCTCTACCGCAGGATGGGCGAGCTCGGCTGGCTCGGCGTAACGATTCCCGAGGGATACGGCGGCTCCGGCGACAGGTCACATGCGTCCGCCTCATTTTTTAAAAGGATGGCTGCGCGGCGCCGTCGCCGATGCGGCGGTAGTCAGGCTTCTTGGTGAGTCACGGACGACCCTCCCTAGCAGGTCGGAGGGTGCCGACGGGTTGTCCGGCGCCGGCACACCGCCGGCGGTCTTCGCGCGGTAGCTGGTCAAAACCGAGTATTCGCCCGACTGTTTGAGGTAATTGCGGGCGCAGTCCCTTGATTGGCTCTTGACGCGGAGCTAGACCACCACCACCAGGCTCGCGTCGACGTCGGGGCAAGCCCGTGGCGAAGGTAGAACTCGTGAGGCGAAGACTCGCGACTGCAAAGTTCTCGATTCGGTTCGGAACCGTCTCGGCGCTATGCCTGACGACGCTGCTCGCTCTGTGCCTCAGCCCTCTGGTGAGCTCCGCGTCCGCCGGTGGCTACGTGACGCCACTGTTCGCCCGCGCGCAGTATTCAGGCGCGGCTGCCGGCTACCTGACGATGGATACGGTGGTCCCCTACCTCGACGCTCGCAACATCGACGCCGACGTTGGGGTCGTCACTGGGTGGCCCCTCGAGCACGATCGGCTCGTCTACAACGCCAACGTCTATCTCTCATGGGACGACCTCAGGGCGCTCCAAGACGATGGTTGGGTGATCACGTCGCAGGGGAGGACCGGCACCATTACTAGCGGCACAACGCCCGCGGTTACGAATGCCGAGGTGAACGGCTCGCTCAACGACCTCCTCGACCGCGGCTTTGGCCGGGCGTGGTCTCTGTTCTCCTACAAGTCGGGCCACGGCGACACCCTGACCCAGCGGCTCGTCAGGGATTCATACGCCTACGCCCGCGAACACCGCCCCGACGTGTTCTCTGCGATCAACGACCTACCGCTGGCCCAGCCCGAGCGTGCTCAAACGATGACCACATGGGGCGGGCACTGCAATGATCCCGACCTCGCCTGCTATGGCGCTGCCCCGTGGCCGTATCTCGTTCCGTCCGCCTTCATTGCCGCGATTAACGGGATGGGCGCAGACCAGTGGGTGATCCTGCAGTCCTATCGCTTCGTCGCGGGTACGCAGTTGAGCGGCAAGCTGCAGTTCGACTGCACGGGGCCAGAGACGCAGCATTGGGCCACCTACGACAACAGCAGCCGCGAGGTGTACTGCTGGAACGACTATAAGTCGATCATCGATGGAACGAACGCCACCTTCGCGACACCCGATGCCATCGCAGCGTCGTACGGGCGGGCGATCTTCACCGGCCGCGCGCCACGAGCCGGTGCCTCGCCGACGAGTCTGGCCTTCGGAACCGTCCGCCGCGGTCAGACAAGCAGCGCCAAGACGGTCACCTTCATGAGCACCGGCACCGCTCCACTCAGCGTCAGTTCCGTGAGGATCACAGGCGCGAATGCCTCGGATTTCAAGCTGCAATCGGACGGCTGCACCGGGGCCGTGCTTGCGGGCGGGAAGTCGTGCACGGTCAGCGTCGCCTTCGCGCCGACGGCGCTCAACGGTCGGAACGCCTCGCTGACGTTCGCGCACAGCGCCGCCGGGTCGCCGCTTCAGGTCGCGCTCAAAGGCACCGGGGGGGCAGTCGAGCCTTCCCACGCCCTGACCGTCGCCAAGTCGGGTTCGGGCTCGGGCTCGGTGACGAGCTCGCCGGCGGGGATCAACTGCGGGTCGACCTGCTCGTCGAACTTCAACGCGGGCACGGCGGTGACCCTGACCGCCAACTCCGCCGCCGGCTCGACCTTCACCGGCTGGTCGGGCGGCGGCTGCTCGGGGACCGGCACCTGCACGGTGACGATGGACTCAAACAAGACCGTCAACGCGACGTTCGATCAAGCGCCGCCGAGCACTCATACCCTGACCGTCGCCAAGTCCGGTTCCGGCGCCGGGGCGGTGACGAGCTCGCCGCCGGGGATCAACTGCGGGTCGACCTGCTCGCACGCCTACAACCAGGGAACCGTCGTCACCCTGACCGCCAACCCCGCCGCCGGCTCGACCTTCACCGGCTGGTCGGGCGGCGGCTGCTCGGGGACCGGCACCTGCACGGTGAATATCAGCTCCAACCGGTCGGTGACCGCGACGTTTACGGCTCAGCCGCCGAACACCAAGATCAAGAAGGCAAAGATCAAACGGGCGAAGCGCAGGGCCACCTTCAAGTTCAAGGCCAAGGGCAGGGGCGAGGCGACCGGCTTTCAGTGCCGGCTCAAGCGCAAGCACCACACGGCGAAGAAGTTCCAGAAGTGCCGTTCGCCGAAGACCTACAAGCACCTAAAGCGGGGTAAGTACACCTTCAAGGTCCGGGCCGTGGGCCCCGCCGGCAAAGATCCGAGCCCGGCGAAGAAGAGGTTCAAAATCAAGGAGTAGGCCGCCGGGCCAGGCTACTTGCCGTGTCAGCTCCGGGGCCAATGGGGATCGTCGATCGTCGTCCAGGCCTCTATTCGAGGCCCCCTGGGCCGAGGTGCAGTCGCGTTCTCCGATCTCGGCTACAAGGATCTCGTCCCGCAAGCCCGGCTACGAGTTCGATCGGGTGATCGCTTCTTGGGCGAGCGGCGACCGGCACACCCATCAACCGCTCACTGATCGGCCAGCGCCGACGCTGTCGTCGCGCCGTTGCCAAATCCGCCTTCCAGGAACGCCTGTCGGTCGACGAAGAGCTCAACGTCGTCCGCGCAATGGCTCATGGCTCACTCGAAATCCCGCTCGTTCACGGCCGCAAACTGATCGAGCACGATCTCGACGTTCTCCCGCGACATCGCCTACCCCGCAGCCCGGCGGGTTCGAGAGCCTCGTCGGGATTCGGGAACCCTACCGGCTTCACGACCTTGCCATCCCGAAGCGTGAATATCCAGCCGAGCGGATGTGGCGGCGCGAGTGGCAACAGCGGCTCCATCCGCTCCCGGCGCTCGAGGGAATGTAGATGACGGGCGGCTACGGCTATCCGTCCGAGTACGACATGGAGCGGCTCGTCCTCCAGACACTGGTCGCGGTCGTGCCGGGGAGCCCGGACGACTGGGCGTCTGACGCCTCGAATCAGCGTTAATTCGCGATGGTGGCGAATCAACGCATCCGCCTAACTGTCCCGCTTCGGGCTCAGCCGGGCGCGAGCGGCCCAATCCCGCTGAGTCCGATCGCGGCGATCGCGAGGAGCGCCGTGCCTGAGCCGGCGAATGCCGCGATCACCAACCGCAGGCGCGGTGGCTTCGTCGGCCGTCGCTCGGCGCTCGTGATTAGATCCCGGCGCAATTTGCCGCGGAAAGCTGGCCGCGGAACGGGCCGCTCGGATTCGAGCCGGGCGGCGACTCGATCCAATCCCTCGTCGTTCATCATCGGGCGAACAACGGTGATCTCGGATTGAGCATCTTAGCCTTCCGATACGCGGCGGCCGCTGCCTTTGCGTCGCCGCTCTCCGCCTCCAAGCGCGAGAGTGTGGCCCACGTCTGCCAGTTGGTCGACGCCTCCTCGGTGGCGCGCCGAGCGGCGGCGACGGCGGCCGGGAGCCGTCCCTGACGCTCGAGAACGAGCGCCTCCTCGAGGCTGGCGCTCGCCCCATACGGTTCGATCGCGTGCGCTGTGCGCGCGTCACTCAGCGCGGCATCGAGGTCGTTCGAACGCACCTCGCTCTGGCTTGCGCGGATCGCCTGGGCCGATGCGAGCGGAATTGCGACAGCGACCAGCGACGCAAGCCCTGCCGCGACAAAGATGATGCGAGGCGCGAGAGCGCCCGACGCCCTCGGCGCGGCTCGTCGAACGCCGCCGGTGAGCACGGCAGCCGCGACCAGCAAGAAAGGCGCAACGATCGCCGGCAACTGCCAGACCCAGTCAACCCCGGCTGCAACCGCGAAGGTAGCCAGCGCCGCCATGGCAGCCGCGAACAGGGCAGCACGGTCGGGATCCCGCCGTGACCGCAGGGCCTTCGCGGTGCCGACTGCGAGCGGTGCCCCCACCACGCCGAGGATGATGAGCAGGCCGACGATGCCCAGCTCGCCAAGCGACTCCAGGTAGAGCGAATGGGCGTTGATGACGGCGGCCGGGACACGCCGATGTTGCGCCCAGTAGTACTGGTAGGTGCCAGGGCCAATCCCGACGACCGGGTCCGTCTTGTTTGCGTCGACGGCGACGCGCCAGAGCTGATAGCGCCCGCTCCCACTGAAGCTGTCGAAGCGCTCAATGCCCGTCGCCGAGGGCGATTCAGCGTTTTTGAATTCCTGCCAGCGATCTGACAGATAACCCGGAAGCCCCGCCGAGAGCGCGACCACCGCCGCCGCGAGCAACGTGACCGCGGTAACCGCTATCGCCGGCCTTCGCGGTACTGTGGGGCGCGAAGGGATCAGGTGCCGTCCCGCCAGCGCGATTGCTGCTTCCAGTAGGCCAACGCCGGCGCACACGACCAGCACGACCACGAGCATCTCGTTCCCTTGATTGTGGGCTGCTGCCGTTCCGAGACCATTCTCGAGTGCGTTTCGCTGAGTAGCGGCGACGATCACGATGGCGCTGCCTGCAGCGCCCAGCAGGGCGGTGGGGAGCAGATCGAGGCGGCGCGCGTGGAGTGCAAAGAGAACGATCAGCCCGATCGTGATCTCGATGGCACCACCTCGGGAGAATGTGTAGAGCGTCGTGAGCGCCATCGCCGGCAGCGCAGCCGCGGCCAGCGCGCGGGCGGCCACTGAACGTGCCGTGCCGGCGGTGATCAGCACGAGCGGGATTCCGACGGCCACCATCGTCGCGAGGCCGTTCCAGTAGTTCAGCGGATAGCTGAGCCGCGAGCGGTTGTCCAGGAACCCCCCCGTTTGGCCGGCGGACGGGAACCACGCCGGGTGAAGTCGTGAGAGCAACGCGATGATCGATACCACCGCGATCGCCGCGCCAACCGCCGTGATCGTGCGGCGGAGCCGATCCGAGCCCTGCGTCACCAGTGCGAGCGCGAAGATCCCCAAGTAGGTCGCTATTTGGCCGAGTTGCGCGACGCTGCGTTCGGCGCTGCTCGACCACCCGACGCCGAGTGCGGTCCAGACTGCGAACGCGCCGAGCAGCCCCAATCCCACCCAACCTAGAGCGCCGATCCGTGACACCGGCAGCACCGCAACCGCAGCGCCGAGCACGACGATCCACCACACGACGATTCCGATTTGGCCGTAGACGAGCTCGTCGTAGCCCCCGCCCGTGAGCCCGAGGTAGAGGACGAGGACGAAGGGCAGCACCCACCCGGCCAGCAGGGGGCCGATCCGATCGAACGCCAGCCACTCGCGCATCGAGCTGGTGCGCCATGGTCTCAACGCCGCAGCGCCGCGGCCGGCATTTGCGTTCGCGCGTATCGGCGCCATTACGCCTATTGGTACGTGGCTGATGCGGCAAGGCTGACGCTGCGGCGGTCGCACCGCGCTGATCAATTAGCCTTGACGCGGTGAACCGCGAGGCGATGGCCGCCTTCGCGCAGCTCTACGAGGACGAGGTCTGGAGCGTTTATGGCTTCTTCGGCTATCGAGTGGGCTCGCGCGAAGAGGCGGAGGACCTTACTCAGCTGACCTTCGAGCGGGCGCTGCGGGCGTGGGAGCGATTCGATCCTGGCCGGGCCAGTCCGCGGACCTGGCTGCTCGCAATCGCGCATAACCTGCTCGTTGACCACTACCGCGGCGATCGCACGGCCCGCCAGGAGCCGCTTCCGGAAGGCGAGGCCGTGGACCCCAACGTCGAGCACGCGGAGGATCCGAGCGAGGCGGCGTTGGGACTCTCCCCGGAGCTCGAGACAGCGCTCGCGGGCCTCGCGGAACGCGAGCGCGAGCTGATCGCATTGCGGTTCGGCGGCGACCTCACCGGGCCAGAGATCGCGGAGGTCACCGGCCTGAGTGTCGCAAACGTCCACCAGATCCTCTCGCGCTCGCTACGGATGCTTCGAGCCCACCTCGAAGGAGCGCCGGCTCCCGATCGATCCTGATCGGCCGTATCTGTCAGAAAGTGGCCGGCGCTTTCGTATTGGAGGGTGATGCGCAAGATCTCGGCAATGATTGCGATGGGTGTCGTGTTGGCATTCGCCACCAGCGCGAATGCAGGCCATCGCCCCCACCATTACGTGCCGCCTGGCAACTCCGGCATCGACCAATACACGGAGAGCATCCCCGGGGCCGGCGGGAGCCACCCAACGTCCGGTGGTCACGGTGGAGGCGGAGGTAATCCTTCCGCCGTCAGTCCGTCGGTCATTAGGACGTTGAACTCGCAGGGTCCGGCCGGTCGTGGCGCGGCCCGTCTCGCGACCGCTACTGCTCCCAACCTTCGCGGTACCGGAGCGGACAGCACCGGGGGCGCAGGTCGGAACGCGAGCGCGGGCAACGGCGGTGGCTCGGGGGCAGCCAGCGGCGGCAACGTCGGTAGCGAGCGGGGAACCAGCGGCGGCAACGACGCTAGCGGGTCCGCCGGCTCGGGATCGGGGGCAAAGGCGATCGGTGCCGAATTGACTGGCTCCGGTGCTGACACCGGCATGGGGATCTGGCTTCCGATCATCCTGGGATCCACCCTTGCCGCGGCGCTTGCCTTCACGGTGCTGCGCTGGCGGCGAGAATCCCGCCGCCCTGGCACCGGTTAGTAGTCAGCCGCTGAGCGAGGCCAGGCGCCACCAGCCGCCGCATCCCCGATTTGTAGTAGTCGTTTGGCCTCTTCGTGACATCCCGGGCCGGATGTGTCAGGCTGAAACCGCGCGCATAAGTGACGCGCGACGGATGACTGATCATCAGAGCAGGGATCACGACTTGAGGACGAAACGGATCGGGGGGGGCTTCAGGCGCGGTCGCCGAGCAGTTGTTCGCTTCGCAGCCGCCGCAGCGCTTGCGCTCACGGTCGCAGGAATAGTCGCGCGGCCGGCCGCGGCTGCCGAACCTGTCAGCCCCCACGCATATGGCTCAGGGCTGCTT
>JBKPFQ010000158.1:0-10102 GCA_046728915.1 Actinomycetota bacterium | reverse complement strand
GGAAGCCCGGCCGGTCGCCGCATATACGCGTAGCCGACCCTGCCGAGGATCTTGGCGCCGCCGCAGTCGGCGACGCGCGAGAGGTACTGGTCGCGGTTGGCGTCGCAGCTGTAGAGGGGGACGGTGCCGGCGAGCTTTTGGTTCAAGAGGAAGCCGAGGTTGCCCTGGAAGCGGTAGGCGGGGCCGACGCCGCCGGTGGTCGTGTAGCGGTCGCCCTCGCGGCGGTCACCCTCGACCGAGTCGAGGTAATTGACGAGCCCGCCCGAGACGTGGCTGGGGTACGGACAGCCGGAGTTCTCGACGGGCCCCGTGACCCTCGCGCAGAGATCGAAATCGTCGGGTACGCCGTCGGCATCGCCATCCTCGGCCCCCGCGACCGCCCCGTCCACATAGTTGTTGTCGATGTTGATCGAGACGCCGCGATAGGTCTCGTTGTGGCTACCGCGGTACTGGCGGATGCGCTGGTGGTTGCTCCAGTAGCGGTCGGGAACGTACGGATCGTCCGTGGTGTGCCGCCCATCCCAGTTGGCGATCCAGATGTCGTCGGGGACCCTGTAGTCGGAGCGATAGCGGCTCGCCAGGTCGCGAATCCCGGCGCTGGCGCTGCTGTAGACCCCCGAGACGTAGTCGTCCTCGTGCAGCTCGCCCGTCCAGCCGGCCATGAACCTGAGCGCGGTCCGGCTGTTGGAGGAGGTCCGCGTGTAGTACTCCATGTCGAAGTAGATCGGGGTCCCCGGCCCGAGACCCACAGCCTGCGCATTGGACATCGCGTCCCGGGCGGCCGCCCTGCCCTGCGATTTCGCCTCCCTCCGGTTGATCGTGGAGCAGTTGCAGCTCGTTCCGGGAGCCTGCAGCCCGACGTAGATCGGCATCAGGGCCCAGCCTTCGCGGATCTGACGCCGCACCCAGCGCGACGTCAGGTTCGGCTGGCTGCAGCCGCGGTTGACGCCGCCGATGTAGATGCCGACCGCGCTGTACGGCGACGACGACCAGGCCGACATGGCGGATTTCGACGGCGCCGCGCACGCGTCGAACCCGAGCCCCTGGTGATAGGCGCCGCGGGGGGCCGCGGCCCGGGCCGGCCGCGCCTGCTCCGCCGGAGCCGGGGTCGGCGTAGGCTCGGCGCCGGCGACCAGCCTTGCGCCGTCGACGATGCGGCCGATCAGCCCCGGATGGCGCCGCCACGTCGCGATGACGGTCACGCCAGCCGACGGCACCTCGACGCGGAGCTCGGACGGCGGCGATGCCATGGGAAGGCGCCGGGGCGCCGCCCCATGCTTCGGCGCTCTGAGTGTCCGCGGCGAGTCCGTCGCCGTCGGCGCTCCCTCCGGCTCGATCAGGATCGCCTCGCTTCGCCCCACGGCGTGGGCAGGGCAACGCTGCTCGGGGCTCGGGGGTCCGAGGTAAACGGCGTGGCGGTCGAACCGCACGCAGGTCGAGGGATCCTTCGCGAGGTCATAGACCGGCCAGGACGCCGGTACCTCGACCTCGTAGCCGCCGTAGCGGACCTCCTTGGCATCGGCGTCCCCCGACGCCCCCGCGGCACCGGCACCCGCTGCGCAGGCCACCGCCGCGGCGATCGCCGCGCGCACGATCGAGGATCCTCTCCTGCCCGTCGGTCCGTTCCGTCGCATGCCTGGCGGGTGGTCCCTGCCGGGGCCAATATAAAGGCTTTACGGATACCGTCAACCGTCCCCCGAGGGTGCTGTGGCGCACGTCGGGCGTGCATCGGCTAGCATCGCGCGCCGCTAGGGTCCGAAAACGAGCATAGGAGGCATGCTCATGAATTCCGGTCGTGCCCAAAGCGCTCGCTCGAGCGCCGGTCAGAACACGTCTTCGAGTGCCCCGTTCCTCGTCGCGACGGCGGAGGGTTCAAGTACTTCGAAGCGGTCGAAGGAGGTGACGGATGGTGTTCCGCACGCATCTCGGCCGAGCGCCCCGCGCTGGTACGATCGGTCCCCGGTAGAGCCAACGAGCATGGAGGCCCGCTCACCTATGGTCCGCTCTCGCACCCGCGTAGCCACGGGTACCCGCGCCCATCACCGTCGCATCCGGCGCCTGGGGCTCCGAGTGCCGATTCTCCTCGGTCTGGTCGCGCTGGTCGTCGCGCTGTTGCCCGCGAGTCCGGCGAGCGCGAAGACCAAGGTGCCGAAGTCGTTCTTCGGCCTGACCGGGGGCGGCTTCCCGGATCAGGCCGACCTCCAGCAGATCCACGACATCAAGGTCAAGACGATGCGCCTGAGCATCAACTGGCGCACCACCGAGCCGAGCAAGGGTCACTTCAACTGGCCCGACGCGCAGGTCGCCGCGCTCGCCAGGAACGGCATCAGGGCGTCGTTCACGATCTTCGGCTCGCCCCAATGGGCGACCGGGAGCAACTACCAGGGCGTTCCCCCGCTCAAGGGAAAGGCCAAGAAGGCCTGGAAGAAATTTCTGAAGAAGGCGGTCAAGCGCTACAAGAAGAAGGGGACTTTCTGGCGCAACAACCCCGGCCTTCCGCAGAAGCCGGTCAAGTCATGGCAGCTCTGGAACGAGCCGAACCTCCCCAAGTACTTCGCCCGCCCGCCGGCAGGCAAACGGGCGCACGTGAAGCCGGCCAAGAACGCCCCGAAGGCCTACGCGAAGTTCGTCAAGTTCTCCGACAAGGCGATCGGCAAGGCGGACAAGCGCGCGAAGGTCATTCTCGCCGGGCTCTCGGGGAGCGCCAAGAAGGGGAAGACGAGCCCCAAGAAGTTCCTGAAGAAGTTCTTCAAGGTCAACAAGGTCAAGAAGCACTTCTACGCGGCGGCCCTGCATCCGTATGCCGGGTCGATCAAGAAGTACAAGAAGCGCATCTCGGACATGCGCAAGGCGATGAAGAAGGGCGGCGCCAAGAAGAAGAAGCTATGGCTCACCGAGGTCGGCTGGGGCTCCGCGGAGGACAAGTTCTCGCTGACCAAGGGGCTCAGCGGCCAGGCGAAGATTCTCAAGAAGTCGTTCAAGACGACTCTGAAGAAGCGCAAGAAGTGGCGCGTGGGACAGCTCGACTGGTTCAACTGGCGCGATCCAGTGAAGGACGCGCCCATCTTCTGCAGCTTCTGTAACTCCGCCGGACTGCTGTTCCACGACCGCAGCGCGAAGCCGGCCTACAAGAAGTTCAAGCACTTCACGAAGATGCAGGGCAGGAAGGGCGGACACCATCACCACCGGCGTTAGGCCGTAGGCACACAGGTCCGCTCACGGCGCTCCGCTCGCGACGGTCGTGAGCCAGATGCGCGAGAGCAGCGGAGTCCCCCGCGTCGAATCGAGCCCGCGCACCGAGCGCTCGATGCCCGTACCCGGCTCGCCGGCCTGATCGGTCAGGAGCGGGTCCCGGCGAACGGCGGCGAGCTGCTTCGCGCGCAGTCCCTCCGCGATCTGGACGGTGCCGTCGCGAAGCAGGGCCAGGCGACGCTGGGCTTCCTCCGGGGAGCGCAGGTCGACGAGCTCGACGCCCGGCCCCAGATCGTGACGCGTGCCCCACCAGCGTTGGTTTCGCGCCAGCAGCACACCGTGCGGATGGTGGCGGTGAAGCTCGAACGGGCCCGTCCCAGCGGCCAGTCCGTCCGCCAGCCTGGCGCCGGCCCTCGGGGAGCGAAGCACGCGGGGAGAAACGACGCCGAGGCGGACGGATCCGAGCTGTCGCACGACATCCGCATCCGGCCGAGAGAAGATCAGCCTGACGAGATCAGGGCGAGGGCGCCGGCGGCCACCAGCCCCGGAAGCAGGGCCTCCCCCTCCGGGGTCGAGCGCCAACGCATGGCGTTCTGGAGCACCGCGCTGGCGTTGAAGCGGGCTCCATCGCTGAAGCGAACGCCCGGGCGCAGGCGAATCCTCCAGATCGTCCGGTCGGCGCCGGGATGGACTGCGGCGGCCAGGCCCGGCTTGGTCGCGGTCGCGCCGTACGGCCCGGAGACGCTGCGCGTCAGCGGCTCGTAGATCTGCCCGGCGACCAGGCGATCGGCGGGCGTTTCGGCGAGCAGCGGGTCGAACGTCTGGGGGCCGGCCGATTCCCAAAGTCCCCGACGGCGTCGGCGGGCTCCCGGCGGAGACCGACTCGGTGGAGTCGCCGCCGCACCCCGCGGTCGCGGCGATCATGCCCAGGAGCGCCGCGGATGCGCAGAGGAGATAGCGGCTCGGACTCAGATCTTGAGCAGCACGATCGTGTTCAAGACGAACAGGATCGCGAAGAAGATCGTCCACCGGTCGAGGTTGCGCTCGACCAGGGATCCGCCGCCGAACGCGCTACCCGACTGGCCGATTCCGAACGCGCCGGAGAGCCCCGCGTCCTTCCCGGAATGAAGGAGCACGAGGAAGATGAGAACGATCGAGATGATCACCTGGAATACGCCGAGCACGACTTCCATCGCCCCGGCAGTGTAGCCACCCGAGTCAGCGGCTCTCCCTGCTCCCTGCCGCCTGCTTAGCCTCGGCCTCGGCCCGGGCGGCATCCAGCTCCTTGAGGATCTGAATTGCATCGCGCCGCAGCTCGGCGTCCTGGCGGCCCCAGTCGGCCTGCGAGAGCTTGCCCTGCTCGCGGTCGAGCTCGGCGTCCCTGATCTCCCGGTACTTGGCCTCCTTGCGCGCCTCGAGCTCGGCGATGCGAGGGTCCTCGAGCCTTTCCGCGACTGCATCGGTCTCGCGCGTGGAGCGGCGAAGCGGAACGCTCACGAACCACACGACCACCGCGACGATGATGAGGACGAGGACGATCTCCACGTGACGAAGGCTAGGTGCTGCTCCCGAACGTTTTTGTCATCTCAGGTACGCCATAGCGTCCTGGTGACGACAAAAAGCTGCGGTGACGGATAACTGCTCACTCGCCGCTTCGTTCTCGGCGCCTGATCCGTGGCGATTGTGTAGTTATTCAGGGTCCGGGCGGGGCTCGGAACGGGCGGACGAAACCCCCGGATCGCGCTCCTCCTCATTGCCCGTCCTTCCTTAGCCACCCAGGGCCTGGCCGAGAAGGCGGGAAGCTAGGCCCGACCCAGATCGCGAGCCAGGCGCGCCGCGTAGACGTCGGACACGCGGCGGCGGCGGGCCTCCGGCGCCGGCCAGATGGCAACCAGCCCGCCGATCACGGCGATCGCCCCGCCCACCCAGATCCACGTCACGAGGGGATTGACGTTGACGCGGAAGTTGGCCGCCGGCGGATCATTCAGATACCTCCGCTCGATCTTGCGCACGGCCAGGCCCTGGAGCGCCCCGAGGACCTGCTGGGCGCGCGCGTTCTGGGGCGCGACGCCGCGACCGATCTTCTCGAGCCTGCGATCCGAGCTGTTGATCAAGGGATCGAGCGAGGCGAGGTCGGGGATCATCGAGGTCCATACGTCGCCCCCAACGGTCGTCTTGCGGCCCACCTCGCTAGTCGCCTCCCCCTCGAAGAAGCTCCTGATCGGACCACCCCCGGTGGGTGCACCGACGCCCGAGTAGTAGTTGCGGGACGGATATAGCGTCGCGTACGGCTTTCCGTTCTTGGAGACGTCCAGGACGGATCCGAACGTGAGGCGCTGCTCGGCCGGATCGATCTCGGCGGTGGGCCGGTCGTAGGTGATCGTGTAGTCGTCCACCGTCGCCGACTGGCCTGGGCGCAGGCGCAGGTCGCGGCTCGTCTGGAAGCTCGACGACGCGGCGACCGCGATCAGCAGGATCGCGAGGCCCACGTGCACGACGTACCCGCCGTAGCGGCGGCGGTTGCGGGCGAACAGCGCCGCGAGGGCGCGCGCATACGAGCCGCCGGACAGCGATCTGTAGGCGGCGGCACCGCGGGCGAACTCCTGGACCAGCGCCGCCAGCGCGAAGGCCGCGAAGGCGAACATGACGAGGGCGAACGGGTGTGACCCGGCGTCGGTGAACGCGAGCAGGGCCGCGACCACCACCAGGGTCGCGATCGCCGGGCGTGCCAGCAGGTTCTTGGCGGCGCCCAGGCTCACCCGGCGCCACGCGAACAGCGGGCCGATGCCGGTGAACAGCACCAGCAGGATCGCCAGGGGAGTCGTGTACCGGTTGAACCAGGGCGCCGCGAGCGACGCCTTGTCCCCCGTGAAGAGCTCCGAGATCAGCGGGAAGAACGTGCCCCAGAAGACCACCGCGGCGAGCCCGATGAGCAGCAGGTTGTTGACCAGGAAGATCGCCTCGCGGGAGACGAGCGACTCGATCCGCTTCTCGGAGCGCAGCTCGGGTAGCCGGGAGACGATCAGGAGCGTCGAGCCCACGACGACGATCCCGATCAACACCAGCAGCGGCCCGCCCACGGTCGACTCGCCGAAGGCGTGAATCGACTGCAGGATCCCCGATCGCACCAGGAAGGTGCCCAGCAGGGCGAGCGAGAACGTCGCGCAGATCAGGGAGACGTTCCAGACGCGAAGCATGCCCCGCCGCTCCTGGACCATGATCGAGTGCAGGAACGCCGTCCCGACGAGCCATGGCATGAGCGACGCGTTCTCCACCGGGTCCCACCCCCAGTAGCCGCCCCACCCGAGCTCCGAGTACGACCAACGCGCGCCCAGCAGGATTCCCACACCCAGGCACAGCCAGGCGATGAGCGCGAACCGGCGAGTCGAGCGGATCCAGCTGGCATCCAGGCGGCGAGTGATGAGGGCTCCGATCGCGAACGCGAACGGGATCGCGAAGAAGACGTAGCCGGTGTAGAGCATCGGCGGGTGGATCGCCATCGCCGGATGGCGGAGCAGCGGCTCCAGGCCGACGCCCTCCGGCGGGACCGGGCTGAGCCCAGCGAACGGGCTCGCGGCGAAGAGCATCAGGCCCGTGAAGAAGGCGCCAAGCCCCATCAGGATGGCCGTCGCCCAGGGGACGACCTCTCGATGCCTGTTGCGAGTTGCGAACAGCACCGCGGACGAGGTCAGCGACAGGACCCAGGCCCAGAGCAGCAGCGATCCCTCCTGGCTCGACCACATCGCCGTGAGGCGGTAGAACGCCGGCGTCGTGGTGGAGGAGTGGTCGGCGACCACCTGCAGCGAGAGATCGGTTCGCGCGAAGGCCGCCTCGATGATCACCACGCACACGGTGAGGAGGCCGGCGAAGGCATACACCGCCCGCCGCGAGGAGTCGACGTAGCGCCGCTCGCCGCGCGTACCGGCCAGCGCGGCCAGCGCCGCGTAGATCGCCACCGCGAACGCGAGGATCAGGCATGCGGCCCCAAGGGTGATCACGGGCGCGTCAATTCGTGATGATCACGTGCTGCGGGTCCTGCTGGGCCTCGGTCGTGTACTTGGAGGGGCACTTGGTGATCAGGCTGTCCCGCTCGGCCATGAAGGTTCCGTCCCTGACGGTCCCGGTGACCACCACCTCGCGGCCGTCCCGGAACGGATCGGGGATCTCTCCCCGGTAGCGGACCGGGATTGACTTCGTCGAGTCCTCGCGGTCGGCGACGCGGAAGTCGAGCTGCGCGCCGTGGTGCTGGATGGACCCGGGGACGACGACGCCGGTCATCTCGTACGAGCCGCCGTCCGCGTTCAAGAGATCCGACGGCTGCTTCGCCTCCGAGGAGGCGCTGAACGACGTGTACACCAGCGCCACGGCCAGGAGGACCGCGGCGCCCAGTGCGACAACCAGCCGGATCTTCCGTTTGACGTTCGGATCCATGCAGATGTTTTAGTCGAGGAGCGTTAGCGACGAGTCAGGCAGGTCAGGCGGCGAAGCCCCGCCGCACAAGACGTGCGCGAAATCGGCGTCCGATTATGGCAGCGGGCGCTTAAGAGCCCGCGCCCCCACACATACAATCGGCGCCCATGGCGGAGGATCCGGTTCTCCTGATCACCGGCGCCTCGAGCGGGATCGGTGCGGCGACCGCCAGGCGCGCCGCCCAGTCTGGCTACCGGGTCGTCCTGGGGGCACGTCGCGAGGACCGCGTGCGCGACCTGGCGGCTGAGCTGGGTGGCGAGGGGCGGGCCGTGGGAGTGCGGTGCGACGTCAGCGAGTGGGAGGACGACGAGGAGCTGGCGCGGAGCGCGCTGGATGCCTTCGGCCGTATCGACGCGGTCTTCGCCAACGCCGGGTTCGGCGGCAAGCGCGGCTTCCTGGAGGAGTCGCCCGAGCATTGGCGGTCGATGGTCCTCACCAACGTCCTCGGCGTCGCGCTCACGATCCGCGCCACCCTCCCCCACATGCTCGAGCGCGGCACGGGCCACTATCTCCTTACCAGCTCGGTCGCCGGCCGCCGGTCACTCCCGGGCTCGCTCTACTCGGCGACCAAGTTCGCGGTGACCGCCATGGGCCAGGCGCTTCGCTCCGAGCTCCGCCAGATGCACGACAACACCGGCATCCGGGTCACCCTGATCGAGCCGGGGATCACGGACACGGATTTCTTCACCGAGCGGCCCCAGAGCGCGCTCGCCGAAGACGACATCGCGAGGGCCGCGATGTACGCGCTATCCCAGCCGCCGAGCGTCGACGTGAACGAGATCATGATCCGCCCCGCGAGCCAGGCGGGATAGGGCACGATGCGCCGCCCGCCAGGGATGGTGACGCTGGTGGCGGCGGTCGCGGCGGCGTTTGCGATGCCGGCGCCGGCGCTCGCCTCCCTGCCTGCCAAGATCCGCGTGGGCGGACCCAGCGCCCCGGGCGATGCCAAGGTCGCGATCGTGGGCACCGACCGGGGCCTCGCGGGCAGGCGCTACGTCGTGCTGGACGGCGGCGGCTCCCGGGTGGCGGCCGGCAAGCTTCACCGCGCCCGGGGCACCTCCGCCCCATGGCGCCACGCCTACGCCGCGCGGTTGACCGGGACTGACTCCCCGGGGCGGTTCCGGGTCGAGGTGCCGGCTCTGGGGAAGACCTCGCGGCCATGGGTCGTGCGCCCGGCGGGCTCGGGCGGGTCCATCGACGCGATCCTCGACTTCTTCGCCTGGAATGCCGACGGCGGCGAATCGCCGTTCCACCGTCCCTCGCACCTGCACGACGCCACCGTTAAGGGCGGCCCCTTCGACGGCCGTCGCTTCGACCTGACCGGCGGCTGGATGGACGCCGGCGACATGATCCACTTCGCCCAGACGACTGCCTATTCCGCGGCGGTCCTCGAGGCTGCGGCTCGGGTCGATCCGGCTCATCGCGGCAGGCTCAACGCGGCGGCGGCGGTCGGCATCCGGTGGCTCCGCAAGGCGCATCCGCGGCCCGCCCTGTTCATCGCCCAGGTCGGGGATCAGCGCGACCACGACGAGGGCTTTCGCGATCCGGCCCGCGACGACAGATCGGGAATCCCGGGCATCGCGTACCGCAGGGCCGATCCGGGCATCCCCTCAGGCGGCGTGGGCGGGGACATCGCCGGCAAGGCGGCGACGGCCCTCGCGCTCGCCTATGACCGGACCCACGACGCCGCCGACCTGCGACAGGCGAAGCAGTGGTACGCGGGCGGAAAGGCGGCGGGCCGCTCGACGCCGCCGCTGCCCGGCCGCTTCTACCACGACCGCCACTGGAAGGACTCGATGGCCGGCGGGGCCGCCGCGCTCTTTCGCTCCACGGGCCAGCGCTCGTATCTCGCCGACGCGATGAGGTTCCTGCGCTCGTCGCAGAGCCGGCCGGATGGCACGCTGGGGGTGGTCGACTCCTTCGCAAGCTTCGCGGCGGCGGACGTCTGTGGCGCGCTCGGGGCTCGACCGATGGGGCCGGCCGCCGATCGCGAGTTCGCGTGTGAGCGGTTGCGCGAGTTCGGCGCGATCGCGGTCGAGCAGGCCCGCGAGAACGCGTTCGGCATGCCCGGCTCTTCAGTTGGGGCACCACGGCGCAGAACGGCGCGAGCGGGGCGCTGGCGGGGCTGGCCGGGTGCGCTGCGGGGCTCAGGGGCGGGCGGGCCGTTGCCGCCGGCGCCCGGGACTACCTGCTCGGTCGCAATCCGTTCGGGCGAAGCTTCGTCGTCGACTACGGGCGCCGGGCGCCGGTGCGCCCTCACCACTGGGCGTCGGTGTTCGGGCCCGCGCTGCCCAGGGGCGCCGTGGTTGGCGGGCCGGTTCCTCGCGCACAGATACGCGACCAGGGCTTTCACGTCCACGGGCCGCTCAACTCCCGCTTCGCGGCCTATGAGGACCGTCGCGCGGACTACGTGACCTCCGAGCCCGCCCTCGATTACGCC
>JBKPFQ010000157.1:0-14875 GCA_046728915.1 Actinomycetota bacterium | reverse complement strand
GTGTCCTGGTGTCGGCGCGCGCCTGGCCCGACCATACGGAGTGGATGCGCGAGTTCATCCGCATCCTCAGAGAGAAGGCGCCGGCCGAGCCGCAGGAGGCCGTGGCGACCGCCTGAGTCAAGGTGCTCAAGCCGGCTCGGCCGGAGGGGCCGAACCGGCGGGGCTCGGCCTGCGGCGCAGGCCACGCCATGCCATCCCGACGGGCAGTCGGGCCATCGAGCGTCCGAGCGACTCGAACTTGCCGATGACCTGATCGAGGGCGCCCGCGAAGCGCTCGATCTCCTCCTCGGCGATCACCAGCGGCGGCAGCGCCTTGACCACGTTCATGTGATGACCGGCCACCTGGGTGAGGATGTGATGGTCCTTGAACAGCGGCACCACGAGGAGCTGCGCCGCGAGGCCGGGCTGGCGCCGCTCGATCGAGTCCCAGATGCGGCGCGCGGCGCCGCCGGAGGGCGGCCCCAGCTCGATCGCCCACATCAGGCCGAGCCCGCGGACCTCCCGGACCACCTCGTGACGGTCGACGAGGGGCCTGGTCAGCTCCAGCAGGCGCTCGCCCAGTGCCCGCGACCGATCCACGAGGCCGGCGTCGTCGATCTCCGACAGCGTCGCGAGCGCCGCGGCGGCCGCCAGATCGTTCTGGCCGAAGGTCGACCCGTGGGCGACCGAGCGCTCCATCGAGTCGAAGACCCCGTCGAACACCTCCCGGGAGGCCAGGATGGCGCCGACGGGCACGTAGCCGCCCGAGAGCGCTTTCGAGACGAGGATCAGCTCGGGCTCCAGGTCCCAGTGCTCGAGCGCGAGAAAGCGGCCGGTCCGGCCGAGGCCGGTCTGCACCTCGTCGACGCAGAGCAGCGTTCGGTGCCGGCGGCACAGCGCCTGCGCCTGCTGCAGGTAATCCGACGGCGGGATCACGACGCCCTTGCCCTGCACCGGCTCAACGAGGAACGCCGCGACGTCTCCCCGTGAGAGCTCGCGGCGGAGCGCGTCGAGATCGCCGAACGGCACGGCGTCGCAACCCGGCAGGAACGGTCCGTAGCGCTCGCGGAACTCCGGATTCCCGTTCACGGACAGCGCGCCCATGGTGAGGCCGTGAAAGCCGTGCTCGCAGTGAAGGATGCGCGGTCGCCCGGTGGCCGCGCGCGCCATCTTGATCGCCCCCTCGACGGACTCCGCGCCCGAGTTGGTGAGCAGCACGGTTCCGACCGACGACGGAGCGCGGCGCAGCAGCTCCTCGGCGAGCACGCCGGGCAGGACGGTGACGCCGAGCTGCGGCAGATTCGCCGTCCGCGCCTCGAGCACCCGCTCGAGCTGCTCCCTCACGGCCGGGGGGTTGCGGCCGAGCGCGAACACGCCGTAGCCGGAGAGCAGATCGAGGTAGCGGTCGCCCTTGGAATCGATCAGGTACGACCCTTCACCCGCGACCCAATCCCGATCGAAGCCGATGGTCTTGAGCACCCGAACCATCTGGCGGTTCAAGTGACGGTGGTGGAGATCCATCGCGTCGCCCCTCCGGCGGGCGAGGATCTCGGCTACATCGATGCTTGGACGCTCGTCGGTCAAGTCCATCGCCAGATCGTTCCAGAAGGGCCCGCCGCCCGAGCTCAGAGGCCCAGGCCGCGAACCCCGCGCTCGTTCCAGCCCAGGTGGTGCGCCAGCTCGTGCCGCACGGTGCGCTCCACTTGGGCGCGGAGCAGGTCCGGATCGTGGCCGAAGTCGCGCTCCAGGGTGTCCTGGTAGATGACGATGCGGTCCGGGTAGGAGTCGCGGGCGATCGTGCCCCCGATGTAGTGCCCGTAGGCGCCAGCTTCGTGGCCGCGGCTCGAGACGATGACCGGCGTGTGCTCGAGCACCTCGTGGAAGGGCTCGGGCAGGTCGTCCAGCGCCTCGATGACGAGCTCGTCGAACTCGGTCGGCGCCCGATCCGGGGGTGGCAGCGCGGCGAGGGCCTCGCTGCGGTGGACGAGGCGCTGAAACTCCGGCTCCGGCATCTCCCTGCCGATCAGCGCCACCGTCAGCCACGCGGTGACGAGCACGATCGCGATCGCGGCGACCACCATCACCAGGAGGTCGTCCAAACCCCCAAGGGACGGGGGATTCAGCAGCAACACGACAAGGACGATGATGAGCGCGCTCAGCGCTGCCGCTCGCAGGGGTGGTCCGAGGACCTCTCTCATTGGACTGAGGTTAGAGCTCGGCTTCGACGAGGCGCCTCAGGTTGCGCACGCTCTCCGCGAGCATCATGCCGAGCCGCGGGCGGGTGAGCGCCACGTTGAGGACGGCCCCGAGCGGACCGCGGGTTTCGTAGCTGAGCTCGATGGTCACCTCGGTCCCGGCGTCGGTCCCAACGAGGCGCTCCCGGCGCAACGCCGTGGCGGTGAGGGGCGGTTGAACGCGTACCGTCCGGGTGTGGGGTGCGAAGGCCTCGATGACTTGGAGCTCGCCCTCGAGCGTTCGGCCGCGAAAGTTCATGACCTGCGTGCAGGAGGCGTCGGCTTCGTCGAGTAGCCCCCCGGTGTCCTCCACCGCGACGAGGCCGGCCTCCCAGTCCGGCGCTCGCTCCGGATCGACCAGCACCCGCCACACCCGCTCCGCGGGAGCACGGATCAGGATCTTCCTCTGCAGGCGCGGCAACGCTCCATCCGATTATGGAAGGCCCGCGCCGACGGTGGACGGCGACCTACTCGGTCGAGATATTCGGGTCCGCCTGGACCTTGTGCGGCAGGATCATCAGGAACTCGTCCCGCGCGGCCGCGGCGAGGTCCAGCACCCGCTTGGCCTCCTCGCCCTGATCCGTGGCGCGCAGCTCGTCCGCGTAATGGCCGAGGAGCTCCTCGACGTCCAGGATCCCCTCGTCGTCCAGCGCCGCAAGCTCGACCTTGGCTCCCTCGCCGAGGCGGCGGCGGATGGCGTCCTCGTCGAGGTTCCACGCCGGATTGATCCGCACGTACACGCGGCCGCCGGTCATTCCGGCGCACGCCCACGGGCCGATGTCGCCGAGCACCACCGCGCGACCCGACGTCATGTACTCGAAGGCGAATCCCTTCGCGTTGGCGCGGTCGACGATGCAGCCGCGCGAGTCGTCGAGCGGTTCCGCGGGCTCGCCGCCCAGTACCACGTCGGCACCCGATAGACGGATGCAGAAGCGCGAGTCGGCGGACCCCTGAACGAACAGCCGGCCTCGCTGTGCTCCGTAGGCGAACGACTTGCCGACCGAGCCATTCACCCGGCGAACCTCGGCGCTCGTCCCCTTCATGATCGAGACGGTCCCGCCCAGCATGGTCTTCGCGACGCCATCCTGCGCGCCCCCCTCGACCCGGATCACGAGACCCCACGCGTTGAAGGCCCCGAACCCCTGCCCCGCGACCGAGCCGCCGTTGAAGTTGAGCTCCGCCAGCACGTCTGCCGGGTCCCCGGCGGGCGCCGACTCGTAGATCCGCGCGCGGGAGATCGCGCCCGCGAGCTCGGTGCCCAGCACCCGATCGTGGGCGTCGATCGCTCGCGGGAACTCCTGGTGAACCGGCCCGCCGGTGAACACCTTGCCCGCCAGGCCGGCGAGCTGCGTGGAGACCTCCTTCGGCTGCATGCGGAGCGGCCTGGCCTGCACCAGGCCGGCCTCGGCGCGCGCCTCCGCGGCCACGAGCTCCTCCTCGGCGACGGGCATATCGATGGGCTCGAGATCGAGGAACTCCTCGAGCGGCGTGATCAGCTCGGCCAGGTCCAGGGCCCTGGCGTGTGAGATCTGCTCGAGCAGGTCGTAGCGCCCGACGAGGTCCTGCGCGCGCTCATACCCGAGCGAGGCAACGACCCGCTTGACCTCCTCGCCCATCGAGTTGAAGAACCGCGCGCAGCTCTCGGCGGCGGAATCGACGTGCTGCGGGGTGAACTTCTTGAGCCCGTGTTGCTGGGCCTGCTCGACCGTCTCGATCTGCGTGGCGATGCCCACGTGGCAGGTGTCGAGCTGGCAGCCGCGGCAGATGGTGCAACCCAGCGAGACCATCGCCAGGGTCCCGAAGGCCACCCGGTTGGCCCCCATGCAGTGGAGCTTCACGATGTCGTACGCGTGGCGGTACCCGCCGTCGGCCCAGATCTCGACCCGGTTGCGGATGCCCGCCTCCATCAGCGCGCGGTGGACCGCCCGCGTGCCGATGTCCGAGGGCAGCCCGACGTGCCGGAGGGCGTGCTGGCGGGCCGCGCCGGTGCCCCCCTCGAAGCCGGACAGCGTGATGATGTCCGCGCCGGCCTTCGCGATCCCGAGCCCGATCGTGCCGACGTTCGGCACCACCGGGACCTTCACCGAGACGCGCACGTCCGGATTCACCGTCTTCAGCTCGTCGATGAGCTCGGCGAGGTCCTCGATCGAGTACAGGTCGTGGTTGTTCGAGGGAGAGATCAGGTCGGTGCCCGGGGTGGCGTTTCGCGCCTCGGCGACCTTGTCGGAAACCTTGCGGCCGGGCAGGTGGCCGCCCTCGCCCGGCTTCGCGCCCTGGCCGATCTTGATCTCGGCGACGTACGACGAGTTGAGCATCTCGGCGGACACCCCGAAGCGACCCGACGCGACCTGCTGCCCGCGCCACTTGCGGTAATCCCCGTACATGTCCTGGATCTCCCCGCCCTCGCCGTTGATGCACAGGATGTTGATCGCCTTCGCCGCCTCCGCGTAGGCGCGGAATGCCGGTTCGGACTGGGATCCGAAGCTCATCGACGAGATGACTATCGGGTAGTCGTGCTGGCCGACCGAGGCATCCACGGAGTCGGGATCAATCGGATCGCGGTCACCGCGTAGCCCCATGATGTGGCGCATGGAGATCGGGTTCTCGGCCTCGAGGCCGCGCACCTTCTCGGAGTACTCGTCGTAGCCCGAGCTCCCGTTCGCGGCCGCGATCGCCGCCTTGTAGACCTTCGGGTAGAAGCGAAACGTCTTCACCGGCTTCGCGTGCGCGTCCCCGCTCAGGACCTTGAATCGCTCGTCGGTGTCGTCGTCGAGGTTCGAGAAGCCGACGCCCGCTCGATCGGACACGGCGTAGGTCTCGGTTTGGAGGATCTCGGCGAGCTCGGGCTTCACCCCGATCGACGAGAACTGCCTCGCGTACCCGCGGACCTCGTGGATGCCGATGGTCGAGATCACCTTCTCGATCCCCTTGCGGAGGGCCGAGCACAGGTTGGAGACGTCGGTGTCGTAATCCTCGACGCAGATCACCTCGACCATCACGTAGGGGCAGACGCCGTTGGCCCCCAGGCCGAGCGCCATGACCACGTCGTGGACGTTCCGGATGGCCGCCGAGCGCAGCACGATCGAGCAGCGGCGACGCAGGTTCTCCTCCCCGGTCTCGCCGAAGCGGAGCTGCTTCAGGGCCTGGTCGACCGCCGAGGTCGCCAGGTGGGGATCCAGGTAGCGGCGCTCGCCGTCGTAGACGGTGCGGTCCGTGAGCACCAGGAGCTCGGCACCGTGGCGAACCCGCTTGACGGCCTCCTGCTTGATGCGCTCGATCGCGCCGTGGGTGGTCTCCGATTCGAGCAGGGCGACGTCGATCGCCGCCGCCCGGTCGCGGAACTCCTCCCACAGGTCCTCCAGGAGGTAGGTCTGGTGGTCGCGCGCGATCCTCCGGTAGGTCGAGTCGCCGAGCGGAGCCAGGCCGTGGTGTCCGCCCAGGATCACCGGGAAGGACGTCTCGACGGCTCGGGTGTCCGCGCCCGGCGAGGAGATCGATGGCCGGCGCCCGAAGACGGCCCTGGTCGAGAAGTGCTCGATCTCGCGCTCGCGATCGATCGCCGGATTGGTCACCACGGCGACGGTCTCCTTGAAGTAGTCGGCCAGGTTCTGGCGTTCGGGCGACAGCGCGGCCAGCGGGCCGTCGTAGCCGAGGGAGCCGATGGGCTCGGCGCCGTTGGACGCCATCTGCTGGCAGAGCTTGACGTCGTCGCGCTGCCAGCCGAAGCCGGCGAGGATCCGGTCCTCGACCTTGACCGGCTCCGACGGCCCGGCGGCGGTGTAGCCGGGGATCTCGGTGCCCTCAAGCGGTCCGCCGGTCTCGAGCGCGCGGTCGAAGGGCGCCATCTCCGCCGTTCCGGTCCGCTCGAGCCACCGCTCCGCGACTGCGCGCTGCATCTGCCAATGCTCGTGGAGCTTGGAGGCGCGGCGCTCGCGATCGATCGTGATCATGTACTTCTCGCCGGGGGCCAGCGGCTCGGGCTCGGAGACCATGTCCCCGCACCCGACCACGCCGGGCTCGGAGCTGAAGATGAAGTCCTGCGGGGTCTCGAGCTTCCAGAGGGGGCGCAGCCCGAGCGCGTCGGCGGAGAAGACGCACTCGTCGTCGTGGCGCGCGATCAGCGCCACGGGCCCCTGGGCGAACGGCCCGAGCGTCTCGCGCAGGTACATGTAGAAGGCGCGCAGGTCCTCCGGCAGGGAGCGGATCTCGTCGACGATCGGCGGCACGACGGCCTCCATCGCCTCGGCCAGGGAGAGGCCGTCGACCCGGATGAGGTGGTCCACGACGCGGCTCAGGTCCTGCGAGTCCGAGTTGCCCGGCTTGATCTGGATCCCGAGCATGCGGGCCTCCTGGCGCAGCTGCTCGATCGTGTTGATCTCGCCGTTGTGGCCGAGGACGGTGAACGGCTGCACGCGCGAAAACGAAGGCCAGGTGTTCGTGGAGTAGCGGTTGTGCCCGAAGCAGCCGATCGTCTCGAAGCGCTCGTCGCGAAGGTCGGGGTAGTACTCGCCAAGCACCTTCGGGGCGCCCATCACCTTGTAGACGCAGGTGGAGGCCGAGAAAGAGGCGACGTGGCAGGCGAGCTCCTCCTCGAGCGCCAGCATCAGGTCGAAGCAGATCCGGTGACGGCGCTTGACGTCGGGCAGCAGCCCGCTCACCTGCCAGAAGTGGGGCTCCTCCTCGCGCGCCGTGGCGCCGAGCGCATGCGAATCGACGTTGCCGAGCCGCTCGGCGAGGATGCGGAAGCCGCCGCGGCCCAGGATCTCGCGGGCGTCGTGAAGCGCCTTGTCGAGGTCCTGGGAGCGGTCGAAGAAGACGTGGGCGACCGCGAAGGCGTCATCCAGCGCCAGAGCGGGGTTGTGGCCTCCGGCGCGGACCTCCTCGGCCCACAGCTTGCGCGGGATGTCCACGAGGATCCCGCAGCCGTCGCCCTCGCCGTCGACGTTCCCGGCGCGGTGCAGCATCTTCTGGAGATTCGCCAGCGCGAGCTCGACGGGCTCCCGGCTGGGCGTCGCGTCCTTGCGCACGGACGCGTAGATCGCGCACGCGTCGCGGTCCTCGACGCTGGGCGGCGAGACTCGTGGCCGGTACGCCCTCTCGGGCGAAAAACGCCGCTCCTTTTCGGGCAGCGGCATCGCACGACTGGAGAAGCTGGGCAACCGAGACCTCCCGGGATCCACGCCTTCTTCGAGCGGGCGCGCGACTGGGACAAACGGGACGAGAAGTATACGGCCAACCCCGGTCGGCCTGGTGGCGGTTGGCCAGCGGCCTACGCATATAGTCCCCCCATGTCGGCCACGATCGCGGTCCTGTCGCAGAAGGGCGGCACCGGGAAGACGACGATGGTGCGCTCGCTCGCCGACATCTTCGAGCGCCTCGGAGTGGATGTCCTTGCCGTGGATGCCGATCCGCAGGGCAACCTCTCCGACTACTTCGACGCCGACCCCAACTCGCACCCCACGCTCGGCGACGTGTTGATGGGTCAGGCCCGCGCCGCGGACGCCGTACACGGGCGCGTGATTCCCGCCAACCTGCAGCTCGCCGAGGCCGAGCTGACGCTGTCGGGAAGGATCGGCCGCGAGGTCACGCTTCGTCAGGCGCTCATGGACCTGAGGCGAAACCGGGAGCTGATCCTGATCGACTGCCCACCCACGCTCGGCCTGCTGACGGTCAACGCGCTCGTCGCCTCCACCCACGCGATCCTGTCGACCGAGGCGCAGTACTTCTCCCTCCAGGGCATGGAGCAGTCGGTGCAGGTGCTCGATCTGGCGCGCGACAGCCTCAATCCGCAGCTCGAGCTCCTGGGGGTCTGCCTCAACATCGCCAACATGCGAACGCGACATGCCCGCCAGACGCTCGAGGCGCTTCGCGAGCGCTTCGGGGACAGGCTCTTCCGCACCGTGATCCGCCAGTCGATCGCCTACGCGGAGTCAGCCGAGCGCGCCGTGCCGATCCTGGAGTACCGGCCGGACCGGGGCCAGGACTACCTGTCGCTCGCCAGCGAGATCCTCCGGCGGCTCGGCAAGCAGGACCTGCTCGAGCCCCTCGACACGCTCAGCGCCGAGGTGGCGCCGGCGGGGGCGTACTCCCGGGCATGACCGGGGCCGACGATCCCAGCGCGCTCGAAGCCACGATCGGCGCCTACAACGACGCGTGGAACGCCCACGACCTCGATGCGATCATGTCGATGCACGCGCCGGACATGGTGTTCGAGAACCACACCGCGAGCGAACGCGCGGAGGGAGAGGCCGTTCGCGAGCACGTCCGGCAGATCTTCGAGACCTGGCCCGACATCAGGTTCAGCGCGAGGCGCCTCTACGTCCGCGAGGGACTCGTCGTTCAGGAGTGGACGGCGCAGGCCACGCACGCGAAGGAGATGCGTCGCGGCGACCTGGTCGCCGAGCCCACCGGCAGGGAGGTCCGCTGGGACGGCCTCGACGTGATCCCGTTCGAGAACGGCCTCGTGAAGCGAAAGGACGTCTACTCGGACTCGGTGTCGATCCTGCGCCAGCTGGGGTTGCTGTAGTCCGGAATCCCGACGGTTCTCGGTTGCGGGCGCTCCCTCGAGCAACTACGGTTCCCTGAGCCTGAGCAGGAGGGCGCGGCCGACTGGTGACCGCGGCCGGGTGCGGACGACTGGCACGGAGACATGGAAAGGAAGCTACTTCTCGCATTCGCGGTCCTCGGTGTAGTCGTCGGGGCGAGCGTCGCAACCGCGGGCTCCGGTGCGCTCGCTGAAGCCTCGGCGCACACGGGCGCCGCCGTCAACCGGGAACTGGCCGTGCTCCCTCAATGCTCCAACGGGGTGGACGACGACGGCGACGGGCTGGTGGACTACCCGGCGGACCCGGGCTGCTCGGGCCTGCTGGACGACAGCGAAGTCAACACGTCGCCACCTCCGCCGCCCCCGCCGCCGCCCAACTGCTCCAACGGCAAGGACGACGACGGCGACGGCCTGGTGGACATGAACGATCCGGGCTGCTCGGGTCCGAACGACGACAGCGAACGCAACGCGAACCCTCCCCCGCCGCCGCCTGCCTGCTCCATCGGCAAGGACGACGACGGCGACGGCCTGGTGGATATGAAGGATCCTGGCTGCTCGGGTCCGAACGACGACAGCGAACGCAACGCGAAGCCTCCGCCGCCGCCGCCCGGTGGAGGGGGCGGAGGCGGAGGCGGTGGCGGCGGCGGCCGCCTGCCGTCGGAGTTCATCGGGATCGCCAAGGGCGGCTCCCTCGACAGTCGCGACCTCGCCGGCATGCACAAGATCGGGGTGCGGACCATGCGCCTGGGTCTCAATTGGCGGCTGGTGCAGCCGCAGCGAGGCGACTTCAACTGGCCGGATCAGCTCGTGAGCGACGTTGCCGAGCACGGTATCCGCCCCGTGTTCACGGTCTTCGGATCGCCCGCGTGGGCGACGGGGACCGCGGTTCAGGCCGTGCCCCCGCTGAAGGGAGAGGCGAAGCGGGCCTGGAAGACGTTCCTGAAGAAGGCCGTCGAGCACTATGGACCGAAGGGCTCGTTCTGGCGCCACAATCCGAAGCTTCCGAAGAAGCCGGTCAAGTCATGGCAGATCTGGAACGAGCCCAACCTCCCCAAGTACTTCGCCCGGAAAGGGGAGGGGGCCGTGCGACAGGTGAAGAAAGCGCCGAAGGCGTACGCCAAGCTCGTCAAGAGCTCGGACAAGGCGATCAGCAAGGTCGACGAGCGTGGCAAGGTGATCCTCGCGGGCCTCACCGGCAACCCCAAGACGAAGAGCATGGAGCCGGGCAGGTTCCTGAAGAAGTTCCTCAAGGCGGAAAGAGTCAAGAGGCACTTCAGCGCCGTGGCGCTCCACCCCTACACCCCCACCGTGAAGGAGTTCAAGAAGTCGCTCAAGACGACCCGCCGAGCGCTGAAGAAGGGCGGCGCCAGGAAGAAGGGGCTGTGGCTCACCGAAGTGGGCTGGGGATCGGCAAATGATCGATTCCCCTTGAACAAGGGCATGAAGGGCCAGGCGAAGCTGCTTCGCAAGTCGTTCAAGCTCACGGTGAAGAAGCGGAAGAAGATGAACATCGACCGGGTCTTCTGGTTCTACTGGCGCGATCCCGACGCTCCCAAGGGGCGCCCCGCCTGCACCTTCTGTCCCTCCTCGGGCCTGCTCAAGCACAACCGCCACCACAAGCCGTCGTACAAGAAGTTCAAGCACTACGCGCGCATGCAGCGCCAGGGCTGACCGTCTGGTTGGAGCTACGATCGCACCTATGGAGCCGAGGCACCTCGCGATCATGCTCGCGCGGGGAAGGATCGCCCTCGGTGCCGCGGCGCTGGCCGCGCCTGGGCCTGCCGGCCGTCTCATGCTCGGCCGGGACGGGTCGCGACCGGGGACGCGCGTCTTCGCGCGCATGCTCGGCGGTCGCGACATCGCACTCGGATTGGGCGTGGTCATCGCCTTGGACCGCGGCTCGCCCGTTCGTGGGTGGCTCGAGGCTGGCGCGCTCGCCGATGGCGTCGACCTCGCCACCTGCCTGATCGCCCGCGGCGACATTCCCCGAGCCACCTACGTCAACACCGTCGCGCTTGCGGGCGCTGCGGCCTTGGTCGGCTTGTGGCTCTCGCGCCAGCTGGATCCGCCGCCGTCGGCGAGCCCCGGGCATCTCGAGGCGATCGCCACCGGCCACGCCCGATCGACCGCGTAGCTACAGCTCCGGCACGTCAGCGCCCAGGGGCGTGAAGCGGGCGCGGCGGATCTCGACGTCGCTCGCGCGCTCCCCCAGAGCGTCGACCACCTTCCCGGTGTCCTGCCAGAAGCACCAGAAGAGCACCGCGGGACCCGCGCCGGAGACGGTCGCGCCGATCGCGCCCACCTGCTCCGCCAGGTTCAGCAGCTCGATCGAGCGTGGGTAGATCTCCGCGCGGCGCTGCTGGTGCAGGCGGTCGCTGAGACCACGGGAGATCAGCGTGAGGTCGGATCGCTCGATGCCCAGGACGAGGTGAGATGCGGCTGCGATGTTCGCGACCGCATCCGCCATCGGCACCTCGGCCGGGAGCGCCTCTCGCGCGGCGTCGGTGGACACCTCGACGCCCGGGATCGCCAGCACGCCCTCGACGCCCTGCGGAGGCTCGAGGCGCGTGGGCAGCACCGGAGTGGCGGGCGAATCGTCATCGGGATTGGGCGGGCAGACAGCGAAGCCCCCGAAGAGTGCGGCGGCCACGTTGTCCGGATGCCCCTCCAGGGCGATGGCCTGCCGGTAGACGTCCGGCGGATCGAGGCCGAGCTCGTACAGATGGTCGGCCGCGAGCAGGCCGGCGACGATCGCTGCAGCGCTCGATCCCAGGCCCCGGCCCACCGGGATGTCGCTGCGGATCACGAAGCGCAGGCCGTCCGCCGGGTGAAGCGCCTCGAAGGCCCTGACGCAGAGGTTGTCTCGGCCCGCCGGCAACCCGTCCGCCCCGGGATCCACCTGGAATTCCCCCACCTCGGAGACCTCGAGCTCCAGCTGGATGTCCAGCGCAGCCGCGAGAGCGTCGTACCCGGAGCCGAGGTTGGCCGAGGAGGCCGGCACGCGGACCAGGCGCCTGCGGCCGGTCATGGGTTGAGACGGCCTATTGCTTCCACTTGATTGAACAGCCGACCGGGTCGGTCGCCGGCCGTGCCGGTTCGGTGCCCGCGAGGACCGCATCGAGGGCCTCGCGGAGCCAGGCGCCGTCCTGGCCCGGGTCCATGTGGTCGGCGTCCGGGGCGCCCTCGTACCGAATCCTCAGGTCGGAGTCCAGGACATAGAGGTGCGGGGTCACCTGGGCTGCCCATGCCCTCGCCGCCCCCTGCGTCTCATCATGGAGGTACGGAAAGGGCCAGCTCTCGGCATCGACGCGTTCGCGCATGGCCTCCAGCGAGTCGCGCGGGTAGCGCTCGGCGTCGTTTGAGTTCACCGCAAGGAAGCGCACCCCGCGCCCGTCGTAGTCCCGGGCCGTCTGCACGATGCGGTCGTGCCAGGCGAGCGCGTACGGGCAGTGGTTGCACGTCCACACGACAACGGTCGCCGGGGCCTCCCCGGGCATCGGCAGAGTGTGGCGGGTCCCGTGGGTGTCGGGGAGCTCCAGCGGGGGCGCGAGCTCGCCCACCTTCGTAGCCGCTGCATGTGCCATCAGTCGTCGCCTCCTTTCATAGCCTTGGTGAGAGTCTGCCGCACCTCGGCCCGGTCGGGGACCGGCGAGATCCGCCCGTTCGCGAGCCGGTAGACGCGGCAGCTCAACCCGATCGGCTCGTCCGGCAAGGGCTGGACATCGCGCCCGTCGACGCGAATCGTCGGCGACCCGACGAATCGCTCCCGTTGAACGTCCGCGTCCGTCGAGACCTCGCGTACATCGATGCGCTCGGGATCGAGCCCCAAGTCGGTCATCTCCTCGCGAAGCATCGCCAGAGCCTCCTCCGTGCTGGGACAGCCCTCCCACCACAGGAGCTCGACGTCCGGCGCCCGCGTCGCCATGCGCCTCAGGCTACCGAGCCGGTCCGGCCGTAGACGGCGCCGGCGACGATCGCCCCGGCCGAGACCTGCGAGCCGGGAAGCAGGACCGAGTGCTTGATCCGGGCGCCGGCGCCGACGGCGCACCGGTCGCCGATCACGAGCGGTCCGTCGAGGCGCGCCTCGGCATCCAGGTCGCAGCCCTCGCCGACGAGGACCGGACCGTGGATCCCGGGCTCGCCGGTCTCCATGGCCTCCTCCGCTCCCACCGGATCGAGCAGGGTGCCGCCCGCCTCGACCTTCACGATCCCCTCCAGCGCGTCGAGGTTGCCCTGGACGTAGTCGGGAAGCGATCCGACGTCGTTCCAATATGCGTCGATCGGATGCACGTGGAACGGCACGTCGTTCTCCAGGAGCGCCGGGAAGACGTCGAGTGCGAAGTCGACGGCGGGCTTGTCGGGGAAGTAGTCGAAGATCTCGGGCTCGAGCGCGTAGATCATGCAGTTGGCGAGATCGGAGAGCGCCTCAGCCGGATCCGGCTTCTCCTGGAAGCCCTGTACCCGCCCGTCGGATCCCGCGATCACGACGCCGAACTCGCTCACGTTTGCGACCCGCCTCACCGCGAGCGTCGCGATCCCGCCGTGGGATTGGTGGGCGGCGATGAGCGCCGTGAGATCGATGTCCGTGAGGGCGTCTCCCGCCATGACCAGAAAGTGGTCGCTCCCGAAGAACTCGGCGACGTTCCGCACCCCGCCAGCGGTGCCCAGGAGCTCCTCCTCGTAGCTGTACGTGAGGTCGACGCCCAACGACGAGCCGTCGCCGAACCGCTCGCGGATCGTCTCCGGGAACCAGTGCAGATTCGCGATCACCTCCTTGAACCCCTGGCCAGCGAGGAGCTCGAGGATGTGCTCCATCACCGGCCGGTTCACGACCGGAACCATCGGCTTGGGGACCTCGTAGGTGAGCGGCCGCAGCCTCGTCCCGAGGCCGGCCGCCATCACCATCGCCTTCATCGGACGCGAGGGATCGGCGACTAGGTCCCCTGATCCCAGCTTGCGAGGTACTCCTGCTGCTTCTCGGTCAGCGAGTCGATCTGCACGCCGCGGGACTCGAGCTTCAGTCTGGCGATCTCGCGATCGATCTCCTCCGGCACCGGGTAGACCTTCTTCTCCAGGTAGTGATGGTCGCGGACCACGTGCTCGGCCGCGAGCGCCTGGTTGGCGAAGCTCATGTCCATAACGGCCGCGGGATGGCCCTCAGCCGCTGCCAGGTTCACGAGCCGCCCGTCGGCGAGCAGGAAGATCTCGCGCCCGTCCTTGGTCCGGTGTCCCTCCACGAACGGACGGAGCTCGAACTTCTCCTCGGTGATCGAGTCGAGGTCCTCCTTGTTGACCTCGACGTCGAAATGGCCGGCGTTGCACACGATCGCACCGGACTTCATGACGTTGAACATCTCACCGGCGATCGCGTCCCGATCCCCGGTGACCGAGATGAAGAGGTCGCCAACCTTCGCGGCCTCGACGGCCGGCATGACCTCGTAGCCGTCCATGAGCGCCTCCAGCGCCCGCAGCGGGTCCACCTCGCAGACGATCACGTGGGCCCCGTGGCCCTTGGCCCGCATGGCGACCCCGCGGCCGCACCAGCCATAGCCGATGACCACGACGCGCAACCCCGCGATGAGGACGTTGGTGGCGCGGATCACGCCGTCGAGCGTCGACTGGCCTGTTCCGTAGCGGTTGTCGAAGAAGTGCTTCGTCTTCGCGTCGTTCACGGCGATGATCGGGTAGCCGAGCTTGTCCTCGCGCTCGAGCGCCTTGAGCCGGATCACGCCCGTGGTCGTCTCCTCCGTGCCGCCGAGAACGCCCGAGAGCTGATCCGAGCGCTCGCCATGGAGCACACCCACCACGTCGGCGCCGTCGTCCATCGTGATCTTCGGGTGCTTGTCGCAGACCGCGTTGATGTGCGCGTAGTACGCCTCGTCGCCCTCGCCCTTGATCGCGTAGACCTCCGCGCCGTAGTTCTCGACGAGGGCGGCCGCGACGTCGTCCTGAGTCGAGAGCGGATTCGACGCGCAGAGCGCCACGTCGGCGCCGCCGGCCGTCAGCGTGCGAACGAGATTCGCCGTCTCGGTTGTCACGTGAAGGCAGAGCCCGAGCTGGATGCCCTCGAGCGGCTTCTCGCGCGCGAAGCGCTCGCGGATCGAGGCCAGCACGGGCA
>JBKPFQ010000156.1:0-15301 GCA_046728915.1 Actinomycetota bacterium | reverse complement strand
CGGATCGACGTAGTTCCAAACCCGAATCCCCTTGCCGTTCTTGACGTCGGTCACGCTGACCAGGGGCGACTCGGTCTCGACCCCGCTCTGCCTATCGCGCATGCGGATGCGGCCGATCCCGACGATTCGGTCGCTCAGGTCGCGGATCTCGGAGTACTCGACGTGGAACTCGGCCAGAGCGTCGTACACGTCTCGGAGCCCCTCGCGGACGCCCTGGTGTCGCCGATGCACCCTCGCCTCGCGCCCGAGCGGCATCAGAATCGCCGAACGCCACTCCACCTCGGGGTCGAGTTCCTTCAGCAGCGCTTCGACGTCGCGGCGGTTATAGGCGTCAGCGGCGCGCTTGAACGTCTCGACGTTCTCCTGCGACATGCCCGCGCAGTATCCCGCGCGTGGAAAGGGGTGCCTACGGGCGCCCCGACCTCGATCCCTACGATCTTCGCCACGCCTGCGCTACGAACCTGATGCGCCGTGGCGTGGAGCCGTGGGCGATCGCCCAACAGCTCGGTCACTCCGACCACGGGCACCTCGTCACGACGCCGTACGGGCACCCGTCAGAGGACGATGCCCGCCTGCGGATCAGGCAGGCCTACGGCCAGAACGACACCTCACTTGCAGCACGCTTGCAGCAGCGGCGCTCAGAAGGTGCCTGATTGCAGGCGCTTCGCGGTTAGTCGAACCCACCCTCTCCGCTTTGTAGCTAGTCAGTGGCTCTCCAGCCCCACGGCGATCGTAATCGGGTCAGTCATGCAGCGAGGGAGCGAACGAGATGCCGATGATCGAGCCTTCTTCCGATTGAAGCCGAGCCACCGTTTGGCCCCACGGCTCCTCGCGCCGGTCGTGCAGCAGGGTAAATCCTCGCTGGCGCAGTTCCTCGGCGGCGGACTGAACAGCATCTGCGTCGCGCACCTCGAACTCCAGGCTCATCTGCGGGACGGTGCGATCCGCCGGCCAGTCCGGTGTGCCGAAGCACGCCTGAGCGGCCTCCGACAGCGGCCAGACGCCGAAATGCTTGCTGCCCTCGACCCGCTCGCTGTGGAAGTAGTCGCTGCCGGGACTCGCCTCAAGCGGGAGACCCAGCGCATCGATGAACAGCTCGCGGCTCTTCTGCGGATCCGGCGTGATCACCGCGACGCTGGCGATGAATTGAATATCCATGCCCGCAGCGTATGACCGCGCCGCAGTGGTCGCTTGGAAGAAATGATCACCCGGATCCCAGGCGCGGTACCGGGATTGCTGTGAGCCGGCGTCTGGAGGGCTTCAGCGCGATAGGTCCATCGAGAGGACCTGGCTGAGCCGCCTGACGACCGGGCTCGATCCCTTCATCCGCAGCCGCGCCCCGCGTTCCTCCAGGGCGCGCCTTCGCCTGGCGAGTGCGAGCAGCGCGTGGTGATCGGCAAATCGCAGCCGGTCCAGGTTGAGGGCGCCGTCCCCGTCCATCACCAGGTCGAGGAGCCGGTCCAGAGCCTCGATGGTGAAGACGTCCACTTCGCCCTCCAGGACGAGCCCATCCTCGTTCGCGTAGACGCGGAACGGCGGCAGGTCGGCCGATGCCCTCGCGACCGGATGGACGCTGGAGAGGTCGGCGATGAGCCTGCGGTCGAGTCGCGTTCGGTCATAGCAGCAGAGCGCGGCGAGCGGGCGGGTCGCCATGTAACGGTCGGCCAGCGACTCCCACACGATGTGGGCGTCCCAGGTCGTCGGCTCCTGGACGAGCGGGGTCACCTCGGCGGCAACGCGCAGCCCGCTGTAGCCGTCCGCCAGGGCCCGGTCGGTCGCCGCCGCGTACTTGGCGAGCTGCGCGACCGGCTCGATGGGCTCCCCGGGTGAGTAGGCGCCGGCCAGAGGAACGATCTGAAGCGCGCCGGCATCGATCATCGGGGTGATGTCGTCCAGCCCGTCGAGATCGCCGTGGAGCTTCTCCTCGGTCCCGTCGCCGACGTAGATGAGCCGCTGCCCGAGCCTTCGCCCGTCCGCGAGGAACCGGACGGCGGCCCCCTGGAAATCCCCGGGACCGTCGAACGCCCAGCACGGGTGGTCGTGGAGCCCGAGACCATCCACCGAGTCCACCGGCCCATGCCTGCGCACAGCCTCTCCATGCCAGCGCATGCGGCGATCTTAACCAGCGGCGCCCTCGATCGTACGGCTCCTGATCGCCTGCCGATGCGCTACTTGCGAGATATCCGTCGTTCGGTGGCTCAATTGTCGAGACGGACTCCGCGCCCGGCTTTATTTCCACCGCATAGGTGGATATCCGCCGGTCGCCCGGGGTGAATCGAGCTAGTCGCCGCGGACTACGGTCCGCATCTGGCCCACCACGGTGCGGAGCGACTCGGCGCTGCTGGCCGTGTGGCCGCTGAAGTTGAAGCCGATCTTGTCGATCTCGGCCATCACCGGGTCGTCCCCGTGCTGCTCCCTGACCTCCTCGAGCAGGCCGTTGAACACCTTGCCCAGGGCGCCGCTGTCGCGCAGCTCGCCCTGCTGGTCGCCGAGGTCGTTGTAGAGCTCCGTCAGGCGCGTCTCGAGGTCCATCTCGGCGAGCGGCTACCCGTCACTCATGTCGCCAATCGACGGCGCGTCGGCGTCCGCCCTCGCGGAGGTGGCGAAGTGCCGCCTGGGAGGCGTTGTAGCCGCAGATGCCGTGGACGCCCGCGCCGGGCGGCGTGGCGGCCGAGCAGATGTAGATGCCGGGAATGCCGGTGCTGTACGGATTCAGGGCGAATCGCGGCCGGATCACGACCTGAATTGGGGTGTTCGCGCCGTTGATGATGTCGCCGCCGACGAAGTTGGTGTTGGCGGCGGCGATCTCGGTCGTGGACCGGGACGTCGACGCCACGATCCGCTCGCGCAGGCCCGGGGCGAAGCGCTCGATCTGGTCCACCATGACCCCCTCGGCATCTCCGTCGTAGCCGTTCGGGACGTGCGCGTACGCCCAGACCGGATGGACGTTGCCGGCCGAGCGGTCCGAGTCGGCGAGGTACTGCTGGGCAACGAGCACGAAGGGGCGCTCGGGCATGCGGCCCTCGTTGATCTCCCCCTCGGCGGCGCCGATCTCCTCGAAGCTTCCGCCGACGTGCACGGTCCCCGCCCGGCGGCACGCCTCGTTGGTCCACGGCACCCCGCCCTCGACCGCGAGGTCGAGCTTGAACGCCCCAGGGCCGTGGCGATAGCGACGGTAGGCGCGCGCGACGTGCCCCGGGAGTCGGTCGCCGGCGACGTCCGCCACGGCATCCGGTGACAGGTCGAGCGCGACGACCTCCGCCCGCGGGAGCTCGGCGAGCGAGCGCACGCGAACGTCCGTCTCGATCGTGCCGCCGTGCTCCAGGAGGAAGGCCGCGAGGGCATCGGTGATCGACCGCGAGCCGCCCCGCGCCACCGGCCAGCCGAACGCGTGGCAGGCGCAGACGAGCGCCACGCCGACCGCCGAGCCCATCAGCTGGCCGAAGGGGCGAAACGCGTGCGCCGCCACTCCGCCGAACAGCGCCCGCGCCCGAGGGCCCTTCCAGAGCCGCGCGAGGGCGGCGACCGGCATGGCCGCGGCGAGGCCGAACCGCGCCAGACGGATCGGGTGACGCGGTACGTGCAGGATCGGGCGGAAGAGATCCTCGTTGAGGCTCTCGAACGCTCGCGAGGGCGCGCCGAAGAGCCGCCGCCAAGCCGCCCCGTCCTCACCCAGTCCCGCCCCGGTTTCGTCGATCGATCGCATCATGACCCCGGCGCTGCCGTCGTCGAGCGGGTGGGCCAGATCCACCTCCGGCCAGCGCCACTCGAGTCCGTACCGCGCGAGGTCCAGTGACTCGAGAAACGGGGATCCCGCCGCCATCGGATGTACCGCCGAGCACTCGTCGTGCAACAGACCCGGAACGGTGAGCTCGCTGGTGCGCGTGCCGCCGCCGATCGCCTCCTCGGCCTCGAGCACCGTGACCTCGACCCCCTCCCGGGCCAGGGCGGCGGCGCAGGCCAGCCCGTTCGGGCCGGATCCGACGACGATCGCCTTGCTCATCGGGTCGCGGCGGCGACGGGCTGGCGCCTGGCCTCATGCATGACCTCGACCGGGAAGTCCCAGGACTCCTCCAACCAGGGGCCGCGCCGCACCATCTCGGCGACATCGACCCAGCCCTCCTCGATCAGGCCGGTCGCGGCGTCGTAGATGCGGTAGCGCTGGCGCTGGATGTGCGCTGGCTGGGATTCGAGGTAGACGACGCGCAGGTCCCCCGCCTCGAAGCCGCAGCGTTCCTGCACGGCCTCGAGGAGCTGCTGGTCGTGGAAGTGGCCGTCGCCGAAGTTCCAGCCGTTGACGACGCCGGACACGAGCTCGCCGTCGCGGACCTCGTAGTCGTCGACGTTGCCGGTGGCGCGGTGCGCCAGCCCGAGCAGCGCGCGCCCGTGGCTGTGAAGCGCTCGGAAGCCGATGGACTTGAACATCAGGTACTCGGCCGTCTCGCGGTCATACATCGCGGCGAGCTGCTCGACGACGACCGGCGCGACCCCGCAGCAATCGCGGTTCAGCTTGCCCTCGGTCTTGTTGTCCTTGCGGAACAGCCAGAGGCTGGAAGCCCAGTTGCCGGCGTAGTAGCGCATGCTCGGAAGGAAGGAGATCTTGTCCGGCCGGAGGTTCCCGATGATCGGGATCAGCACCCCGATCACGACCAGAGCGGCGATCAGCAGCGGGTTGTCCAGGGTCGAGAACGGGACGTCGCCGTAATGCCCGAACAGGAACCCCAGCCCGAAGATCATGAACAGGTTCCACTCGAGGGGCACGCCAAGGGCGAATGTCGACGTGATGTGGATGTGGAACAGCAGCATCACGCACAGCGCGATCGTCCCGACGATTCCGCCGCGGGAGACCATGAGCACGAGCGGCGCGCCGAACTCGATTGCGGTGCCGAGGTGCGCCGCGAAGGCGGCCCGGTGGCCGGGTCGCAGGTCCTCGGGATAGTCGACGTACATCCTCGCCTTCGCCCGCCGCGATCGGTTCCACGGCGTGTTGCTGGTCATCACGGACGTCACGTACGGGAAATGCCGGTTGAGCTTCGACGACGCGGCGCCCCACCAGATGAAGAGGAAGACGAACTGCCAGCCGATGATCTGGTTCGACACCGGGAAGAGGGCGACGACCAGCATGAATCCGTAGACCTCGGGCCGCGCGGAGAGGAACGAGATCTTGTCCCGGAGCCCGAGCAGCACCAGGAGTCCCAGCAGCACCGCCATCGCGACCGGATCGAGCCGTCCCGCCGCCGTGCCGGCGACCGCCTCCCCATCGGAGACCAGCAGGAAGACCAGCATCCCGAGCACCGCGGCGTAGAGCGCGACGTCGGCGAGCGTCCGCCTGGTCCCGCCGGTGAACGGCACCTTGTCGGGCCACGGCGCCAGACGCACCGTCCCGGGCCGGAGGCGATAGAGCACGCCGCCGATCGGCGGGTTGTATCTCGCCGTGAGCGCCATGGAGCCCGAGCCGAGTCCCAGGATCTCCCACAGCATCGTCCAGACGACGGCCTTCTCGAAGACGATCGGCTCGGCCCACCAATCGGTGACGTCGCCCAGGCCGCCGATGCCGGGGGTGGTCGCGGAGATCACCAGCGCCGCGCCGACGACGAAGACGATCAGCTTGATGACGTAGAGCAGGTAGATCAGGCCCGGCGCGCCGAACCCGTTCACCACCCAGTCCTGGACCACGGGCTTGAGGCGGGAGAGGAACGGCTTCTCGTTCCACTCGTCCAGGTCGAACGGCGGCGGATTGGGCTCGAGGAAGCTCATCGGTTGCCGGCCCCGTATGGATACAGCTTCACGGTCGTCACCGAGTGCGGCGGCAGGCGCAGGCGCAGCCGGCGCGAGCCAAGCGAGCGCTTGTCCGTGTGGATCGAGACACGCTGCGGATGCGAGACGGTGTTGTAGGCGAGAAAGCTCGGCCCCGTGAGCCTCTTCACGATCGCCGACCTCACCCTCGGCCCCTTGACCGCGACGGTAGCGCGGACCGTCCGCGATCGGTCCTTGTTGACCACGATCAGATAGAGCGATCCATCGGAATCCTTGGTCGCGGTGCTGCGGAGCAGTTTCAGGTGCTGCCCGGTGTAGATGCGCCGCGACGGGTTGCCGCGCGTGGTTGCCCGCACGACCCGCTCGCCTGCGGCAGGGGTGATGAGCCTGAACGCGCGGGCGGTTGCGGATGCGAGGTAGTGAGGCGCGGGGCCGATGAGCGCCTGCTCGCCCAGGCCCAGGGCGCTCGCCCCGCGCGGTGCCTTCGCGCCGCCGAAGTCGATCAGCGACTGCTTGCCGGCCAACGGGACGCCCAGGTGCATCCAGCGCTGGAGCTGCATCGTCGTGTAAAGCGCCTGGTCCATGGAGCGGAGGTAGTTGTGCGTCGGCCCCGGCCAGCGGCGAAACGACATCCCGTACTCGGAGACGACGACCGGGATCCGCTTCGCCCGTACGGACCCGGCATTGCCGACGATCCCGTGCCGGAGGACCGACACCCTGTTCGCGCGGCGCCCCGCCAGCCGCATCACCCCGTCGTGGAAGTTCCCGGCATCGCGAAACCCGGCTCGCGGCATGTAGCTGTAGAGGTGGGCGACGACGAAGTCGTAGGGGTGCTCGTCGCCCATCAGGGACAGGAACTTGCCGTTGTGGAACGAGGTTCCCACCTTGATGCTGGGATCGGCGGCCTTCATCTCCCTGTAAAAGTCGACGAATCCGTCGTGTGGCCCCGAGCGGTAGGAGGCCCGGATGATGGCGCCGTCCGGCGGAATGGCGCCGTGCACCCCGCTGCCGAATCTGATCTTGCCGGTGCCGGGATCGAGCTCGTAGGCCGGGGCACCGGACGGCATCTTCGAGACATCGGCGACGCGCGTCCAGATCGAATCCCCGACCTTCAGCGCGAAGGGCTGGTTGGCATCGACCGGCGGGTACCGAACCTGAAAGCGCTGGTCGGCGGAACCGTCGCTGAGCGCGACCGAGTCTCGATGGTCCCAGGGCGTGCCGACGCGCTGGCCCGGGAACCTGGTGGAGCCGCCGAAGGCGTACTTCTTGGAGCGCTGGGCCAGGCTTCCGTCCCCCATCCAGTACGACTGCCCAGGGGCATAGACCTCGTTGCCGATCTCCCAGTTCTGAACGCCGTACGGCTGCGGGTGGCCGTTGGCCGCGCGGAGCCTCGCCCACGCGAAGCCCCCATTGGGATTCGTGCCGAGGGGGGCGTTCATGTACTCGACCCAATCGGCCGCCTCGCGAGCGGTGCCGGTGCCGAAGTTCGCCAGCATCATCGCCTCGAGCCCCCGATCGTCGACGAACCGACCGAACTCGTCAGGACCGAACTCGTTGGTGAGCGGCTCACCGGTCCGCCCGTGGACGTTGAGGCCGCGCTTGGCGAGCGGACCGACGGCCCTTGTCCAGTGATAGGTGTTGGCGACCGATCCCCCGGGGAATCGCATCGCCGTGAACCGGGCAGCGGCAAAGCGGCGGTTGAAGCGCTCGGGCACGCCCGGGATCGACGGATCCCACATCCCGAAGCCGTCGTACGGATAGCGGTGGTTGACGCCGAAGAGACCGGGGTGAACCAGTCTCCCGCCGCCCTCGCCCGGACTGATCGTGATGGTCGTGCGCTGCTGGTGGTGGTGCCGGTGCCGGCCGGGGTGTCCATGGTGGGCGGCCTCGGCGACGGCACCCAGGATGACCAAGGCGGCGATCAGCGAGCCGACGGCGGCGACACCGGCCCGGGGCGCCCGCCCATTCATCCGGTCTGCGGCCTCTCCCTGCATGCTGGAACCCTCGGGGAACCTATCCGCTTGGGATTCGATTCCGACTGGCCGTGCCGCCAGTGGCCTCTTTTCCACCTATACGGTGGAATATCTGCCGCCCGCGGGGTGGCGCAACGCGCGACATCCCGGCGAGCCGTTAGGGTGCCCGCCCGAAGAGAACACCTGCCGAGTCTCTCCGTCCCCCGACGGAGGGAGCGGGGGAACCAGGGGGCCCGATCCGGGTCCGGGGGCGAATCGGAATTGAGTCCGTAGCGCCGCTCTTTCAGCGCGAGCCCGACAGCTAACTCCGTAGGCACGAGAAAGAGAGGTTCTCGATGACCGAGCGATTTCTCGACCGGATCGAGCCAGCCGGAGTGAAGAAGCGCGTACTGCTTGCGGGCTGGATAGGCGGCGGCATCGCGGGAACGATCGTCGCGATCGCGGCGCTGCTGGTGCTCACCGGAGCGCACATCGGAACGTAGGAGGCCGGTCCCGAGCGGACGCCGGGCGGGGCGTGCCCCGATGCTCGCCGCGCGTTCCCCCTCGCGCGGTACGAGAGGGCCAGGGACGGCCCCTGCCCGCACGCGGTAGGAATAGGCCATGGACGGCGCTCACTCCAACGACCCTGGATTCCTCTCCCCCGCCGGCGCCGCCCTGCTCGTCGATCTGTACGAGCTCACGATGTCGGCCAGCTATCTGGCGCGGGGAATCAACCGCGACGCGATCTTCGAGCTGTTCCCGCGCAAACTGCCGCCGCGGCGGGACTGGCTGCTCGCGGCGGGGCTGGGCCCGACGCTCGAGCTCCTACGGGAGCTTCGCTTCGGCAAGCGCGAGGTCGAGTACCTGCGATCGCTCGAGATGTTCGACGACGCGTTCCTGCGTTACCTGGCGGACTTTCGATTCCGCGGCGATGTGGAGGCCATCCCGGAGGGAACGATCACGTTTGCCAACGAGCCGCTCCTTCGAGTCACGGCGCCGCTGATCGAGGCCCAGCTGATCGAGACGGTGCTGCTTAATCAGATCAACTTCCAGACGATGATCGCCACCAAGGCCGCCCGGATCGTGCTGGCCGCCGGGGGAGGTCATCCGGGTGCCGGAGAGGCGGTCGTCGACTTCTCGCCCCGTCGCGATCACGGCACCGACGCGGCGATGAAGGTCGCGCGCTCCTCGGCGGTGGCCGGCTGCGGAGGGACCTCGAACGTGGCGGCCGCCATGCGCTACGGCCTGCGGCCGGTGGGCACGATGGCGCACTCCTACGTCCTCGCCTTCGACACCGAGGAGCAGGCCTTCCGCTGCTTCATGGAGAGCTTTCCGAGGGGAACGGTGCTCCTCGTCGACACCTACGACACGGCGCAGGGGGTCCGCAACGCCATCGCGGCAGCGCGCGACGCCGGAGTGGAGCCGGCGGGCATCAGGCTCGACTCCGGCGACCTGCTGGCCCTCTCGCGCGAATCCCGCCGGCTGCTGGACGACGCCGGCATGACCGGCACCAGAATCGCGGCGAGCGGAGACCTGAACGAGGACCGCATCGCCGAGCTGGTGGCGGCCGGCGCCCCGATCGACATCTGGGGAGTCGGAACGGACCTGGGGACGAGCCGCGACTCCCCCGTCGTGAACGGCGTCTACAAGCTGGTCGCCCGCCGCCACGACGGCGAATGGCAAGGGGTCTGGAAGCGATCGGCCGACAAGGCGACGGTCCCCGGCCCCAAGCAGGTGTTCAGGACCTACGACGAGGGCACGATGCGCGAAGACGTGATCGGGGCGGCGGACGAGACCCTCGAGGGAGAGCCGTTGCTGCGCGCGGTCATGCGCGGGGGGGAGATCACCGAGGCCGAGTCGCTCGCCCAGATCCGCGAGCGCACGGAAGCGGAGCTGACCGCACTGCCGGAGTATCTGCGCCGCGCCTCGGCCGAGGGGACCACGGACGCCTACCCCGTCTGCTACTCGGACCGGTTGCGGTCGCTCGTCGGCGCCGGCTAGCGGCGCGCCGCGAAGAACGCCTCCAACAGCGCCGCGGACTCGTCCGCGAGCAGCCCGGGCTCAACGCGAGGACGGTGGTTCAGGCGCGGCTCGCCCAGCACGTCGAGGACGCTGCCGGCGGCGCCCGCCTTGGGGTCGGTGGCTCCGTAGACGACGCGGGCCACTCGGGACAGGACGATGGCACCCGCGCACATCGCGCACGGCTCGAGCGTGACGTACACGGTGGACTCGGGGATGCGCCAGCCGCCGAGCCGCTCCGCCGCCGCGCGTAGGGCGAGGACCTCGGCATGAGCGGTCGGGTCCGCGCGAAGCTCCCGTTCGTTGCCGGCGGCCGCGAGGACCTCGTCCCCTCGCGCGACCACCGCCCCGATGGGCACGTCATCATGTGCGGAGGCGCGCTCGGCCTCGCTCAGGGCCAGGCGCATCATTTCTGCGTCGGCAGGCGAGAACGTGTCCGGGGTGACCACTTTCGTGCACAAGTATCGGCAACTTTCGCCCCCGGACCCGTGTTACAGCTAACCACCATGGTCTTCAGGTCGTGCATGCGGCCCTCGAGGAGGGGGTCCGCGGCTCTCGTGTCCCTGCTTCTCCTCGGCGGCCTGCTTGCCGCTCAAGCTCACGGCGCCCACGCGGCGTCCGCGCCGCGCTCGTTCGCCGCCGGCGAGGTGCTCGTCCACTACAGGGGAAGTCCCGGGGACACCGAGGTCGAGGTCCGGGAAGGCGAATCCGTTGCCGGCGCACTCGCGAGGCTCCGCAGCGACCCCGCGGTGGGCTACGCGCACCCGAATTACCTCGTGCGCGCGGCGCGGTTCTGGCCCAACGACCCCGGTAGCGCGGGGCGAGCCCGTCGCTGGTATCGCGACCAGTGGAACTTCCTGCCCCCCACGCGAGTCCCGGGAGGAATCGGGATGCCGGGTGGGTGGCAGCGGGCGATCTGGGATCACGCTCCGGGCGGCCGCGGCGTGACCGTCGCGGTTCTCGACAGCGGTGTCGCCTACCGAAAGGAGGGCCATCGCTATCGGAGGGATCCGGACCTCCCCCCAAAGAAGCGCTTCGTCCATCCCAGGGATTTCGTGGACGGCGACCGGCTCCCGCTCGACCTCGACGGGCACGGCACCCATGTGGCGGGCACGATCGCCCAAGCCACCGACAACGGGCTCGGCCTGACCGGGATCGCCTACGGAGTCAGGGTCATGCCGATACGGGTCCTGAACCGAAAGGACATCGGGACCGCCAGTGACGTCGCGAAGGGAATCCGTTTCGCGAGCGGTCACGGCGCGGACGTCATCAACCTGAGCATCGAGTTCCAGCCCGTCGTCCGACGATGCCGCCAGATCAAGAGCGTGTGCGATGCAATCCGTGGCGCAACCGACCGGGGCGTGACCGTCGTCGCGTCCGCCGGCAACCACCGCAAGTCCCGCGTGGCCTACCCGGCCGCCGCCCATGGTGCGATCGCCGTCGGCGCCACGACCTATCGCGGATGCGCCGCGGACTACTCGAACTACGGCAGCGGGCTGGACATGATGGCGCCCGGCGGCGGCATGGACAAGTCGAAGGCGCTGGCCCAGGACCCCCTTTGTCGCCCCAACGCGCCGGGATACGAGGTGCGTCAGTACAGCCTCCTTCCCGATGCCGCCCGCCACCGGAACTTCCGGAAGTTCGGAATCGTCGGGCACCGGGGCACCTCCATGGCGGCGGCGCATGTGAGCGGCGTGGCCGCATTGCTGATTGCCGACGGGCAGTGCGGACCCCATCCGACGCCATCAACGGTGGCTCAGCGGCTGGAGGACACCACCATCGATCGTGGCCTCGTGGGCCGCGACGACATCTACGGCCACGGCCTGCTGGACGCGGCCCGCGCGCTGAACCCGGCAGAACCCTGCCGGTCCTGACCGCGGCGGCTGGGCCGGCAGAGCCTAAGTCGTGCGAACGATGTAGACGCCGCAGGGCGCGTGGTGGGAGACCTTGTTCGGCACGCTGCCGAGCAGGAAGCGCTTGGCGCCGGTCATGCCCTTGTTGCCGACCACGATGAGGTCGGCATTGGCCTCTTCGGCGACGTCGAGGATGGCGTCCGCGGGATCCCCCTCGCGCGGGTAGGGCTCGGCCTCGACGCCCTCCTGCTTTGCCTGGCCCACCGCCGAGTCCAGGATGACGTTCACGTCCTCGCGCGGGCCCACCGCATACGAGACGTCTCCGGGGAGCTCAGCTTGCTCCTCCCGCAGTCGCGTCTGCGGGATGGGCTCGAAGGCCGCCACGATCCCCAGCTTCCCGCCGGAGAGCTTCGCGAGCTCGATTGCCTGGCGTACCGCCTCGCCGGCGGTGTCCGAGCCGTCGGTGCCAACCACTATGCGATCGAACAAGCCCATCCCCCTTCGTGTCGCGCGGGTTCGGGGCATCCTATCCCGTCGTCGGATGGCGCCCGCCAGTCGAAGCCGCGCGCCCGGACTCTCTCCTAGGCGGAGCTCGGCCCACGCGGATCGGGCAAGTAGGGGGAGCCGCCCGGGACCTCGTGACCGCCGCTGCTCTCGCCGCGACACCCTGATCCCCGTCGATAACCCTTCAACCGCCCGGGGCACACGACGAGGTTGAGGGCTTGACCGTTCTGTGAGCGGTCAATCCTTCAATGGGAATCCGGCGGGCCGATGGTTGAAGGGTTAGCGGGGGCCATCGCGATCGACCGCCGGATCATGGCGCTCGCCCGGCCACACGGGGTGGTTGCTCGCGATCATCTGATCGCGGCGCGGATCAGTCGCGACGTGATCGACAACCGGGTGCGGGCGGGCTGGCTGCGGCCGATGTATCGCGGCATCTATGCGGTTGGGCCGATCCAGTCGGACGATGCGCCGGCCCAAGCCGCCGTACTCGCGTGTGGCGACAGAGCCGCATTGAGCCACGAGTGGGCAGCGGTCGGGTGGCGGATGCTGCGCCATGAGCTGCGCGGCCCGGTGGACGTGAGCGTGCCCGCCCCCCGTTGCCCTCGCCATCGGGGGATTCGCGTCCACAGGGTTCAACCGCTCCCGCCGGATGAGGTGACCCGGCTTCGCCAGATCGCGGTCACCACGCCCGCCCGAACGCTGCTCGATCTCGCCGCGACCCTCCCAGCTCGAGAGCTCGAGCAGGCGATCGCGTTGGCGGAGCGGACATATGCCCGGACCCAGCATCGGCTCGCTGCCCTACTTGCCCGTTACCCGGCTCGCCCCGGCACGCCGAAGCTACGTGAGTTGCTCCACGATCCACGCCCCCCGGCCCTCGCACGATCCGAGGCGGAGGAGCGGTTTCTGGCGCTCGTCCGGCGTGCCGGGCTGCCGGCTCCCGAGGTCAACGTGCCGATTCACGGTTACGAGATCGACTTCCTGTGGCGCGAGGAGCGGCTCGCGGTCGAGATCGACGGCTACGCGTTCCACGCCGACCGCGCCGCCTTCGAGGCCGATCGCCGCCGTGACGCGGATCTCGCCGCCCGCGGAACTCATGTGATGCGCATCACCTGGCGGCAGATCACGACCGAGCCCGAGGCGACGCTGGTGCGCCTGGCGCAGGCGATCGCACCTAAATCAGCTTGACGAGCGCGATGACGATCGACGCCATCAGGCACAGGACGAGGATGATCATCGCGATCGCCCAGGTGCGCGGCACGCGCATAGGTTAGGTTCCGGCACCGTGGCGGAGGTCGAGAGCGTCACCGGGCCCATCGATGCCGACGCGCTCGGCATGACCCTCATCCACGAGCATCTCGTCTTCCGGGACGAGGCGGTCCTGGCCGAATGGCCCCACGCGGGCACGGTTAGGGAGTCCGACCCGCCCGAGAGCGTCGATGAGGACGGAGCTTTTGCGGCGGCGCTCGGGGCGGCTCGCTCCGTCATCGAGCGCGGCGTCAAGACCATCGCCGAGCCCACCGCGATGTTCGGCGGCCGCGACGTGGAGTTCTCACGTCGAGTTGCACAGGAGACCGGGCTACAGGTCATCCCATGCACCGGCATCTACACCTACGACTACCTCCCCCACTACTTCCTCTTCCGGGACGAGGACACGATGGCCGACCTGTTCGTCCACGACATCGAGCAGGGAATCCAGGGAACCGACATCAAGGCAGCGTTCCTGAAGTGCGCCGCGGACGAGCCGGGGATCACGCCCAACATCGAGAAGGTCCATCGCGCGATCGCGCGGGCGAGCGTGCGTACCGGGACGCCGATCATGGCCCACTCACGCCCGGCGAGCGGGACGGGGCCGAAGCAGGTGGAGATCTTCGAGGACGAGGGCGTGGATCCGTCCAGGGTTCAGATCGCCCACACCGGCGACACCGACGACCTGGACTACATCGAACGGCTGCTCGACAAGGGCGTCTACATCGGCATGGACCGCTACGGGCTGGAGATCTTCCTGCCCGCAGAGCGCCGCAACGCCACCGTCACGGCGCTGCTCGAGCGCGGCTATGCCGATCGCATGTTCCTATCTCAGGACTTCTGCGTGACACTCGACTGGTACCCGCCGGAAATGGGTCGCCAGTTGATGGAGCAGGGAGCGGCAAAGGATTGGAGCATGACGCTGATCTGCGATCAGGTGATCCCGACGCTGCGCGAGGCCGGGATGACCGACGAGCAGTTGCAGACGATGATGGTCTCCAACCCGAAGCGCTGGCTCACTGATTGAGTCCCAGGTCAACGACGACCGGGCGCCCGACGTTGCCCTGCTCGTCCACCGCGCGGATCGCCACGTAGCGCTTCGCGCGTCCGGGAACCGCGTAGGTCTGCGAGGCGACCGCCTCCTTCGGTACCGGCGCCCCGGACAGCTTCTCTGCCTGGCCGAAATTCGCGGGAGTGATCGGGCTGTCCGAGGTGACCACCTGATAGCGCTCCACCGTGCCGCAGAGCAGATCGTCACCGGGTGCCTTGAACGTGACTGCACCGCCCGTGGACCTGGCGCCGGAGGGGGTTCCGGGCAGGGTCGCATCGCGCGAATGGTCGCCGGAGTTCGCGTTGTCGTGATGGAAGCGGGGCCATCCGGAGGGCGAGCAGGCGGGCGCGCTCGTGCCGTAGGCGTTGATGTATCCCGAGCGCGTCTCCGCGATCACGACCTTGCGGGCCGCCGCGCTCGTGTCGAGCGTCCCGAACGATCCGATCGTCGGATTGGCGACCGTCCAGTCGGTCGTCAGCTTCGGCCAGCCACCGAGCTCGGTGCCCGCGGCCGAGAACGCGTTCAGGTCCATGCTCGCGGTTCCCTCGACGATCTCCTGACCCGGCTGCCCGTCGAGATCGGCTACCGAGGGACCCGTGAGGAACTGCAGGTCGTTGACGGCCTGCGGGAAGTCCGGACGCAACTGGCCGCCGCCCTGAACGCTCCACGCGGCGACGAAGTCCTGGCCGGTGGGCTGGTAGTCGGGGAAGGCGACGTCGAGCGCCCTTGCCAGGCCGGCAGCTGGCGCCACGAAGCTGAGGCCGGTGCCGTCCAGATCGGCGAACGCGGGCAGGCCGACGGCGGGCACGAGGGGATGGTCCGGCTGGCTGGTGTAGCCGTCCGTCTGGAGCGGGATGTCCGCTCCCCCCGCACGCCCGTAGCAGGATCGGCCGGTGGGGTTGAACACGTATGCCAGCCCG
>JBKPFQ010000155.1:0-5114 GCA_046728915.1 Actinomycetota bacterium | reverse complement strand
GTCTCCGGGCTTGGCGTCCTTGGGCGCGTAGCGGTGGTGGATCGCGAGCGCGTTGCCGTCGGGATCGGAGAAGAACGTCTGGTAGCAGACGCCTGAATCGATCACGTCGCCCTGGAACTCGATGCCGCGCGACTCGAGCTCGGCCTTCGCCACCTCGAAGTCGTCGACGTGGAACTCGATTGGATGGGTGTTCGGATTGAACTCGAGGCCGAACGCGTCCGACTGCATGACGGCGATGGTGAGGTTGCCGGTCTCGAACTCGCCCGCCGGCATGTTTCCCCACCGCTTGCCGAACGGCAGGCCGAGCGTTTCGCCGTAGAACTCGGCCGCGCGGTCGTAGTCCTTCGTCGGCACGGTGATGAAGTCGACGCCGTTGAGTAGCCGCGTCCCGTCGTTCATTCGATCTCCCTTCGCTGGTGTGTGGAAGCAGCTTCGCAAACGGCGGGGTTCGGGGTGTGTGCGAGGATCGGCGGGACGCGCTCGCATCGGAGGCGGCAGCTCTTCATCGGCGGGCAGCGGCAAGCTCCTGCTGGACGACGGCGCGAACGAGTAGCCCGACGCCACCCGTCATCGACTTTGTCGGCATTTGGCCGACTAACTCGATGATCGATCGTCACGAATAACGAAAAACCCACAATCCGCGCGCTGGTTCCCGGACGCTTGCCCAGGATGCGCGGGCGTGGGGCGAGCTAGGCGAGAACGGCCTTCCGCGGGTAGACGACCTCGGGGTCGGTGAGCACGTTCACGAGAGCGGGCTTGCCGGCCCCGAAGGCGCGCTCGAGTGCCGGGCGGAGCTCGTCGGGCTTCGTGACCAACTCCGCGTGGCAGCCGAGCGCCTCGGCGATCCGGTCGTAGCGGGTGCCCCGGCGAAGCTCGGCGGCCATCGAGTAGCCGTACAGGAACTTCATCGGGTGGTGCTCGAGAGCCCAGATGCCGTTGTTGCCGATGATCCCGACGACGGGGAGGCCGTGGCGGGCCATGGAGTCGAACTCGAGGCCGGAGAAGCCGAAGGCGCCGTCGCCCAGCAGCAGGCAGACCTGCCGGCCCGGCCGCGCCTTCGCGGCGCCGATCGCCTGCCCGGGCCCGGCGCCCAGGCAGCCGAACGGTCCGGGGTCCATCCACGTGCCGGGCTCGTACGTCCGGATGAAGCGGCCCGCGTAGGAGACGAAGTCGCCGCCGTCGCCGATCACGATCGCGTCGCGGTCGAGCAGGTCGTCGAGCTCGGCGTAGACGCGCACGGGGTGCAGGGGCGCCCGGTCGTCCGTGAGGTCGCTGACCTCGGACTCGCGCTTCGCGGACTCCGTCTCGCGAAGGGTGGAGAGCCAAGGATTGGCGCTTCGGCCGCGTTCGCCTCCGGCGGACGCGGCCGTTTCGCGCAGCGCGCCGAGGGTTGCCGGGATGTCTCCCACGAGCGCAATCTCCGGTTGCCGCGTCGCGGTGAGGCGGCTCGGCTCTGTGTCGAGGGAGACGATCCTCGTCTCCTCCCCGAACGAGCCGCCGAACCCCAGCCGGAAGTCGAGCGGGACCCCGACCACCAGCGCGACGTCGGCCTCCTTCAAGGCCTGGCCGCGGGCGCGCGAGAAGCTGAGCTCGTGGTCGGCGGGCAGGCAGCCGCGGCCCATGCCGTTCAGGAAGACCGGGATCGCGAGCGCCTCGGCGAGCGCACGCAGCTCCCCCTCCCCGTGCGCCCAGTACAGACCGGTGCCCGCCATGATCACCGGGCGCTCGGCCTTTGCCAGGAGCGCCGCGGCCTCCTCGGAGCGATCGGCCGCCTCGGCGGCCGATCGCTCGACCCCCACGGGCACCTCTGCCTCGGCCTCCTGGAAGACGACGTCGAGCGGATAGTCGAGGAAGGTGGGGCCGCTCGGCTGGGCGAGCGCCTCGTCGATCGCGGCGGCCGTCAGCTCCGGGATCCGCGCCGTCTCCTTCACCGTTCCCGCGGACTTGGTGAGCGGCGCGACGAACGGCACGTGGTCGATCTCCTGGAGCGAGCCCGAGCCCCAGCGCATCTCCGGCGCCCGCCCTCCCAGCACCACCAGCGGCGAGCGGTTCTGCTGCGCTCCCGCCACCGGGCTCATGCCGTTCGTCACCCCGGGGCCGGCGGTCAGCGCGCACACGCCCGCCCGCCGCGTTGCCTTCGCGAAGCCCTCCGCGGCCCAGGCCGCCGATGCCTCGTGGCGGGTGTCCACCACCTCGATCCCCTCCGCCCTGCAACCGTCGTAGATCGAGAACAGATGCCCGCCCGAGAGGCTGAACAGGTGGCTCACGCCGCGCGAGGCGAGCGCGCGGGCGACCAGACGTCCGCCGTGCACGGCCCCGCCGGCTCCCTCGCCGCCGGTTGCCTTGGCGCTCTCCTCCGTCCTCGCCACGGGCCGCGAGACTACTACCGACTCAGAGCGTGGACCCCGGGTCGAACGGCTTCCCCGGCACCCCCCCGATCGCCAGCAGGCGCATGCCGTCGGGACCGGGAAGGACCTTGCGCTTCGCGGTGGGGCCGATGCGGATGACGTGTTCTGAGTCAAGCGGGTAGCGCTGGCCGTCCACCTCCACCTCGCCCGATCCCCGCAGCGCGATGTAGACCTCCTCCTGGCCAAGCTGGCCGGGCCGCTTCTCGAACATCCGGCCGCCGATGCCCTCGGGCGAATGGTCGTGCTCGGGGTACTCGGTGGTGTTCGGCGGCATGTCGAGGATCGACATCCCGAACGAGCCCACCCCGAGCTCCGCCCGGGCACGGTGAAACCTGAAGCCCTCGAAGAACCCCTCGATCGCGTCGAGGTCGTCGATCCGCATGTGAGTGACGTCTGACATCCGCCGGAACCCTAGAGCTGAGCGAGGCCGCCGGCGCGCCGGGACTCGCCCAGGTCGCCGCGCACGGCGGCCAGTGGCTCCTCGCCGGGCTGGACGCCGGCAGCCTCCCGGATGCGAGGAGCGCACAGGCGCAGTGGCTCGGGAAGCCCCTTCAGCTCGTGCTCGCCGCAGTCCGCCACCTCGATGTCGGCTGACAGCTGGCGCGCGGTCGCGTCGGTGATCAGAACGTCCTCGCTCAGGGCGCGGGTGGCCGCCTCGACGCGGGCAGCGACGTTCACGGCGTCGCCGATCACGCTGAAGTTGAGCCGCCCTGCGCCGCCGATCGATCCGGCGACCACCCGGCCCGTGTTGACGCCGACGCCGATCCGAAAGCCCGGCTCGTCCTCGGAGTTGACGACGCCGGCCATCTCGCAGGCCGCGCGGACGGCTCGATCGGCGTGATCCGGGAACGGCTCGGGCGCGCCGAACATCGCCAGGAGCCCGTCGCCCACGAACTTGTCGACATGCCCCCCGTGGCGGTTGACGATCGGCACCACGACCGCGAACAGGGCGTTCAGCCGCATCACCACCTCCTTCGCGTCCGCCTGCGCGGCGAACGCCGTGAAGTCGCGAACGTCGCAGAAGAGGATCGAGACCTCGACCTCCTCCCCCTCCTCGCTGAAGCCCTCGCTGAGGATGTACTCCGCGACCGACTTGTCCAGGTAGGTGCCGAAGGCCTCGCGCAGCCGCTCACGCTCCGCGAGCCCCTGGACCATCTGGTTGAACGACGCCGCGAGCTCGCCCAGCTCGTCGCCGGTCGTGACCGGGACCGCAACGTCGTAGCGCCCCTCGCGCAATGCCTCGGTCGCCCGCTGGAGGTCCGCGATCGGCCGCACGATCGACTTCGCGAACAGGACGGTGAGCTCCAGCGAGATCGTGGTCGCCACCGCCACCGCGATCAGCACGTCCACGCCGAGCGCCGCGCCGCCTCCACCCGAGGAGGTCAGCGCCGCCACGACCAGACCGGTGATGAGGTTGATGAGCGGCAGCGCCGTCATCAGGCGCACTCGCAGCGGGATCGCGGAGATCGGCGTCTGGACGCGCGGCGCGTCCTGGTTCGAGTTGATGTCCAGGAGCACCGGCCGCATCCCCGCCTCCAGGATCAGGTAGTGGAGGATCGCGGAGTACCCGAGCGCCACCATCGATCCGGCGAAGAGCGGAAAGAACGCCGGCCAGGCGAGGTCGAGGACATACACCGCCCACGCGCACGTGGGCGCGATGGCGACCACGACCGGCACCCACAGGTCGTGCCGGATCAGGTTGAGCGGGAGCGCCACCGCCGCGGCCCAGGCCCTCGCCGTGCTCCGCTCGTCGCGCTGGCCGCCGAGCCAGTCGCGGATCGGGCTCATGAGGGGAAAGGTGCGGATCAGCGTGATCAGCACCGCGAGGCCGGTGAGCGCGAGCGCGACGACGATCACCTTCACGTAGTCGTGGGCCGAGGCGTTGTAATAGAAGGTGAAGAGGCCCAGCGTCGCAGCGGTGATCACGAACGCGCTTTGCAGCTCGATCGTGAGGAACGCGTACGGATAGAACCGGCCGAGCCGGCGGTATAGGCGAGACAGCGCCGGCAGCGCCATGCGGCAGATTGTGGCAGTCCGCGCCTAGGCGGGCGCTGGCTCGCGCGGACCCGTCGGCCTGAGCGCCAGGAGCACGAGGTCGTCCCCGAGCGGGGCGCCCGCACGCGTGACGGCGTCCGTCCGCAGGCGGTCCAGCAGGTCCGCCAGGTTCTCCCCGGCGCTGGCAGCCATCGCGCTCGCCAGCTCCTCGGGCGTCCGGTGGCTCTGCACGGGCCCGGCCTCGAGCCACCCGTCGGTGTAGACGAGAAGCGTCTCGCCGGGCTCGAGGGCGAAGCGGTCGACGCCGATCTCCACGTCCTGCCACACGCCGACGATCGAGCCGCCGCTCAGGCACTCCGTGGACCCGTCGGCGCGCACGATGACGGCCGGCGGGTGGGCCGCGCTCGCGAGCTCGACGTCGATCCCGCCGGATTCAGCGGATTCCAGCCGGGCGAGCTGGAGCGTCGCGAAGCGCTCGTCGGTCTCGGTCTCGACGAGCACCGAGTTGACGCGCTCCACGATCTGCGCCGGCTGGGTGCTGAACGGCGCCAGCGCCCGCACGGTATGGCGGATCTGCGCCGTGTAGGCGGCCACCTCGGCGCCGTGCCCCGCCACGTCGCCTACCAGCAGGTAGTAGGCGTCACTCACGGGGATCACGTCGTAGAAGTCGCCCCCAAGCTCCACGCCCTCGCCCGCCGCCTCGAACACCAC
>JBKPFQ010000154.1:0-19347 GCA_046728915.1 Actinomycetota bacterium | reverse complement strand
GGTCGAGCGCGCGCTGAAGCGCGAGGACCCGGATGTCCTCCGCTTCGAGGCGAGCGACGTGCTGAAGCGCGTCGACAAGCAGGGCGACCTGTTCGCTCCGGTGGCCGAGCTCAAGCAGAAGCTGCCGGATCTCGACGCCGCGACTAAGTGATCGGCAGCGCCTCGCGGCGCGGGCGCGGGCGGACGGCGCGAACGGCAACGGCCAGCCGCCGCACACCCTCGGAAAGCTCGTCCGGGTCCAGGTAGCCGAACGAGAGACGGATGTGGGTCGCGCGCGGGCGCTCGGCCATCATCGCGCCACCCGGAAGGAAGGTCACGCCCTGGCGGACCGCCTCGTCGTAGAGGTCGCGCTCGTCGAGCGGGTCCCGGAACGTGATCCACAGGTGACCGCCGCCCAGCGGGTGAACGCAGGTCATGACCGGCTCGAGGTGGCGCTCGACCGCGGCGAGGAGAGCATCGCAGCGCTCGCGGTAGAACGAGATCGATCGCTCGATCTGCGACTCGTAGTGGCCGCCGGCAAGAAAGCGTGCCGCCACCAGCTGCGTGAGCGTCGCGCTGTGCATGTCGTCGTTTCGCTTCTCGTGGACGATCCGGTCGAGCACCGGTCCACTCGCGGCGACCCACCCCGTGCGCATGCCGGGGCTCACCGTCTTGGAGAGCGATGACAGGCAGATGACGTGGCTGGGCAGCATCGCCCTGAGGGGCCCCGGGTCATCGCCCTCGAAGCGCAGGGGGCCATACGCATCGTCCTCGACGATGAAGAACCCGTAGCGCAGCGCCAGCTCGCACAGCCGCTCACGCCGTTCGGGGACGAGGTCGCGACCCGTCGGATTGTGGAGTCGCGGTTGGAGAGTGAGCAGGCGGATGTCACGGCGTCGCAGCAGCATCTCCAGCGCGTCGACGTCGAGGCCGCCCTCGTCGACGCGGACCGGCATGACGGACGAACCGGTCTTGCGGAGCGCCTCGATCGAGCCCGGGAACGTCGGCGACTCGCAGGCGACGGCGTCGCCCGGCCGCAGGATCGCCCTCGCGGTGAGGGTCATGGCCTGATGGGCCCCCGTGGTCACGATGATCTGATCCGGCGAGTCGTCGCAACCCTCGGCGCGTTGGACCTCGGCTAGTTGCTCCCTGAGCTCCGTGGCCCCCTCGATGTCCGTGTACTGGTGCAAACGCGCCCCGTGCTCCTCCAGCGTCGCCGCGGTGACCTGTGCCAGGACATCGGCCGGCAGCAGCCTGTCGGCGGGATAGCCGACCATGAGCGGGATCACGTCGTCGCGCCCGGCCTGGCGAAACATCTCGGCGAGGATCCGGTCCCCATACGTCTCGAGTTGCTCCGGGAGCGCGTAGAGCTGCCAGTCGGTGTTGTGGCGCTCCGCTCCGGCGCCCGCCCCCTTCTGCGCCCCCACGCGAACGAAGGTGCCCTGCCCGACCCGGGCGGTGACGAGGCCCAGCTCCGCGAGCCGCCGGTACGCCCGCGCCGCCGTCAGGTGGTTGACCTGCGCGATCTCGGCGAGCTCTCGCGTCGGCGGCAGCTTGTCGTCGGGTGCGAGCTCGCCGTCGGCGATGGCCGCGGCGAAGACGTCGACGAGCTGGCTGGTGACCGACGCTGCTCCATCGCGCTTGATGTCGGACAATCTGTCTTTGTATGACATTGACACTGCCTCAGAAGCGGGTATGGTGGCTGCAAGGCTGGATTGTACGACAACAACGGGTCTATGTGTGACGAAACACACGCAACACCAGCAAACAGTTTTTGATAGTGTTGCGGGTACCAACTCACGTTCAACCGGGTGCCCCCCGTTCTAGGAGTGGACATGTCAGAGAATCGCGATAGCCAAAGGAATTTCGGCCTCGACTCGGTCACCATCCGCAGGGCGGGGGCAAACGACGAGGTCGCCCTCAGGCGGCTGGCCGATCTCGACTCCACCCGCGTGCCCGACGGTCCCGTCCTCATGGCCGAGACCGGCGGCCAGCCGGTCGCGGCCATCTCGGTCCTCTCTGGTGAGTCCTTCGCCGACCCCTTCGTTCCTACCCTGGAGCTGCGGCGCCTGCTCGAGCTGCGGGCGTCGCAGCTCCTCCTCTCCACGGATGAGCGTCGCCGCCGCCGACGCGGGCTCAGAAGGCCGGACTACAGCGGCTGGCAGACGACGGGCCGGCGGCTGGCGCTCGCTTCGTCGAGCCGCCGGACCGGAGTGGTGTAGGGCGCACTCCGAGCGATCTCCGGATCGCTCTCGGCCTCCGCGAGGATCTCGTCGAACGCGTCCGCGAGCGAGTCGAGCCCCTCGCGCGTCTCCGTCTCGGTTGGCTCGACCATCAGCGCCTCGTCGACCAGGAGGGGGAAGTAGATCGTCGGCGGGTGGAAGCCGAAATCCAGCAGGCGCTTGGCGATGTCGAGCGTCTTCACACCCAGCTCACGCTTCGCCGGAGCGCCCGAGAGCACGAACTCGTGCATCGGCGTCCGGTCGAACGCGATCGGCAGATAGCGCCCCGCCCGCCCCTCTCGCAACCTCGCGAGCAGGTAGTTGGCGTTCAGGACGGCCGTCTCCGAGGCCTCGGTGAGCCCGTCGCCGCCGAGGCTCCTGATGTACGCGTAGGAGCGCACGAAGACGCCGAAGTTGCCGGCGAATCCGCGCAGGCGACCGATCGACATCGGCCGGGAGTAGTCGAAGTCGAAGGTCGGCGTCGCGGCGTTTCCCGATGCCGAGCGAACGATCCCCGGGACGGGGAGGTAGGGCTCGATCCGGTCGGAGACCGCGATCGGGCCGGCGCCGGGTCCCCCACCCCCGTGCGGCTGCGAGAACGACTTGTGCAGGTTCACGTGGACGATGTCGAACCCCATGTCGCCCGGGCGGCTGCGGCCCATGATCGCGTTCAGGTTCGCGCCGTCGTAGTAGAGAGTCGCGCCGCTCTCGTGGACCAGGGCGGCGATCTCGCGGATGTTCTCGTCGAACACACCCAGCGTGTTCGGGTTCGTGAGCATCAGGCAGGCGACGCCCTCGTCGATCTTCAACCGCAGGTCGTCGAGGTCGACGCCGCCGCGCTCGTCCGTGGCCACCTTCACGACCTCATAGCCGGCCATGGTCACCGACGCCGGGTTGGTCCCGTGCGCGGTGTCGGGCGTCAGCACCCTGGTGCGCTGCTCGCCGCGGTCCTCGTGATAGGCGCGTGTGAGGAGGAGCCCCGCCAGCTCGCCATGGGAGCCGGCCGACGGCTGGAGGCTCACGTGCGGAAGGCCGCAGATCTCCTCGAGCGCCCGCTCCAGCCGCCACATCAGCTCGAGCGCGCCCTGCGCCCGCTTCGGCGACTGCGCCGGGTGGAGCCGCGCGTGGCCGGGGAAGGCCGCGACCCGCTCGTTGAGGCGCGGGTTGTGCTTCATCGTGCAGGACCCGAGCGGGTACGGGCCGGTGTCGAGGTCGAAGTTGCGGCGCGAGAGGCGGTTGTAGTGGCGGACGATCTCCGGCTCGGAGGCCTCCGGCAGCTCGGCTGCGCGGTCGCGCAGAAGATTCCCGGGAATCAGCTCGTCGAGCGGGCGCTCGGGCACGTCCGACGGCGGGAGGATCGCCGCGCGGCGTCCCTCGACCGAGCGCTCGAAGATGGTCGTCGCGGTCTCCCTCTGTTGCGCAGTGGGGGTATCGGCGTTGGCGGGGGGCGGCGAGGGGGTGGCGCCCGGCGTCATGAACCCACCTCCAGCGCTTTTGGCGGGAAACCCGTCATATGCGCGAGTAAGTCGCCAATTCCGCCTATCACGCCGGGACCTCCTCGCGCTCCGGCGCCCCCCTCACTGCCTCCACCGCCCGCGCCAGTGAATCGGCCAGGCGGTCGATGTCCTCCTTCGAGCGCCGCTCCGTGATCGCGATCAGCAGGCCGTCCTCGCATTCGGGGTACTCCCGGGCGAGCGGATACCCGGCCGCGATGCCGTCCTCGGCGACGCGGTCGAGCACCTCCTCCACCGGCGCATCGAGGCGAACGGCGAACTCCCGGACCACCGGCGCCTCGTGGAGGAGCTCCACGCCGTCCAGCTCTGCCAGGCGCTCGCGCGTGTAGGCGGTGCGCCGCACCATCAGCTCCCCGATCTCCACGATCCCCTGCTTGCCGAGCCAGGCCAGGTAGATCACGCCGCCGAGCGCGTTCAGCGCCTGCGAGGTGCAGATGTTGTGGGTCGCCTTCTCGCGGCGGATGTGCTGCTCGCGCGTCTGGAGCGCCAGGACGAAGCCGCGACGCCCGTCGACGTCGGTGGTCTCGCCGGCGATGCGGCCCGGCATCCGGCGCAGGTGATCGGAGGTGGCGGCGAAGAACCCGAACGAGGGACCGCCGAAGTCGAGCCTGCCGCCTAGCGCCTGCCCCTCGCCCAGCGCGACGTCGACGCCGCAGTCGCCAGGGGGCTTGAGGACTCCAAGGGTCAGCGGGTCCACGGCGGCGACAGTGAGCGCGCCGGCCTCCTTGGCCGTTGCCGCGAGCGCCTGGAGGTTCTCCACAGCGCCGAGGAAGTTCGGGTTCTGGACGAAGACCGCAGCTGTCTCGGAGTCGACGGCGGACGCAAGGTCCCCAGCGTCGGTGCGCCCGCCATCGAGCCCGACCTCGACGACTTCGGCGTCGAACCCCTTGGCGTAGGTGGCGAGCGTCTCGCGACTATGCGGATGGAGGCCGCGCGAGACGACGAGCCTGCGCCGACCCTTCGTCGCGCCGATGGCCAGGTAGGCGGCCGACGCCACCGATGACGGACCCTCATAAAGCGACGCGTTCGAGACCGGGAGCGCGGTGAGCGCCGAGATCGCCGTCTGGAACTCGAACATGACCTGGAGCCCGCCCTGGGAGACCTCGGGCTGATATGGCGTGTATGGCGTCAGGAACTCCGAGCGCTGGGTGATCGCGTCGACGATCGCCGGGACGTAGTGGTCGTACATCCCGGCGCCCAGGAAGCAGACCTCGGCGTCGGCGTGGGCGTTGCGCTCGGCCAGGCTCGCCAGGTGGTCGAAGCATTCGGTCTCCGAAAGGCCGGGTGGCAGGTCGAGCTCGCGATCGAGCCGCACCTCGGCCGGGATCTGGGCGAACAGCTCGTCGATCGACGCCACGCCGACGGCGTCGAGCATCGCCTGGCGGTCCGCGTCGGTGGCTGACGTGTACCTCGTCATCCCGACTGATGCTAGTGAGGGAAGGCGACCCCTACTCGTTCTCGAGCAGCTTGCGGTAGGCCGCGGCGTCCATCAGATCGTCGACTTCGGAGGGGTTCGAGAGCTTCACCCGGACGAGCCAGCCCTCGCCGTACGGGTCCTCGTTGAGGATCTCGGGACTCTCCGCCACCCGATCGTTGACGGCGATGATCTCCCCGGAGAGCGGCGAGTAGACGTCGGAGACCGCCTTCACGGATTCGACCTCGGCGTACGAGGAGTCCTTGGTCACCTCCGACCCGGCCTCGGGCGGCTCGTAGAACACGACCTCACCGAGGGCGTCCTGCGCGTACCAGGTGATGCCGAACGTGGCCTCTTCGCCCTCCACTCGGGCCCAGTCGTGCTCCGGGTGGTAGCGCAGATCCTCGGGGTAGCTCTCCTCGGCCATTCGCCTCTAGGTCTCCTTTCGATACAGGGGTTTCGATTCGATGCGCGCCGGACGGCGCTTGCCGCGAACGTCGATCTCGACCTCGGTGCCGGCCTCTGAGAGGTCCGAGGTCACGTAGCCCATGCCGATTCCCGTCTCCAGGCATGGCGACAGGGTCCCACTAGTCACCACGCCCACCTCGCGGCCGTCCAGGACCAGGGAGTTTCCCTGGCGTGGAATGCCTGGGCCGGTGAGGACGAATGGCGCGAGCTTCTGCGCCGGGCCCTCCTCCCGCGCCGCAGCGACCGCCTCCGAGCCGATGAATCCGGTGGCCTCCTTGCAACACCAGTCGAGTCCGGCCTCGATCGGATTGCGCTCGGTGTCCATGTCGTTGCCGTAGAGGTGGAAGCAGACCTCCAGCCGGAGGGTGTCGCGCGCGCCCAGGCCGGCCGGGGTGGCGCCCGCCGCGAGGAGCGCGTCCCACACGGCGCTCGCTTCTCCCGGGGGCAGCAGCAGCTCCACTCCGTCCTCACCCGTGTAGCCGGTGCCGCAGACGAGCGCCTCGGCGCCGCCGACGTCCATCGTGGCGGTCGTCATGCGCTTCGGGAGCTCCCCGGCAGCGATCCCGGCGACGATGCCCCTGGCGTCCGGACCCTGGACCGCGAGCATCGCGTAGCGGTCGATCGCGTCGCTCACCTCGGCGTCGAAGTCCCGGGCGTGCCCGGCGAACCACTCGAAGTCGCCCTCGTGATTCGCGGCGTTGGTCACCGTGAGGTAACGGTCGTCCACGAGCCGGTACGTGAACAGGTCGTCGAGGATGCCGCCATCCTCGCGGCAGAGCACCGAGTACTGCGCTCCGCCGACCTCGATCTTCGAGACATCGTTGGAGAGCAGCCGCTGCAGCAGATCCAGGGCATCGGGGCCGGAGGTTTCGATCTCTCCCATGTGGGAGACGTCGAAGACCCCGCATGCCGTGCGCACCGCGACGTGCTCCTGGCGCACTCCCTCGTAGGACACCGGCATCTCCCAGCCAGCGAACGGGACCAGCTTCGCCCGCGCCGCGGCGTGCGCCTCATACAGGGGTGTGCGCTTCAGCGCCGTAGTGGCCAAGGTGTGGTAGCGCGGAGCTTTAGCTCCGCGACTGGCAGGTGCCGTTCACGGATGCTGAGGCTAGTAGCTAGCGGCCGCGGAGGAAGTCGGGGACGTCGATGTCCCCTTCGGAGACCTGCAGCTCGCGGCGCTCGCGGTCGCCGAGACCGCTGACGCCGCGCCTCCGGGCCCGGTCGCGGACCTGGATCGGACGGCGGGCGAGCGTCTCGAAGCCCTCGAACCCGGTCGCGATCACCGTCACGCGGACCTCGTCGCCCATGGTCGGATCGATCACGGTGCCGAAGATGATGTTGGCGCCCTTGTCGGCCGTGCCGACGACTATGTCCGCCGCCTCGTGGACCTCGAACAGGTTCAGGTCCTCGGAGCCGGTGAAGTTGAGGAGCATCCCAGTCGCGCCCTCGATCGACTCCTCCATCAGCGGCGAGGACACCGCCATCTTCGCCGCCTCGGCCGCCCGGTTCTCCCCGGCAGCCGAGCCGACGCCCATCATCGCGGAGCCCGCCTCGGACATGACGGCGCGGACGTCGGCGAAGTCCAGGTTTATCTGGCCCGGGGTCGTGATCAGGTCCGTGATGCCCTGGACGCCCTGGCGGAGGATGTCGTCGGCCATGCGGAACGCCTCGCTGATCGAGGTTCGCCGCTCGACCACCTCGAGCAGCTTCTGGTTGGGGACGATGATCAGCGTGTCGACCTGGGAGCGGAGCTTGTCGATGCCGTCGAGCGCCTGCTGCATGCGGCGGCCGCCCTCGAACTCGAACGGCTTGGTGACGACGCCGACGGTGAGCGCGCCGATCTCCTCCTTGGCGATCTCGGCGATCACCGGCGCGGCGCCCGTCCCGGTACCGCCGCCCTCGCCGGCGGTCACGAAGACCATGTCGGCGCCCTTGAGCGCCTCCTTCACCTCATCGCGGCTCTCGGCCGCGGCGCCCGCTCCGATCTCGGGGTTGGCGCCCGCGCCGAGCCCCTTGGTCAGCTCGTGCCCGATCGACAGCTTGATGTCGGCCTCGCACGCCTGCAGCGCCTGAACGTCGGTGTTGATCGCGATGAACTCGACGCCGCGCAGCCCAGCGTCGACCATCCGGCTCACGGCGTTCGTGCCGCCGCCTCCAGCGCCTACGACCTTGATGACTGCGAGATACGAGGATTCGACCATTGCCTCTCGCCTGTTTCTCCCGGTTGTCTGACCCGTCGAGGCTCAAGCGATAGTTGAGCGTTTTCGCTCGGCTTCAGCCTCAAGCGTTACACGAAGGTAAGGCATCATGGGCCCGCTGTCAACGCACGCGGCCGCCGGCGGCACGGAATCGTGCAAGCAGATGTCTAAAGCGTGGGTCGAGGGTTCGCGCTTCCGGCGGACACTCAGGTAGCGGTTGAGGGAAAGCCCGAACCCGCGGCTTCTAGCCGCCGATCGCCGGCCGCGAGGGGACCCGGATGTCCACGTACTCGAGGGTCGTCACCTTCGGATCGGCAAGGACCGCAGCTGCCGCCGCCCACTTCGTCCGGGACTTCGACGCCGAGCCGAATCGCAGGTCGATTCCCCCACGCAGGGTGACGACGATGCCGTAGTCGTCGGTGGTCGCGGCGCCGTCGATCACCGAACGCAGCGGCGACGGCGCGGAGGCGATCGCCCGTGACTCCTCGAGCCCCTCGCCCCCCAGCCGGCCCGACTCCGGGAGGTCGTCGACGTGAATCGCTGGGAGGTTCAGCCCATCGGCGTCCACGCCCTGCAGAACGGAGCCGCCCGCGGCGACGACCGCTTCCCGCTCGCCATCGCTCGCGACGAGCACGGGCCTGCGCTCGGTCACGTGCACCGTCAGACCGTGGGGGAAGCTCGTATCCGCAGTCACCGACGCAACCGTCGGGAAACCGCTGACCGCGTTCGCCAGGCTGCCGGCGTCCACGTCGAGCGTCGACATCCCCTGCGCGGCCTCGGTGAGTGCGGCCGTGACCTTTTCGCGATCGGCCGTGCTCACGCCGTCTACCTTGACGTCCTGGACGGCGACGAACGAGGAATGGCGAAACCACGCGAAGTAGGTGATCGCGAGGGCGCCGGCGACGACGGCGAGGAGGACGAGCCGTGCCCGCCATGAGGCCAGCGGCAGGCTCATCGATCCCCGAGTCCGCGATCGGACCGCGCGCCGCGACCGCTTCGAGGTCGGGCGACGCGTCGACCTCGACCGCCCGGGCCCGCGCTTGGAGGACCCTGTGCTCGCGCGCCGCCTGCCGGCGGCCGTTGCGGCGCTGGTGCTCACGTCACGTTATTCGCCCCCGGGCGGGGCGGGTCCTGCCTCAGGGCGGCATCAACTCCCGCCCTCGAGCTCCCACCCCTCGGGCGACTCGACGTCTCCCAGCACCTGGACCTCGGGCTCGAGGACGATCCCGAAACGCTCGTGTACGCGCCGCCGCCCCTCCGCCATCAGGTCGAGGATGTCGGCGGTGGTCGCCTCGCCCGCGTTCTCGACGAAGTTCGCATGCTTGGGCGAGAACCGGGCCCCTCCGACCTGGAGCCCGCGGCAACCCGCGGCCTCCAGGAGCTGGCCGGCCGTTCGTCCGCCGGCGCGCTCGTCGTCGCCCGGGTTCTTGAACGTCGACCCGAACGTCTTGATGCCCGAGGGCTGCGCGTCGCGGCGCTGGCCGCGCATCCGCGCGAGGGTCGCCTTGATCTCCTCGGCGTCGCCCTCGGCGAGCTGGAACGAGGCACGGGAGACGACCTCGCCCGCGGTGAGGTTGGAGCGCCGGTAGGCGAAGCCGAGATCCTCGGGCTTGCGACGCTCGACGCCGTTGGCGGTGCAGACGTCCACCCATTCGAGCACTCGGCCGAGCTCACCGCCGTACGCGTTCGCGTTCATGCGCACCGCGCCCCCGACGGTGCCGGGAATGTTGATGCCGAACTCGAGCCCGGTCAGGCCCCAGCGTGCCACCTTCGCCGTCGCCGAGGGGAGGCGGGCGGCGCCGCCGCAGAGCACGTGGGTGCCCTCCCGTTCGACTGAGCTCAGCTCGCCGTCGAGTTTCAGCACGAGACCGCGGAAGCCGGCGTCGGAGATCAGGAGATTCGACCCCGAGCCGACGACGCCGACCTGGGTCCCCTCCCCCTCCGCCCATCGAAGGAGCTCGATCAGCTCCGCCTCGGTCGTGGGTCGCGCGAAGAGGTCGGCCGGGCCGCCGGCCCGCACCGTCGTCAGGCGCGACAGCGGATAGTCCCTCTGGACACCCTCGGGAACCGGCGCCACGTGCCTATGCCTCCACCAGGGCGTCAGCGAGCCGGTAGATGTCGCCGGCTCCGATCGTGACGAGCAGGTCGCCCTCGCGCAGGCGCGGTCCAAGCGCCCGCTCGGCGCGCTCTGCGTCGATCAGCCACCAGACCGGTCTGCCTCCCGAGTGGTCGGCCGCAGCCCGGGCTACGTCCAGGCCGCTGATCCCGGCGAGCGGACCCACGGGCTCCTCCCGCGCCGGGTACACGTCCAGCACCGCGACCTCGTCCGCGGCCGCCAGGGCGCGCCCGAACCCCGGGGTCAGCGCCTTGGTGCGTGAATAGAGGTGGGGCTGAAAGACCGCGATCAACCGCCTCGGCCCCAGCTCCCGGAGGGCGGCGAGCGTTGCCGCGACCTCGGTGGGGTGATGGGCGTAGTCGTCGTAGATCACGGCGCGGTCGCGCCGTCCCTTGCGCTCCAGGCGCCGAAGCATGCCGGGGAACGATCCGAGCGCCTCGCCGGAGGCGTCCAGGTCGAAGCCCGCAAGCTCCAGGGCGGCGAGCGCGGCGCGAGCGTTGAGCAGATTGTGGCGTCCGGGGAGGCCGAGCTCGGGCGTGGGTCCGGGCCGATCGACGTCGAAGCCCGCGACGCGCTGCCCCTCCGCCAGCCGGTCCAGCTCACCGCTCGCCGGCAGGGCGAGGCCGGTCGCCGGGGCGCAGAACTCCCGGAATGCCTCGAGGAGCTCCACGCGGGAAGACCAGTGGGAGTGGTGGTCGAGCTCGACGTTCGTGACCACGGCGATCTCCGGTCGCAGGCGCAGGAAGCTCGCGTCCGATTCGTCCGCCTCCGCCACGATCCATTCGCCGTCGCCCCAGGCCGCATTCGCCGCGGCCCCCGCCACGCCCGCCCCGGGCAGCTCGCCGCCCAGGAGAAACGCCGGGTCGGCGCCGCTCGTCCGCAGGACGTGAGCCACCATGCCCGCCGTCGTGGTCTTGCCATGCGTCCCCGCGATCGCGATCAGCCGCTTCGTCCCGCACAGCTCCGCGAGCAGCTCGCCGCGGTGCATCACCCGCTGCCCTCGCTCGCGCGCGATCGCGAGCTCCGGGTTGTCGCCACCCACCGCGGTCGACACCACGACGTCGGCGTCCTCGGGAACGGCGCCGGCGTCGTGGCCCACCCTCGGCGCCAGGCCGGCGGCGCGGAGGTGGTCCATGTATTGACTGTCAGCACGGTCCGTGCCGCTCACCTCCGCGCCGAGGCGGTGGGACACCAGCGCGAGCCCGCTCATGCCGGCGCCCCCGATGGCGATGAAGTGGAGCTTGCGGTCGCGCCAGTCGGTCATCGCGATCCAGCCGCGGTCAGGATCTCATCGGCGATGCGCTGCGCGGCGTCGGGGCGCGCCAGCGATAGCGACGCCGCCGCCATGGCGTGCAGCCGATGCGCGTCGAAGAGGATCTCCGCCACCGCCCGGGCGAGCGAGGAGGGATCGAGCGCCTCGTCGTCGATCACGGTGGCGGCGCCCGCCTCGGCCATCCAGGCCGCGTTCGCGTCCTGGTGGCGGGCCGTCGCGAACGGATACGGCACCAGGATCGCCGGCCGTCCCGCCGCCGCCAGCTCGAACACCGAGCCGCCGGCCCGCGCCAGGACGAGATCGGCGGCCGCCAGCGCGTCGGCGAGATTCGGCTCGTACTCCAGGAGCGTGTAACCCTCTGCCCCGCCGGCCGCGTCGATCCGCTCGCGCGCCTCCCGGTAGTCGCGGCGGCCGGCGATGTGGAGCACGTGGTAGCCGCGATCCAGGGCGGCCGGCCCGTCGCCGACGAAAGCGTCGAGCGCGCAGAGGTTGATCGTGCGCGCGCCCTGGCTGCCGCCGAAGACGAGCAGGCACCTCTCCCCCGCCGGGATCCCGAATCGCTCCCGCGCGGCGGCGGGATCGGCGGCGCCGATGGCGGACGGAACCGGGCGCCCGGTGACGAGATACCGCCCCCCTTCGTGGCCCGGAATCGGGAAGGCGAGGCAGATTCGCCTGGCCCCGGCGGCGAGGAGCCGGTTGGCGAGCCCCAGGTGGCGGTCGGCCTCGGTCAGCACCAGCGGCACGTGCGCCGACAAAGCCGCGAGGCCGCCCGGTCCGGCGACGTATCCCCCGCCGCCCATGACGGCGTCGGCCCGGTGGCGGCGAATCGCCGAGCGCGCCTTGAAGGTCGCCGGGACCGCCAGGGCGCCGGCCGCTGCGGCCTTGACCGGTGAGCTGCGGTCGATGCCACGAGCGCGCAGGTAGTCGATGGGGTATCCGGCGTCCGGCACCAGGCCTGCCTCCGGTCCATCCGGCGTCCCCAGGAACCAGACCTCGGCGCCGCTACCTGACAGCGCGTCGGCGACGGCCAGCGCTGGAACGACGTGTCCCGCGGTTCCCCCCGCGGCTATTACGACTCTTGGCACCGCTTGACGTGCTCCTTCCTCTGGCGACGCCCGCGCCGCCGCGAGCGCCTCGACCGCCGTCGACGACGCGCAGTCTCGCAGCGCGGCCCGGGTGCCGCGCGGGAGCGGCGGCGGTGCCGCCCTTCGCGATGTTCAGCAGCAGTCCCGTGGAGGCGAGCATCACCAGTAGGCTCGAGTTCCCGTAGGAGACGAACGGCAGGGGCACGCCCGTCAGCGGCGCCAGGCCCATGACCGCGAACAGGTTGACTATCGCCTGGATCAGGACCATCGAGGTGAGGCCCGCGGCGAGCAGCTTCGTGTAGCGGTCGCGGGCCCGCTGCGCGGTTCTGAGCCCCGCATAGCCGAACAGGCCGAGGAGCCCGAGGAGCGCGGCGATTCCCACGAACCCGAGCTCCTCGCCGATCACTGCGGCGATCATGTCCGTGTGGGCCTCCGGAAGGTAGAAGGCCTTCTGGAGGCTCTGACCGAGACCGACGCCGAAGAACCCGCCCGAGCCCATCGCGATCTTCGCCTGAATGGCCTGAAAGCCGACTCCGCTCGGATCGCCGGTTGGGTTCAGGAATCCCGTCAGGCGCTGCATCCGGTACGGCTCGATGAGGATGGCGAGCAGCACGACGGCGCTCACCGCCACAGCGAGCAGCAGCAGGTGCCTCATCTTCACGCCGGCGGCGACGAGCAGCGCCGCCGTGCTCAGGCAGACGACGACTGCGGTGCCGAGATCGGGCTCCGCCATCATCAACAGGCAGCCGACCCCCACCACGGCCAGGTAGGGGACGAGCGTGCGGATGTGGCGCGTCATCTGCGGTCGCAGCGCGAGCAGGTTCGCCCCGTAGAGGATCAGCGCCAGCTTGGCCAGCTCGGAGGGCTGGACCTGGAACGGACCCGCGGCGATCCAGCGCTGAGCGCCGTTCGCCGAGCTCCCGATCCCCGGCAGCATCACCGCGAGGAGCAGCACGAAGGAGATGAGCAGCAGCGTCCCGGTGAGCGGCCGCGCGATCCGGGCGCCGCGAACCGAGAGCAGTCGCATCAGCACCAGGCCCACCGCGCCGATCACGAGCGTGCGCTTGAGGTAGTAGGCGCTGTCCCCGCTCTGCCCCAGCAGCGCGGTGGTCGAGCTGGCGCTGAACACCATGACGATTCCGAACGCCACCAGGCAGAGCGTCGCCGTGAGCAGGAGGTTGTACTCGATCGGCTGTCCACTGGAACGGGTTCGGGTCCGGGGGCCGATCCGCCCCAGCGACATGGCGCTCACCGGCCGAGCTCCTCGACCAGCGCTCGGAAGTGCTCACCGCGCTCCTCGTAGTCGCGGTAGGCGTCGAAGCTTGCGCAGGCCGGAGCCAGCAGCACCGTCTCACCGGGGCGAGCGGCCCCGGAGGCCTGCCGCACGGCCGCCGGTAGGTCGCCGCTGCGATGAAGCTCGACGCCGGAGCCGCGGACCGAAGCCAGGTCGCGCTCCAGCGCCCCCGCCGCCTCCCCGATGAGATAGCAGGCGCCGCAGCGCTCGGCGACCGGCTCGACCAGGCCCTCGAAGGCGCCCCCCTTGAGCGAGCCCCCCAGGATCGCCCTCACGCCGCCATCGAAGGAGCGCAGCGCGGCGGCGGCAGCGGCGACGTTGGTGGCCTTCGAGTCGTTCACGTAGAGCACACCGTTCACGTCGGCCACCCGCTCGAGGCGGTGCGGGACGCCGGGGAAGGTCTCGAGGCCCTCGCGAATGGCCTCGCGGTCGATGCCGGCCGCGGTCGCCGCGGCGGCGGCCGCCATGGCGTTGTCGGCGTTATGCGGTCCGGGCAGCGACAGCTCCGTGGCCTCCATCAACGGCTCGGACTCCACGAAGATCACGCCCTCGTTCAGCGAGACGGCGCAATCCGGGTCGGCGCCGCGGCAATACGGGACGCGGCGGGCGCAGCCGCCGAGGTCGCGGCCACTGAGCGCCGGATCAGAGGCGTCGAAGACCGCCACGTCATCGTTTCCCTGGTTGGCGAAGATCCGCAGCTTGGCCCGCAGGTAGTCCTCGAAGCCGTGGTGGCGATCGAGGTGGTCGGGCGTGACGTTCAGGAGCACCGCGCATTCCGGCGCGAAGGCCCCGGCGTCCTCGAGCTGGAAGCTCGAGCACTCGCAGGCCACGGTCACGGCCTCTGCCACCTCGCCCACCAGGGAGGCGAGGGGCGTGCCGACGTTCCCGGCGACGGCCACCGGCTCGCCCGCCGTCCGCCACACGTGGCCGAGCAGCTCGGTCACGGTGGTCTTGCCGTTGGTCCCCGTCACCGCGACGAACCTGTTCCGAAGCAGGCGCCAGGCGAGCTCCAGCTCCCCGAGCACGGGGATCCCGCGCTCGCGCGCCGCCCGGATGACGGGTGCCTCATGGGGAACGCCGGGGCTCTTGACGATGCAGCGGGCACGTTCGAGCAGCGCGGTTCCATCCGTATCCAGGTGAACTTCGACGCCGGCGTCCCGAAGCCCTCCCACGCCCTCCGGCGAGCCCGAATCGCTGCCCACCACCTCCTCGGAGCGCGAGGCCAGCAGACGGGCCGCGGCCTGCCCCGAGCGAGCCAGCCCGACCACCAGGTAGGGCCCGCCGGGCACGGCGGGTCTGGGCCGGTGCGAGGCGCTCGGATCTCCTGGGCTCATGCCGGTAGTTTCGTGACCGGGAGTGTGGGAACCTCCGTGGTGCGTCCGAGAGTGGCGGAAAGCAAGGACAGCACGAGGGAGAGGCAGCGTGGCCACGGTGTGCGGCTGGCGATCGCGATCGTGCTCGCGCTGGGGATCGGCCTCGGCGTGCCGTTCCTCTGGGTGTGGATCGGCTCGAAGATCCAGGGAGGCGGTTCCGACACTGTGAACAGCAGCACGGCGGCGATCATCTTCGCCGGGATCGTCGTCAGCTACCTGTTCCTGCTCTTCCTCGGCGGGTGGATCCAAGCGCTCGGCACGTCGAAGGAGGATCAGCCACCCCAGCGCTATCCATGGAATCGCAGCATGCGCGACGAGCCCTACCGGCCCGGCGAGAAGAAGCTCTCCCCCATCGAGTCGGCCTTCGTCTTCACCGCCGTCGTGGTGACCGGCGGCTTCATGCTGTGGTTCTTCGTCTTCGCGGGATCGCCGCTACCGAATCAGTAACGGCGCGGCACCGCTCAGACGGGTTCCGACCAGCGCGCTGTCAGGTTGTAGATGATGATCACGTCGAGCAGGATCACGATGAACGCCCACAGGGGGGCGGCCGGGAAGATCCAGACCTGCTCGATGGCGTTGATGGTCACGATGACCACGCCGACGAGGCGCGCCCACTCGGCACCGACGAACAGCCCGAAGCCGGTGAGTACGAGCACCACCGCGAGGATCAGCGTGACCCAGCCCCAGGTGGTGATGTCGGCGATGATCGCCCCGTGGCCCCCGACCACCACGACCTCGTCGTTCACGATCGCGGCCAGGCCGTAGAAGAAGTTGAGGAAGCCGACCATGACCATGATCGAGCCGGCGAAGATCACCCACCCGGTCGGCCCCCGGACTTCCCTCGTCCTGTCTGGAGCTGCCATTTCAGTCCTTTCGTTCGCTGGTGGCGGAACTGGTCAGGCGAGGAGCTTGGCCTTCGCCCGCTCGAACTCCTCGTCCGAGATCGCTCCCTTGTCCTTCAGCTCGCTGAGCCTCGCCAGCTCGTCGACCGATGAGCCGCCGCCGGCCGTCTGACGGATGTACTCGTCCATGTGCCTTCGCATGTCCGCCTGCTCCCTGACGGTGCGCTCGCGCATGCCCTCGCCGCGCGCGATCAGGTAGATCAGCATCCCGAGGAAGGGCACCAGGAAGAGGACGACGATCCAGCCGGCCTTGGCCCATCCCGACAGCTGGTGGTCGCGGAACAGATCGCTGATGATCGTGATCAGGATCCAGAAGTAGAGGACGAACAGGAAGATCTCGATGACGGTGAGAAGCGCGTCTCCGAGCGTGAACTCTGCGATCGGCATCGCGGGCCTCCTTGCGGGTCCTGGGTTAGCGAGCTGACACGAGCATCTACTGCCTTGGGCCCAAAGTCAAGGCGCGGCCAGGATCCGCCGCTTTTCTTGCAGGAAGATGAGCGCGATCGAAGCCGTCTCACGGTTTGCTCCTATGTCGCAGCTCGCAGTCGCTCCGAGAAGAACTCGAGCGCCTTTCGGGTCTTGGTCTGCTGCTCGCCGGAGAGGTCGAGACCCCGGCCGCTCAAGAACGCTCGGGTCTCGGCCGCCACCTGGAACGCCTCGGACGGCGCGCACTTCGTGGACAGCTCCAGCACACGGGAGTAGTCCGGGTACCACCACAGCTCAGCGACCAGCCTCCGGTCGTATCCCTGCGGCGAGAACTTCAGCTTGAGGACGAAGATCGGACCGAGGGTCGAGAGATCGTCGAGCTCGAGGCCGGGCCGGCGGTGCTCCTCGAACAGCTGGCGCTGCTCCTTCGAGTAGAGCTTGCGCAGTGGCCGTTCGCCACGGACGGCCTCCCTGACCTGGCCCGTCTTCAGCGTGCCCTTCATCGACCCCGAGCACACGTATCCGCCCGGCATCGCGTCGACCTCGACGCCGAATCCCGGCGACTCGCGCAGGCCGTCCGGGAGCTCGTCCGGCACGACGGGGCGCAGCTTCACCACCGAGTCGTCACCCTTTCGCTGGGTGCGACGGGCGCGGACCACCACGCCGTGCTCGTACAGCGCCAGGTCGGGGGTGTCGAAGAAATAGACCTGGCGTATCTGGGCATCCAGGGGATCCATTCCGAGCGCGGATACCGCCGATCGATGGTCAGACTCCGGCACGGTCAGCTTCAGCTCCACCGAGTCGGTCCCTCGGATCAGGTCCACCAGCTCGGCGAGCTTCGCGTCCGAGAAGCTGGGAGCGGCCATACGTGGCTGTGTCACATGGTTCCCTTCTGCGAGGCGAGCATCTCACCGCCACGCCCCAAGTCAAGCAGCCCTCCGCGGATCTCGGTCCTGGGGCGGCTCTAGCTCGCGGAGGCGGCGGCGGTCGCGGCCTCGGCCCGGGCGCGTGAAAGGTCCGCGGAGATGCGCACGATCGCCGAGGTGATCGGGGCGGCGAGGATCAGCCCGACCGCGCCGAACAGGGCCCCGCCCGCGATCGTCACCACCAGGACCGCGAGCGGATGGATGCCGAGTGCGGCCCCGTAGGCGACCGGTTGCACCAGCTGCTGCAGGGGGCCGTTGGAGAGCAGCTGGATCACGACCATGCCACCCGCGGCCTCCGGTCCTGAGCCGCCGAGCGCGAGCAGCACCGAGAAGGCGCCGGCGGTCCAGGCCCCGAGGTACGGAATGTAGCCGCCGACGAACGTGATCAAGGCGATCGTGCCGGCCAGCGGCACACCCAGCGCCAGCGCGCCCCCGCCGACCAGGACCGCCGAGAACGCCGCGACGATCGTGACGCCGAGGAAGTAGCCGCGGAGCGACTGGGCGGTGCGCCCGAGGATGGTGCGTGCGACATCGGTAGGGACCCCCATGTGGCGCTCGCTCCAGGTGCGGATCGTGGGTCCGTCCTTCAGCAGGAAGAAGAGGCTGAGGATGGTCATCACGAGGAAGAACGCCAGCGATGAGAGCTTCTCGATCCCACCGGCGATCCCGCTGAGCAGGGCGTGGAAGCCCGCGCTGGTGCCCGAGCTGATGTCGTGGTTCGCCCCCTGGGCCTTGGAATCGCTGACACCGAGGTCCTTGAGCCAGCCCTCGATCTTGTCGGCGCCGGCGGTGAGGTGATCGCTGATGCCGGAGGACTGGGTGCCGATCCCGCGGAGGACCAGGTAGGCGGCAAGCGCGCCGGCCGCAACGATCGCGAGCAGCACCAGCGCGGCGCCCAGGGCCCGCGGCACGCGCTGGCCCTTGAGCCAGGACACCAGGGGCTCCGTAACGGCCGCGATCACCCCGGCGACGATCACTGGGATCACGATGACCTGGGTCAGCGAGAGGATCCAGATCAGCCCCACCAGCAGTAGAACGACGCCGACCAAGAGCCAGGACGTGAAGCCCAGGTCGCGAAGCCAGCGAGGGGCCGCAAACAGACCCGTGAGCTCGCGCGGGTCGATCTCGATGAACTCTTCCCCGGCCTGAGCGGCGGATCCACGCCGACGGAGAAGACGGCCACGAATCATCGGCCGGTCCCCTTCATGATGCGCACCTAATCACACGCCATGGACAGCTTGACCTACATCGGCCACGGGACCACCCTCCTGCGACTCGACGGCTTCTCGGTCCTCACCGACCCCATGCTGAGGGGCTGGCTCGGCCCGCTGCGGCGTTACGGGACGCGGCCGTCTCCGGAGCTGCTCAAGGTTCCCGACGCGGTGCTCATCTCGCACCTGCATCGCGATCATCTGGACCTTCCCACGCTTCGGCGGGTGCCCGCCAGGACGCCGCTCGTGCTTCCGCGCGGTGCCGCCGAGTGGGCGAGGAAGGCGGGTGCGGATCGGATCCGGGAGGTCGGACGAGGGGAGACGATCTCGGTTGGCGGGATCGAGGTGACGGCGGTGCCGGCCGCGCACGACGGGCGCCGTGGCCGCTGGCGAGGCGAGATCGAGCCGCTGGGATACGTGATCCGCGGCAGTGAGCGCGCCGTCTACTTCGCCGGTGACACGGATCTGTTTCCTGAGATGTCGGAGCTCGCGCCAGTGGACGTGGCGTTGCTGCCGATCTGGGGCTGGGGGCCCTCCGTGGGTTCCGGGCATCTCGACCCCGAGCGCGCCGCGCGGGCGCTCACGCTGCTTCGCCCCCGGCTTGCGGTGCCGATTCACTGGGGGACCTTCTACCCGGTCGGACTGCGGCGTCTGCGTCCGGACCCGCTTGTCCGCCCGCCCCTCGAGTTCGCACGCCTCGCGCGCGATCTGGCACCGGACGTCGAGGTGCGGGTCCTCCAGCCCGGCTCCGAGACCTCGTTGGAGAGCGGATGAGCGACAGGTTCAGGATCTCTCACGCCGTGCGGGCCCTCCTCCTGTGGCTGTCGATTGCCCTCGTCTTCTGGGCTGTGACCGCACTGCTGCCCGGGATCGATGTCCCGAGCTTCGACGCGGTCCTGCTGACCACCGTGCTGATCGCCTTCCTCAACGCGGTGCTCTGGCCGCT
>JBKPFQ010000153.1:0-6301 GCA_046728915.1 Actinomycetota bacterium | reverse complement strand
TCTCCGACGACGGAGAAGATGAAGTCCGTGGTGCGGTCGGGCACGAAGCCATGCTCCGTCTGCGTGGAGTCCGCTCCGCGCCCTGTCTTGCCGCCGGACCCGATCGCGATCAGCGACTGATCGATCTGATAGGTCGCGTCGCGTGGGTCCGAGCTGGGATTCAGAAACGATGTGAGCCGTTCCTGCTGGTAGTCCTTCAGCACTGGATGTCCGATCGCGGGCGCGATCACCAGCACCGCCGCCGCGGCGGCGGCAAGCAGCCCACCCAGCAGCGCGAAGTGCGTCCAGCGCACCCCGACGATGAACAGCGTCGCCAGGGTGATCACGATGTAGACGATTCCCGTCCCGAGGTCCGGCTGCATGATCACGATCAGCGCCGGCACGAAGCCCAGCAGCAGCAATCGTGCCGTCCGCTGGCGCTCGCCGATGCGGCGCGCGCGGTCGATCGCGAACCCGGCCAGCGCTGCGATCAGCAGCACCTTGCCGAGCTCGGAGGGCTGGAACGTGAAGAAGGGAAGCTCTATCCATCGTCTGGAGCCGCGCGTTGCCTGGCCCAGAAGCAGCACCAGGATGATGCTGGTCATCATCGCCGTGTAGAGGCCGACGCGCAGCTCTCTGAAACGAGAGTAGTCGACGCGGGCGATGGCGAGCATCAGTGCGATGCCCAGGACCGCGTAGATCGCCTGCCGGATGACGTAGAAGTGCGGGTTGTGAGGGATGTCCTCTCCGGTGGCCGCGCCGAGGGTGAAGAGGCTGAACCCGATCAGCCCCAGCGCCGCGAGGAGGAGCAGCGGATCCATCGCGAGCAGCCCGCCGCGCTCCCTCGGAGCGGCTCTGCCGCCGCGCTGCTCGAATGGGCGTGGATAGGCGTCGGAGACCATCAGTAGGGGTTGCTCGTCGTGGAGGCACCCGTCTGGATCGGGCCCAGGCTCGGCGCCCTGCCGCCCGCGGCCTTGGCCTCCTCCGGATGCTCGTCGTAGTACGCGGACAGGATGTGCTCGGCCACCGGCGCCGCCGACTCGACGCCAAATCCCCCCTGCTCGATCGTCGCCGCCACGACGATCTTGGCTTTGGGATATGGCGCAACGCAGACGTACCAGGACTGGTCGGCGTTCGGCGGTCGCTGGGCGGTCCCCGTCTTCCCGGCCATCGGGACCGGGAAATTGCCGAAGACGTCATAGGACGTTCCGGTCGGCGCCTGCGCGGCCAGGTGGAGGCCCTCGAGGATCGCCGACCGGTTCGCGGGATCGATGTCAAGGGTGCGTTGGGGAGCCGGGTCGATCTCCTGCACGACGCTGCCGTTCTGATCGTCGACCTCCATCCCGACGTGGGGCCGTACGACCTCGCCGCCGTTGGCAATCGCCGCATACGCCACGGCCATCTGGAGGGGATCGGTCTGGAGCGCGCCCTGACCGATCGCCTGGTTCACGTTGTCGCCCTCGGTCCACGGGTGATCAGCCTCGACGCTTGAGTCGATGCTCGTCCCCGCGGGCGAGTCGGGGCTCTGCGCCTTCTTGTACTGCGCGTCCTGATAGGCGGGCGTTGGCAGGAGCCCGCCGATCTCACCGGGAAGGTCGATGCCGGTCGGGTGGCCGATGCCCAAATCAGCGGCCCACTTCTCCTGCACGGGGTCGCCGGTCTCTCTGTACTTCTGATAGAGCAGGGCGCCGACGTTGTAGAAGAACACGTCGGAGGACACCTGCAGCGCCCCCGGCAACTGCAGGGACCCGTAAGCGCCGCCGCCCGCGTTCGTCAACGGGGCCAGTCCACCGCCGATGTCGAAGGAGCCGCCGTCGTAGATCGTCGTCGTAGGGGTGAGCACTCCGCTCTGCAGGGCGGCGACGGCGGTGATGGGCTTGAAGGTCGACCCGGTCGGATAGTAGGACTGGATCGCGCGGTCGATGTAGGGAGCTTCCTCGCTCCTGAAGACCTGGTCCACGGTGGCCTGTGAGATCACCGGCTTGGTGAAGAGCGAGGGGTCGTAGGTCGGAGACGATCCGAGGCCCAGGATCTGCCCGTTATGGACGTTCATGACGACGAACGCGCCGGGATAGCTGAATGATCCGATCGCGGCCTCCCCGGCCTCCTGCACCGGCTTGTCGATCGAGAGGACGAGGTTGTCACCCGGCTGCGGCTCAACCTGACTGAGGATCCCGCCGGTTGGATTGCCCGCCGCGTCCACCTGCACCTTGGTCATGCCATTGGTGCCCCGAAGCACGTTGTCGTACGTGTCCTCGACCCCGGACTGCCCCACCTGGTCTCCGGGCTCGAGACCCTGGTAGCGCGCCTCCTTGAGCTGGTCCTCGCTGACCTCACGGGTGTACCCGAGAATCTGCGCCGCGAGCGTCCCCTGCGGGTAGTTCCGCACGAAGACGCGTTCCACGCTCACACCCGGGTACTGCGCCTGGTTCTCGCGGAGGTAATAGACGAGGTCGTAGGGAACGTCCTGCTTGAGGGTGACCGGATTGGCCGGCAGCTCCTTGGTCTGCTTGCGGATCTGCTTGTTGATCTCCTTCGGGTCCATGCCGATCACGCTGCCCAGCCGCTTGAACTCCTGCTGGCGCTTGTACTTCCGGTGCGGCAGCTCGGTCGGAAGCAGCTGGAGAGCGAGTGACGTCCGGTTGTCAACGAGCACCTGACCGGTGCGGTCGAGGATCTCCCCGCGCGGCGCCCGCACCGTGATCTCCCGGATCTGGTTGTTCTGGGCCTGTGCCAGGTACTTGTCGCCTGACAGAACCTGCAGGTACCACAGGCGAAAGAAGATGATCGAGAACATCACCAGGGCAAACCCGCTGAGAACCGCGACCCGCAACGCGAACTGCGAGGGCAGAAGCGATCGCTCGCGCTCGTTGAACATCACAGCCGCACCACCCGAGTGTGTGGCTCCGACTTTGTCGACGCAGCAGCATGTGATGTCAGGCGGCGAAGCCGCCGCACAGATGTGTCACTCGCGCACGCCGTCATCACAATCCGGTGGCTCGTCGCATTCGCGGAACCCGTCGGCGCGAACGCCGCCTGCGACCTCTCGCCGCGGCGCTGATGGGCGTTCGCATTCGCCGCCCGGCGACGACGTCATCGACGATCGCCGGGCGCAGGACGCGGCGGATCAACGGATAGAACGGGATCGCGAGCAGGAAGGCGAGCAGGCCCTGGACGAAGATCTCGCGCAGGATCAGCAGGCTCACCTGCGTGTCGACGCCGAGCATGAGCTGGATCGCCGAGAACCCCGCCTGCGCGGCCATCGTCAGGACGCCGATCAAAAGCGGCGGGATGAGCGTGTTCGCGATCTCGGTCCCCTCGCGGTAACGGCCGGCGAGGTAGCCGACGGCGAGCAGCATGAGGGATGAGACGCCGAGCGTCGCGAGGAGGGTCGAGTCGAGGACGAAGCCGAGCACGAAGCCACAGATCGCACCGACCATGGCGCCACCCAGGAGGCCAAGGCTGACCGCGACCAGCGGGATGATGTTCGGCGTGGTCCCGAAGAGGGTCAGGTAGGAGAAGAACGAGAGCTGCAGGACGACGGCCACGATCATGATGAGCGCGATCCGGAGCCCGATACGCCACGTGACGATCATCCCCCAACCCCCGGTCGCGCGGGGCCATTCGTCGCCACCTGGATGTAGTCGAGATCGCGCATGTCGGCGAAGGGCGCGATGTGGACGCTCTGGTAGGTCTCCTGCTGGCCGACCGTGGTATCTCGCACCTCGCCGATCGGTATCCCCGGCGGGAAGGCCGAGGAGATGGTGGGGTTGCTCCAGCCGGCCGTGACGATCATCTGCCCCTCGCGGATGGTCTCGTTCCTGTCGATGAAGTCGAGCAGCATCGTGCTCGGGTCGCCCGCCTCGGGCTCGGCGACGCCCTGAGGTCCGTTCGGCAGGACCTTCGCGGAGACGGAGCTCTCCGAGTCGGTGATCAGCGTGACCTTGGACGTCAAGGGCGTTACGTCGGAGACCCGCCCGAGGAGCCCGTCGCCGTTGACCACCGGATCGTTCACGGCCACGCCGTCACCGGAGCCGGCGTCGATCTGCACGGTCGAGTACCAGACCGTCGGCGGGCGCCCGATGACGCGAGCGGTCACCGGCTTATAGCCCGCGAGCGTTCCGCTGCGATCGAGATTGAGCAGCTTCCTGAGCTGCTCGTTCTCGCCCACGGCCGACTGGGCCTTCGCCAGCTTCGTCCGCAGCTTCTGGACGTCCGTCTTCAACTCGCTGTTCTCGCCGCGCGCGTTGAAGGTCTCGGAGACCCAGTTCACGAGGTCGCGAGCAGGCTTGAGGGCGCGGGTGGCTCCCTCCTCGAGAGGTGAGAACACCGAGGCGACGCCCTGCTGGACCTTGTGGAGGGGGCCGCTCTTCGACTCCGAGAACGTCGCGGAGATGAGGATCAGGGCGAGGACGACCAGGATCACCAGCACCGCGCGGCGCCTTCGGATTTGCTTGCGGTACACCGCGGTACCTCCGGCGGCTACCCGGTCGCGACCAGGCGACGGTGGGAGTTCCGGCTCATGCGATGGATGACCTCGAATTCCTCGAGGGACCGGCCCGAACCCACGGCAACGCAGGTGAGCGGCGATTCCGTCACCTGGGCCGGCATCTGGCACTCGTCGCGAAGTCTCTGGTCCATCCCCTGCAGCAGCGCGCCGCCGCCGGCGAGGATGATCCCCCGGTCCATGATGTCGCCCGCGAGCTCGGGGGGCGTGCGGTCCAGCGTGTCCTTGACGGCGGCGACGATCTGGTTGATCGGCTCCTCGAGGGCGCCACGGACCGCGCTCGACGTCAGCATGATGGTCTTCGGAAGGCCGGTGACCATGTCGCGGCCGCGGATCTCGGTGGTGACCTCCTCGGGGAGGTCCGCCGCCGACCCGATCTCGAGCTTGACCTCCTCTGCGGTCTGCTGGCCGATCAAGAGCTTGTGCTCGTGCTTGCAGTAGCTGACGATCGCCTCGTCCTGCTCGTCGCCGCCGACCCGGATCGACTCGGAGACGACGATCCCGCCAAGGGAGATCACGGCGACCTCGCTGGTCCCGCCGCCCACGTCAAGCACCATGCTGCCGGTGGGCTCGGCGACCGGAAGCCCGGCGCCGATCGCGGCGGCCATGGGCTCCTCGATGAGATACGCCTGGCGGGCGCCGGCCGAGAGGCACGCCTCCTCGACGGCGCGCTTCTCGACTCCGGTGACCCCCGAGGGAACGCAGACGACCACGCGGGGGTGGGCGAAGCGGTTCTGGTGGACCCGCTGTATGAAGTGCCGCAGCATCTCCTCCGTGACGTCGAAGTCGGCGATCACACCATCCTTGAGCGGCCGGATGGCACGGATCGTGCCCGGGGTACGGCCGAGCATCCGCTTGGCCTCCACGCCGACGGCGTGGACCTCCCCGGTGCGAGCGTCGACGGCGACCACCGACGGCTCGGAGAGCACGATGCCGCGACCGCGGACGTACACGAGCGTGTTAGCGGTCCCGAGGTCCACGGCCATATCGCGGCCGCCAAAGCCGGTCAGGTTGCGAAAGAGGCCCATTGGTGGGTTATCGAAAGAAAGCTTCTGGGAACGGACGGGGTTTGCTTAGCGGCGCGGGGCGGCTTTCGCATTCATGCGGCGCCGCGCTCCTCCGTCCCAGGGGTAGTGAGCCGGGCAGCAACAGCGGCCGCACCGCGCGCCGAGTGTAGCGAACCCGGAAGCAGTCTCAAGGGCAGAATGAGGCCCGATTTCCGACCTCGACATAAACCTCAGGGTTAGTGGGAACCCTCGGCTACGAGCCGAGATCTCCTGCTACGTCGACCAACTCGGGGGCGAGCTCGAGCAGGAGCGTCACCGGCATGCCGATGACGTTCGACAGGTCGCCGTCCACGTGCTCGACCAGAGTGGCTCCGAGTCCCTGGACGGCGTACGCGCCGGCTCGGTCGCGCCATTCGCCGGAAGCGAGGTAGGCGTCGAGGAGGCTCGGGGAGAGCTTCCGGAAGGTGACCTCGGAGTGCGCCACCCCCGTATGCTCGATTGGGTCGCCTCCTCCTTCGCCCGGCGACAGGATGACGAGGCCGGTGAGCACGGCGTGAGTCCGCCCCGAGAGGGCCTCGAGCCGCTCGCGAGCGGCCATTTCGTTCCCCGCCTTGCCCAGTATCCGCCCGTCGAGCACCACCTCCGTGTCGGCGGCGAGAATCGGGTCGCGCCCTCCCACCCGCTCGTGGATCGCCCGGGCCTTGCGGCGGGCGTTTTCGACGACGGCCTTCTCGGGCTCTCCTGCCGTCAGCTCGTCGACGCTGGGCACGACGATCTCGAAGCGGATCCCGAGCGCGCTCAGGATCTC
>JBKPFQ010000152.1:0-63571 GCA_046728915.1 Actinomycetota bacterium | reverse complement strand
CGCGCTTCGAACGGCGACTCCGTAGAATCCACTCCCTCGCGACGGCGCCGCGGCCGAAGGGGCGGCAGGCGCCGTTCCCGTGCAAGGGCCCAGAGCTCCTCCAACGGCGAGTAGCGATTCCATGGCAACGAGCTACGCGATAGTCGAGACCGGCGGCAAGCAGTACCGTGCCGAGAAGGGCGGGAAGCTGCTCGTGGAGCGCCTGCCCGACGAGGAGGGCAGCAAGGTCAACCTCCGGGCCGTGATGTTCAAGGGCGACAAGGACGTCGTGCTCGACGGCGGTCAGCTCGAGAAGGTGAAGGTCGAGGCGGTCGTGACGGAGCATCTCCGCGGCCCCAAGGTCCGGATCTTCAAGTACAAGCCGAAGAAGGGCTATCGCCGCCGCGGCGGCCACCGGCAGGGGCTCACCCGGCTCGAGGTCACCGACGTGCGGATGCTCACCCGCAAGCCGGCCGCCAAGAAGGCCGCCCCGAAGAAGCCGGCGGCCAAGAAGCCAGCAGCGAAGAAGCCCGCGGCGAAGAAGCCCGCTTCGCGCAGCAAGGCGTCCTCGGGCGGGCGCTCGTCCTCGACGCGGCGCTCCTCGTCTGCTAAGAAAGAGGGCTAGCCATGGCACACAAGAAGGGACTTGGATCAAGCCGTAACGGGCGCGACTCGAACCCGAAGTACCTCGGGGTCAAGGTCTTCTCGGGCCAGCAGGTCGGTGGGGGCGAGATCATCGTGCGCCAGCGCGGCACCCGTTTTCGGCCGGGCCAGGGGACGGGACTCGGCCGCGACCACACGATCTTCGCCACCCGCGCCGGCGTCGTCGAGTTCAAGACCGGCCGCCGCGGCCGCACCGTCTCGGTCGTCGACGGGCAGTCCTAGCCCTGGCGCCAGTCTCGGACCACGTCGCCAAGAACCGCGCGTACTGGGAGCGCGAGTCGGACGCGTACCAGAAGCGCCACGGGGATCAGCTGGCCGAGAGGGCCGGCCTCGCCTGGGGCGTATGGCAGATCCCCGAGGCCGAGTTGAACGTCCTCGGCGACGTCGCCGGGCTCGACGTGCTGGAGCTGGGCTGCGGCGCCGCCCAGTGGTCGATCTCGCTGGCGGGCCTGGGCGCACGGCCCGTGGGGCTCGATCTCTCCACGCGCCAGCTGGAGCACGCGCGCCGTGCGATGGCCGACACGGGCGTCGAGTTCCCGCTGATCGAGGCGAGCGCCGAGGACGTTCACTGGAGGACGCGAGCTTCGACGTCGTCTTCTGCGATCACGGGGCGTTCAACTTCGCAGACCCGAGGCGGCTCGTTCCCGAGGCCGCGCGCGTTCTGCGTCCCGGCGGTCTGCTGGCCTTCTCGATGGCCACGCCGATCCTCGACATCTTCTGGAACACAGAGCGCGAGGGGGTCGACGAGCGACCGCGAAACGACTACTTCGAGCTCCGTCGCTTCGAGGACGAGGAGGGGGTCAACTTCCAGCTCCCCTACGGCGAGTGGATCCGCCTCTTCCGCGCCAACGACCTCGCGATCGAGGACCTCATCGAGCTGCAACCGGCCCCCGACGCGACGACCAGCTACGACCTGGTCACGCTCGAGTGGGCTCGCCGCCTGCCGGCGGAGCACATCTGGAAGGTCCGCAAGCGCGCCGCGAGCTAGACGAAGCGCTTCACGAACTCGAGCGCCGTCTCCGCCACCTCGCGCCACCCGCTGTCCATCGTCAGCGAGTGACCGCGATTCGGGATCTTCCTGGTCTCGGTCACCGGCGGGACGATGGATGGATAACGGCACCTATAGCGTCGGTTTTCCATCCATCGCTGCCTGAGGCGCGCGATCTACCGGCGCGTGCCCGGAGCGAACTCGGCGAACCGCGGGTTTCGCAGCTTGTGACGGAGAACCGAGCGCGCCCGCGGCCAGTGGTTGATGTCGAACGGATTGTTCGGGGTTACGCTGCGGTAGTAGACGAGCGCCCGCACGCGGCGGTGGTGGAGCGCCCAGTCGAGAAGCCGGCGGGTGAATGCGCCGCTGTAGTCGTTGTCCCACGGCGAGTACTCGCCGACCACGAAGGGCCAGTGATGCTTTCGGGGCTGACGCCAGTGTTTGTAGAAGTCGCGGAAGGCCGCCCACACATGGGGCGTCGCGAACTTGGAGTAGATGTCGGCGCCGATCCAGTCGACGTAGCGACCGCCGGGCCAGTAGCGCCCTGGCGCGTTGCCCTGCAGATCGGGCGAGCCGATCGTCTGCGGAACCCACATGAACGCGATCTCCGGCCGGGGCAGGACCGTCGTAACGTGGCGCTTGGCGTAGATCGGATCGCGATTCGACTCGGCGCGGTAGATCCGCGGCATCCCAAGCTTGACGAGCTTGCGGTTGATCGCGCCCCGCTTTCCGCCCCGCGCGATCAGCACGAATCGCCGCCAGGCGTCGCGAAAGGCGCGGGTCGCGTGGCTCGGCCCTCGTGAGGAGCCGTCGGCGTTGTACGCGCAGTAGGGGTTCCAGGAGCCGTTCATCTCCGGGAACAGGCGGATGTAGACGACTTGTCCCGATCGCGCGATCGTCCGGCCGAGCCGCAGGATGTAGCCGTCGCCATGGCCCCGGGCGATTCGCCGCGGTGCGATCAGCTCAGGCTCTCCCCCCGGTGCCGTGGACAGGCTGAGGACTCCCCGCGTGTGGGTGATCCGCCACCGGTGAAGCCCGCCGACGAGATGCTGACCGCCCCAGCGGCCGAAGCTTTGGAGCAGTGCAGTGTGCTCGCCCACCCGGTGGTTGAAGACGCGGAAGTCCCGAGCGCTGCCGGTGTCGCTGACGCCGTGAAAGATCCGGCCGTGGGGCGGACGGAAGACCTCGTGATGGCGTCCGCGACCGTTGGCGGCGGCGGGAAGGACGAGTGCCAGGCAGAGCGCGAGGACACTCGCCAGTTGACGCCAGACGGCCGGGGTGCGGTTGATGGGGTGAGGCATCGAAGGCAGGTCTCGCAGGGCGACCCTACCGCGTTGCGGCCAAGGTTTTGGAGGATTGGGGACGCTATGGCGTCCCTGAGATCCCAAAAGCTGCTCGGAGCCGCTGATTGGCTCCCATGGTTGCCCCGGCCCGCCAGGCCGCGTGCGCTCTAACCTCGCCGAAATGCTCTACGACCGGGCGAAGATCCATGTCGAGGGTGGGGCCGGCGGCAATGGCTGCGTCAGCTTTCGCCGCGAGGCGCACGTGCCGCGCGGCGGGCCCGACGGCGGCGACGGTGGGCGTGGCGGCGACGTCGTTCTCGAATGCGACCCCTCGCGCCGGGATCTCGCTTCGCTTCACAGGTCACGCCACTTCCGGGCCCGGCGCGGCGGCCACGGCCAGGGAAAGCAGAGACACGGCGCGCGCGGCGAGGATCGCGTGATCCCCGTGCCTCCTGGAACCCAGGTGGACGGGCTCCAGGGACGCCGCTACGACCTGGTCGAGCCCGGGCAGCGGGCCGTCGTCGCGGCGGGCGGCGCGGGGGGACATGGCAACAAGCGATTCGCGACGTCGACCCGGCAGACGCCGCGATTTGCGGAACGCGGTCTGGCGGGGGAGTCGGGATGGATCGAGCTGCGGCTCAAGCTGCTCGCCGACGCGGGCCTCATCGGCCAGCCCAACGCGGGCAAGTCGTCGCTGCTCGCCAGGTTGACGCGCGCCGCGCCCAAGGTCGCGGCGTATCCCTTCACCACGGTGGAGCCGGTGCTCGGGACGCTCGATTCCGGCGAGCGGCAGCTGGTGCTCGCCGACATTCCCGGCCTCATCGAGGGCGCGGCCGAGGGCGCCGGGCTGGGCGACGAGTTCCTGGCCCACGTCGAGCGCTGCCGCATGCTGATCCACATGGTGGACATCGCCGGCGAGAATCCGCCAGGGGCCTACGACGCGGTCCGGTCCGAGCTGGCGGCCTACGGCGCCGGCCTCGATCAGCTGCCGGAGCTCGTGGTGCTCTCGAAGCGCGACCTCGTCCCGGATCACGAGGCGGATGCGGCCGTGGCGGAATGGAGCGACCGCCTGGGAGGAGAAGCGCTCGGCGTGTTCGCGGTCTCGTCGGCGACCGGCGCTGGCCTGGACGAGCTTCGCCAGGCGATCTTTGAGGCGGTACCGGCCGAGGAGCCCGCGTGGCCGGCCGCGACCGCCGAGCCCGAGTTCGAAGCCGAGCACATCACCTACCGGCCCGCCGGCGACCAGGGATTCGACGTGACACGGGTCGGCGACGGGGTGTTCGAGATCACCGGGCGGGGGATCGAGATGCTCGTCGCCCGCCACGACATCGAGAACACCGAAGCCCTGGCCTACCTGGAGCAGCGCTTGCGCGAGATCGGCGTGATCGCCGCGCTGCGGCGCGCGGGATTCGAGCCCGGCGACGAGGTGTGGATCGGCGCGGACGCGTTCGAACTTGACCCCGGCGAGTAGGGCCGCGGCCCTGAGGCGCGTACCTACACTTCGCACGCCATGACCGTGGTCGCCAAGCTCGGTTCCTCGATCGTCGCCGACGACGACGGCGCGCTGCGCTCAGCCGTGCTCGACAGCGTGTGCGCGCAGGTGTCCGAGCTGCACCACGAGGGCGAGAACGTCGTGCTGGTGACCTCCGGAGCGATCGCGCGGGGGATGCGGTTGATGGAGCTGGATCGCCGCCCGACCACGATCGACGAGATGCAGGCGGCGTCGGCCGTGGGCCAGGGATCGCTGTTCCGCGCCTACGAGGAGCGGCTCGCCGCGGGAGACGTCCACGCCGCCCAGGTGCTCCTGACCTCGTTCGACATGTCGGCGCGGATGCACTACCTCAACGCGCGCCAGACGCTTAGCCGGCTGCTGGAGTGGCGCGCCGTGCCGGTCATCAACGAGAACGACACGACGGCCACCGACGAGATCACCTTCGGCGACAACGACTTCCTCTCCGCCCAGGTGGCGATCCTGCTCGACGCTCGGCTGCTCGTGCTCCTCACCGACACTCCGGGGCTGCATACGGCGGATCCGCGGTTGAGCCCGGACGCACAGTTGGTGGAGGAGGTGACGTCCTTCGACGAGCTCGACCGCTACGAGATCGGCGATCGGACCTCCGCCTTCGGATCCGGCGGCATGCGCAGCAAGGTCGCCGCGGCCGAGATGGCGAGCGCGGCGGGCATCGAGGTCGTGGTGTGCGACGGCACCGAGCCCAGGAGCTTTCTGGCCGCCGCCAGGGGCGAGCGTGTGGGCACCCGCTTCGCGTCGCATCCCGAGCGCACGCCGAGCTTCAAGCTGTGGCTGCGCTACGCCAAGCCCAGTCAGGGGAGGGTCGTGGTGGACGAGGGGGCCGCCCGGGTGCTGCGCGAGCACGGCTCGAGCCTGCTGCCGGTCGGCGTGACCGGTGTCGAGGGCGAGTTCGCGGCAGGCGACGCGGTCGAGGTGGTCTGCGATGGCGACGTGGTCGGGAAGGGGATCGTCAATTACTCGGCGGCCGAGCTCGCCCGGATCAAGGGCATGAAGTCGACGGAGGTCGCCGAGCGTATCCCGGACGCCGCTGAGGAAGCCGTCCACCGCAACTACTTCGTATTGACCTAGCCGCCTGGGCGTGACGGCACGCCGTCTCGGGCGTAGTACCCGAGGAAGGATGAGACTCGCGATGTTTGGCGCCCTGCTCGCCTGCCTGACCCTGATCGGATCCGGTGAGGGTTCGGGTGCGCGCCCACTGATGCTCCACGACGGGCGCTGGCTCGTCCGGGTCGCGGTGGAGCCCACGCGCAGCGGGCCGATCCGGTTCGGCGTCGGCCCCGCGAGGCACTTCGGCATAACAGGCCGGGCGCATCGGCCTCGCGGGCAGCATGACGAGGGGGTGCAGCACGACCTCGTGCTTCGCAATGCCGGATCGCGCCAGGTGACGTTCGACGACACGAGGAGGTCGACATTCCTCGGACCGCGTTCGGCCTCGCCCCTGCTGGCGGCCGACGAGGGTTGCGGCTATGCGAAGAATGGCAACGCCCCGCTCCATGCCGGCGTCTGCGCGGCCTATCTGGATCGGATCGAATTGCGCCCGGGTCGTTCCGCGCGACGGACCATCAGCCTCACATGGGGGCTTCCAGGCATGGGCCCGTTGGCCCGTGGGAGGTATGTGTTCCGAAAGCCCATGCGCTTCCGGATCAGCGGACGGGGCCCGGGCGGCGAGCCGCACCCCGTCCTCGTCAGGTTGACCTATGAGGTTCGCTGAGGCCCGGGAGCGGCTCGAGGCCCTCATCCAGCTCCACGCCCAGCGAGTTCAGGGCGTAGGCGACCATGTGGTACTGGCCGATCAACATCGTGAGCTTGATCAGCTGGGTCTCGTGGTACTCGCGCGCGAGCGCGTCCCAGGTGGAATCCGAAAGCCGAGCCTCGTCATGGAGCTCGTCCACCGCGCGGAGGAGCGCGGACTCGTGCTCCGTCCAGCCAGCCGCGCCCGGGTCCTGGACCACGCGATCGATGACCTCCCGGTCCATCCCGAGCTGCAGCGAGATGCGGACGTGCTGGCCCCACTCGTAGGAGGAGCCGCAGCGGACCGCGGTGCGGAGGATCATCAGCTCCCGTTCGGTCGCCGGAATCGTTCCGCCGACGAGTAGGTAGCCGCCGAACGGAACCCAGCTGCGAAACAGGTCGGGATGGCGTGCGAGGGTGCGGAAGATGTTGTACTCGCCGATCGGGGCGTCGGCCCCCGGGGGCAGCGCGTTCAGAATCTCCGCGATGTCGTCCTGCCACTCGCTCTCGGGCAACGGCACGATGCGCGGCGGGCGCTCCGGCACCGCGCTCACGCCCGGGGGGCCGTCGTCAGGCCCCCGTCGGCGATCAGGGTCTGGCCGGTGACGTAGGAGGCCTCGTTCGAGAGCAGGAACACCGCCGCGTAGGCGACCTCCCACGCCGTTCCCTGGCGACCGGCCGGGATCTTGACGCGCTCCCGCAGCGGGCTGAGAGACGACGCGAGGCGGCCGAGCGGGGTGTCGATCAGGCCGGGGAGCAGCAGGTTCACGCGGATGTTCGGTGCGCCCTCGACGGCGGCTTGGCGGCACAGGGACTCGAGCCCCGCCTTCGAGGCGCCGTAGGCGGGGAAGGGCAGCACTTCGCGCGACGCCACCGAGCCGATCAGCACGACCGAGCCGCCACCGGTCATCGTCGCCAGCGCGTGCTTGCACCCGAGGAATTGGGACCGCAGGTTCACGGCCATCACCCGATCCCAGTCCTCGGCGCTGGTGCCGCTGAGCAGGAACCCGGCCGCGATGCCCACGTTCAGGACCAGGCCGTCCAGGCCACCCAACGCCTCACGGGCCTCCGTGAACGTGGCGGCCGCCGCCTGCTCGTCGGCGGCATCGGCGACGATCACCTCTGCGTTGGCCCCCTCGGCGCGGACGAGCTCCGCGGTGGTCTCCGCGGAGGCCTCGTCGAGGTCGGCGATCGCCAAGGCGGCGCCCTCGCGCGCAAACAGCACCGACATCGCGCGGCCGTTGCCGATCGGTGGATCCTCGACGCCGTGATCCTGCTGGCCGCCGCCGACGATCAGGAGGCGCCTGCCGCTCAGGCGCCCTCGTCCGGGGCCGGCGCCGCGAGCCTCGTCCGGCATCGGCGCGGGCTCGGCACCCACGCGTTCGGTCACGTCGTCCACCATCATCGCCTCTCATCTCGTTGCTCGGCGCGACTCTAGATGGAATGGCGACCTACTCGCGCATATGACGGGTAATGCGCCAAGGAGGGTTGGGTTCCTTGTCTACAGCTGGTAGGTCACCAGCGCCATGGCAACCTGGGTGCCGTCGTCGGCGGTTGCGCTGACCTGGCAGAAGCACAGCCCGCTGCCGCCACGCCGCACCACCCGGGCGTCCGCGGTGACGCTCTGGGCGCGTGCGGGGGCGAGGAAGTCGACCGTGATTCCTACCGTGGACGCCCGCGGGCGATCGGGGACCTCGGCGCCCGACCAGGCCGCGGCGGCGGCAGCCGTGTCGATCAGGGAGCTGATCGCGCCGCCGTGGACGACGTCGCCCAGCGTTGGGAGGGCGTCGTTGAATGGCATCAAGAGCACGGCGCGGTCCGGCTCCATCGACTCCACCTCGATCCCCAGATGTGAGACGAACTGCGAGTTCTCGAGCCAGCCGCGCGCGAAGGCCGCGCCGTCGGTGCCCGGTGCGTCGGCCTGGGGGTGTTCCGCGTCCGCCACGTGTTCTGGTGAGGGGGCATCAGCCCCCGAAACTGGCTGGTGCCGTTGCTGAGGTGTGGGTGCCGCAAGCTACGCTGTTGCGCATGGCCACCGTCACGCGCACCGTCGCCGAGGTTTGCGAGTCCGCCGAGCGGGCGTCGCACGGGCTCGCAGTCGCGAGCACCGAGGCGAAGAACGCGGCGCTCACGCGGCTCGCCGAGCTGCTCGACACGCGCAGCGCCGAGATCCTCGAGGCCAACGCCGACGATCTGGCGGACGAGCGTGCCGGAGGCCTCACGCCCGCGCTTCGGGATCGCTTGACCCTCGACGAGTCGCGGGTGGCGGTGATGGCGGAGGGCGTGCGGGCGATCGCGGCGCTGCCCGATCCGGTCGGGGAGGTGCTCGACGAGCGCTCGCTCGAAAGCGGGCTCGAGCTCCGCAAGATCCGGGTCCCGCTCGGCGTGATCGCCGTCGTCTACGAGGCGCGCCCGAATGTCACCGTGGACTGCGCCGCGCTGACGCTGAAGAGCGGCAACGCGATCGTGCTTCGCGGTTCGAGCTACGCAGCGCGGTCCAACGCCGCGCTCGCGGCGGTGGTGCGCGAGGCGGTCGCGGAAGCTGGCCTGCCCGAGGGGGCGGTCGAGCTGCTGGCGAGTGGGGATCGCGCCGAGCTCACCGAGCTGGCGACTGCGGATGGCCTCGTCGACCTGGTCATTCCCCGCGGCGGTGAGGGTTTGAAGGAAGCGCTCAAGTCGGTGGCCACGGTTCCGGTGATGTACGCCGCGGCGGGGAATTGCCACGTCTACGTCCACGAGGATGCAGATCTGGGGATGGCGCGCCGGGTCGCGTTCAACGCCAAGGTGCAGCGGCCCGGTGTGTGCAACGCAGCCGAGACGCTGCTGGTCAACGCGGCGGTGGCCGACCGGTTCCTGCCCGGGGTCCTCGGCGACCTCCGCGACGCGGGCGTGGAGCTGATGGGCGACGAGCGCTCCCGGGCCGCGGCCGGCGAGACCGAGGTGGCGGAGGCGACCGACGAGGACTGGGATACCGAATACCTCGACATGCGGATGACCGTCGGCGTCGTCGACTCGCTCGACGAGGCGATCGCGCACGTGAACCGGCACGGAACCGGGCATTCGGAGGCGATCGTGACGTCCTCCGGCGGGGCCGCGCAGGCGTTCACCGATGGTGTGGACGCGGCCGTCGTTTACGTCAATGCCTCGACGCGCTTCACGGACGGCTTCGAGTTCGGCATGGGGGCGGAGATCGGCAACTCCACGCAGAAGCTCCACGCTCGCGGGCCGATCGGGCTTCGCGAGCTGACGACCTTCAAGTACGTCGTCCACGGGGACGGCCAGATCAGGGCTTGAGCGGCCGGGAGGAATAGGGTCGCCGCGGTCGGCGTTCTGGGGGGCGCGTTCAACCCGCCGCACATCGGGCACCTGGTGCTCGCCCAGGAGGCGGCGTTTCAGCTCGGGCTGGACTCGGTCGTGCTCGTTCCCGTCGGCGAGTCGCCGTACAAGCGCATCGATCCGGAGCCGGGACGCGAGGTGAGGTTGGAGATGGCGAGGCTGGCCGCGAATGAGGATTCGATGATCGAAGCGTCGGACGTGGAGACGGCGCGCGAGGGACCGTCGTTCAGCTTTCGTACCCTGGAGCTGATGAGTGACGCGCGACCCGGGGACGAGTTCGTATTCCTGATGGGCGCGGACGTCGCAGCGGGACTCGAGAGCTGGCGGGAGCCGGAGCGGGTGCTGGAGCTCGCGCGCGTGGGGATCGCGGCGCGGCCCGGGACCGCGCTCGAGGAGGCTGAGGCGGCGATCGAGCGCCTTGGCGGGGAAGAGCGGGCCGAGGTCGTGCGGATGCCGGAGATCGGCGTCTCGTCGACGGGCATCAGGAGGCGGGTCGCTGCGGGGCGGCCCATCCGATATCTGGTGCCGGACGGCGTGGGGGGGTACATCGCCGAGCGGGGGCTCTACCGGGAGTGAGATCCGCACCGCAGAAGGAGCCCGAGCGGGTGGACTCCCACGCGATGGCGCGCCTGCTGGCCGAGGTCGCCGATTCGAAGAAGGCGGAGGATGTGGTGGCGCTCGACATGCGCTCGCTGGTGGGCTACACGGATTTCCTGGTGGTCTGCACCGCGCGCAATGAGCGCCAGGCGAAGGCGATCCACGATGACGTGCACCTGCGGCTGAAGCGCGAGCATGGATTGCTCCCGGCGAACGTAGAGGGGGAGGCGGACGGGCGCTGGGTGCTGATGGACTACCTGGATTGCGTGCTGCACGTGTTCGTGCCGGAGCTTCGCGAGCGCTACCGACTGGACGTGCTCTGGGCCGAGGCCCCGCGGCTGGAGCTCGAGCTCCAAGAGCTTCGCGACAGCGCGTAGATCGTCAGCGGCTCGCCCACGTCAGGGGGGATCGTCTCGCCGGCAACGTCCATGCCGAGACGCCTGCCGACGGCGATGGAGCGGTGGTTCTCCGGGTGGATGAGACTGATCACGCGGTCCGCGGGAAGCTCGGTGAAGGCGGCATCGATCGCCGCCGCCGCGCCCTCGGTGGCGAGGCCCATTCCCCAAATCGCGGGTCGGAGCGTCCAGCCGATCTCGACCTCGCCGGCGAGCTCGGGGACGAACGTGGGGTGTGAGGCGCCGATCCAGCCCATGGGCACGGGGTGGTCGCGCGTGGTGACCGCCCACAGGCCGAAGCCGTGGATCTCCCAGTGGCGGACGTGGCGCTCGAGCATCGAGCGCCACTGATCCGGATCGAACGATCGGCTGGGCTGCAGGGCGCGCCAGACTTCGGGCTCGCGCCAGATGGCCTCCATCGCCGGCGCGTCGCCGGCCACCCAGCGACGGAGCACGAGGCGGTCCGTCTCCACGCGCTCGGGATATGCCATTCCAGGATCCTCCCAGGCATCGTGTCCGTCCGACCGCATGCCTAGCTTTGCGCCATCGTGAGCGCTCATCCGAGCGAGCACCGCAGCGGCCGGCCAGGTCGCCCCCGCATGTTCAGGAGGCGCCTGTTCGGCTACCAGCCGTCAGCGGTCCATGAGGCGATCCAGGCGCGCGACGCTGCGATCCAGGCGCGGGATGGGGCGTTGGTGGAGGCGGTCCGGCGCGGCCAGGAGCTCGAGCACGTATCGGCGCGACTCGCCGCGATCGTCGTGGACCGCGACCGGGAGCTGCGACTGGTCCGGATGGAGCTTCAGGAAGCGCGCCGGCGTGATGGCGAGGGCGCGAAGGCGCTGGCGGCGCTCGCGGAGGACCTGCAGACGATCCGGCGCCAGGCCGGAGCGCAGGCGACGAGGTTGCGATTGCGAGCCCTTCGCGAGGCGGCCGAGGTCTCGCGGCGCATCGGTGAGCTCGAGCGCGTGGAAGACGAAGCCCCGCCGTCACTCCTCCTCAAGTTGCAGGAGGCGATCGAGCGGGTGGGGGCCGAGGGTGAGTGGGCGGAGGATCCGTCGATGCGAGCGGCGGCGAATGGGCATTCGGAGGGCGGGGCCGGCGGGCTGTTCGACGGGCTTGTGGAGGTGGAGGTGGGACCGCTCAAGGACTTCTCCCAGCTCGTGGGGTTTGAGGATGCCGCGAGCGGGATCGGGGCGAGCTCGGAGATCTCCGTGAAGCGGTTCACGCAGGGACGGGCGACGCTCGCGATGCGCTTCAAGCATCCGGTCGAGCTGCTGCGGGAGCTGGAAGAGCGCGCGCCGTTCGACTTTGTGGTGCGCGATACGCGATCCGATCGGATCGTGCTGGACCTCGACGAGTAGGCGCGGCGCTCTCAGACGCGGCGCGGCGGGGCGTGCGCGGCGGATATCGTGGCCCGGTGGAGTCGATTGCGTCCGTGAACGAGGTGGAGATCGCCTACGAGGCGTTCGGCGATCCGGCGGATCCCACGATGCTGATGATCATGGGCCTCGGGGTTCAGATGCTCGGATGGGACGAGGAGCTGTGCAGGATGCTGGCGGGGCGGGGGTACCAGGTGGTGCGGTTCGACAACCGGGATGTCGGGCATTCCACGAAGGTCCAGGGCGGTCCGCGGCCGAATGTGATGGCGGCGGTCGCCGGGGATGCGCGCAGCGCGAGCTATCGGCTCGACGACATGGCGGACGACTGCGTAGGGCTGCTGGACGAGCTGGGGGTGGAGGCGGCGCACCTGGTCGGTGCCTCGCAGGGAGGGATGATCGCCCAGACGGTTGCGATCCGGTATCCGGAGCGGGTGTTGTCGTTCACCTCGATCATGTCGACGACCGGGGACAGGGCGGTCGGGCAGCCGCATCCGGCCGCGATTCCAGCGCTGTTGACGCGCCCGCCCGCGGGCCGTGACGGGTTCATCGAGTTCGTCGTCGAAGCGTGGAAGGTGATCGGCTCGCCGGGGTTCGAGGTGGATGAGGAGGCGCTCAGGGCGCGTGCCGGCGCGAGCTATGACCGGGGGATCTTTCCGGAGGGGACGGCGCGCCAGCTGGTGGCGATCCTCGCGTCGGGGGATCGGACGGAGGCGCTGCGCCGGCTCGACGTGCCCACGATGGTCATTCATGGGACGGACGACATCCTCGTCGATGTGTCGGGCGGGAGGGCGACGGCGGCGGCGATCCCGGGGGCGCGGTTGGAGCTGATCGAGGGGATGGGACACGATCTGCCGGCACCCCTCTGGCCGCGGCTCGTGGATCTGATCGCAGAGAACGCGGAGCGGGCTGGGGCGCGGGCCGTCGGTTGACGGCTACGGACCGCGTTCCGGGTCGACCAGGCAGAGGTCGCTGTCGACCCTGGCGGAGATCTCCTTGATGACCCTCGTGACCGTGGCGGTGTCGGCGGTTCGGTGCGCGAGGTCGGGCTCGAGGATCTCGCACAGGAGCCGGCGGAGGACGTCGGGCACCGGGTCGGCGTCGTCGGCGGGCGGGTAGCGCATCATGTGGTTGCAGACGAGCATCAGCTGGCCCATGCAGCAGAGGAACGCGTCGACGAGGGATGCGAGATGGCTTTGGGGGTCGTGTTCGGTCATGCCCCAATGAGGGGCGGCGCGGGTGGGATTCGCCCCCCGGCTACTTGCCGATCAGGATCTGGGGCTCGACGGCGTTGGGGAGGTCGCCCTGGGCGGTGATCGCGTACTCGCCGGCGTGGGTGATCTGGGCGGTTCCGATGAGCGCGCGGCTCCAGCCGCCGCCGGTGCTCAGCGAAGCGCCCATGCCGTGGAATCCGGGGCCCTTTAGGTGGAGCGCCTCGCCGGTCGGGGCCGTCACTGTCACGGTGAGGGCGGAGGGGACGCCGAAGTCGATGCTGTCGCCGGTGCTCGAGGCCTGGTAGGACTCCTGGTAGCTGAGCTTGAGCTTGCCGGCCGGGAGCATCACCGTGGTTTCGCCGGGGACCGGGAAGGTGCCGTAGTCATCGGCGGTCCTGCGTGAGCGGAAAACGAAGTACATGATCGCGGCGTCGACGACGAGGAAGACGACGACCGCGAGCACGATGAGGCCCGTTGACACGGGATGAGTCTATGCCGGGATGCGGTAGGGGAGGGAGAAACCTCGGCGACGCGGGGGCGGACAGGCTGAATCTGTGACGAGTGTGTAAACCCACACCGCCGAAATCGTCAAAGCCCCGATTTCCGGCTCTATAAAGCCATTTCCCGCCGGTGGCTGTGAGAACATGCGTTCGATGCACGACACCAACCACAAGGGCAACGTGGCAGAGGCTGCTATTGCCGCAGCCGCCGTGAATCTCGGGATTCCTGTCCTCCGTCCGCAGTTCGAACACGGACGTTACGACCTGGTCTTCGAAGTGGATGGTCGGTTCGTCAGGGTCCAATGCAAATCGGCACCCCGGCATGGAGACGTGGTCGTCGTGAGGCTCTCGGGGCACCGAATGACAACGCGCGGATCGGTGCGGAGTACGTACTCGGTTGACGAGATCGATGCGGTCGTCGCGTATTGCGAGGAACTGGACGAGTGCTACTGGCTCCCGATCGAGCTGGTGGCTGGCATGGGTGGGATCCATCTTCGTCTTCGCTCCCCACTGAATGGACAGAGAGCGTCGATAAACTGGGCTGAGGATTTCGTTCTTGAAGGGGCTGTAGCTCAGCTGGGAGAGCGTCGGAGTGGCACTCCGAAGGCCACGGGTTCGAGTCCCGTCAGCTCCACTCCTCAGATCGCGCCGGATTCCGCGATCGTCGGCTCGAACGAATTCCGCCGTCTCTTCGGCTGGTACGCCGAGCGCGCCGCTGCCGGCCATGAGATTTTCGTGACCCGTCGCGGCAAGCCGTACGTCCGACTGCTGCCCGCGCCGGATCAGTTCGCGCTGGACGGCTCCGCACGGAACGGCGGCCCCGCGGGGCCGTGAATACGATCCGCCGGTGCCCCGCCACGTCGCCTTCCTCCGCGCCATCAACATCGGCGGCCGCCGCGCCAGCCGCGACCAGCTCACCACCTGCCTCGAGAGCCTCGGATTCGAAAACGTCGCTACCTTCCGGGCGAGCGGCAACCTGATCTTCGACGCCCAGCGCGAATCGCCGACCGCGTTGACAAAGCGAATCGACGACGCCCTGACCGAGTCCCTCGGCTACGACGTCCGCGCCTTCCTACGCACCGCCGCCCAGGTCCGCGCCATCGCATCCCACGATCCATTCCCTCCCGAGGTGCGGCAAGCCTCCACCGGCAGGCTCCAAGTCGCGCTCCTCGCCAAGCCACCGACCAAGCGGGTGCGCGAACAGGTCCTCTCCCTTGCGACCGACTCCGACCCACTCGCCGTCCACCGCCGCGAGCTCTACTGGCTCCCGAGCGGCAGGACGATGGAAACCGATCTCGACCTCAAGACGCTCGACAACCTGGTCGGCGAGAACACCCGTCGAACCAAGAGCATGATCGAGGAGATCGTCACCAAGTTCCTCGCCGCCTGAACCGCGTCAGGCCGCGTCGAACCGAATCAGGCTGAAGACCTCGGAACTGCGCAGCCGCTCCCGCCCGCCCAGGAACGAAAGCTCCATCAGAAACGAGATCCCGACGACCTCGGCGCCCGCCTTCTCCACCAGCTGCTCAATCGCCGCCATCGTCCCGCCCGTCGCGATCAAGTCGTCGTGCAGTAGCACCCGGGACCCGGACCGAAGCGCATCGACGTGCATGTGCAGCTCGTCGATTCCGTACTCGAGCTCATACGACACCGACGTCGTCTCGAACGGCAGCTTCCCCGGCTTGCGCACCGGGATGAACCCAGCGCCGCACCTCGCCGCGATCGCCGCCCCGAGGATGAACCCGCGCGCCTCCGGGGCGACGACGAAATCCACCTCGAGCGGCCGAGCATGCTCCGACAATGCCTCGATCGCCCGCTCTAGGCCCTCTGGATCTGAGAACAGCGGCGTCGCATCCTTGAACACGATTCCCGGTTGGGGAAAGTCGGGGATGTCGCGGATCAGCTCCTTCAGATCACCCATCGCGATCCGCGGCATCCTGCCATAGGCTGCGGCCCGTGAAGCAGGTCGCCGACGGCGTCTGGCACGTCGACACGTTCTTCCTCCCGAACTCGATCAACGCCTACCTGATCGACGACGTCCTCATCGACGCCGGAACCCGCCACTCCGCCGGCAAGATCCTCCGCCAGATCGCGCCGCACAACGTCTCGGCCCACGCACTCACGCACTCGCACCCTGACCACCAGGGCGCTTCCCACCAGGTCTGCAACACACTGGACATCCCGCTGTGGGTGGGCGAGCGCGACGCCGACGCCGCCGAGAACCCCGACCTCATCCGCGAGCGCCAGCCCGACCATCCGATGGCCCGCTTCTACATCAAGCTCTTCATCGGCTCCGGCCACCCCGTCGACCGCCACCTGCACGAGGGTGACGAGATCGCCGGCTTCAAGGTTCTCGACGTTCCCGGCCACTCCGCCGGCCACATCGCCCTCTGGCGCGAATCCGACGGCGTCCTGATCCTCGGCGACGTCCTCGCCAACATCGACCAGCTAACCGGCCTCCCCGGCCTGCACGAGCCGAAGTCCTACTTGACGCCGGACCCGGCGGAGAACCGCCGCTCGGCCCGCCGTCTGGCGGAGCTCGAGCCGAAGCTTGTCCTGTTCGGGCACGGCAAGCCGCTGCGCGACACGCGCAAGTTCGTCGACTTCGTGGAGCAGCTGCCCGCCTAGCGGGTCAGCGCGCGCGCCTCGTCGAGCGCACCCCTCGCCGGTTCCGGCAGACCGCGGCGCACCCTCCACGCCGCGCCCGAGAACCCCAGGTTCGCGACCATGGCGAATCCCGCCTCGTCCTCTCGCAACGCGAGCAGCAGGTGCGCCACCCGGTCGGCCGCGGGCAGGCTGTCCGTTTCAGCAACCCGCACGCACCAGCAGTCCACCCGCCTGCCCCCCGGCCGCACCATCATCGCCCCCCGCTCACCGACCAACCACACGCCAAGCCGCCCACGCTGCAGAGCAACCCCCGAGGAGCGCAGCAGATCGCGCTCCCGGTGCCCGACCAAGTCACCCAGCAACCCGAGCGCCACCCCCTCGGCCGCCGCATCCGCGCCGGCCCTTCCCGCGCCGGATCGCTCGCTGCCAAGCGGCACCACGGACCGCGCGCCCCGCCGCGCCTGCAGCCACGGAACGATCCACGCATGCGCGAGGCACCCGAGCGCAACGGGGAGCGTCCACGGGGAGAGCAGCAGCAATCCGATCCCGGGCGCCGTGAAGACCACCACGACCGCCACCGTCCAAGCGGTCCACCGGCGCCCGTCTCGGCGCAGCGTCTCCTCGCTCACCTCCTCCCGCCACCACAGCGCCGCCGCCTCCTCCAGCCCCGGCCGGCGGCGTATGCCCGGTGGCGGCGGGGGCTTGTTCAGCCTCGCCTGGGCCACGCACGCGTCTCGCTAGCCGCCGGCGATCGGGCGGCGCAGCACCACGAGCTCGGCGTCCGCCGGCAGTTCTCGAACCACCTCAGCGGTCCCGTCCGCACTCGGAACGCTCGCGAGCATCCCAGCATCCAGCTCCCGGCGGAAGGCCGCCACCGCTGCCTCGTGCGAGCCCACCTCCCCGGCGTTCCATTCGGCTACCGTCGTGTGGCCTGTCCGATCGAGCCTGATCAGGCGCCCCATCTTTCCTCCTCGCGTCGCGGACGAGTGAATATACGCCGGTCGGACCAGGCTCAGCGGTCGCCAGCCCGCAAGAACGTGAGCACGGCGAGCACCCGACGGTGGTCGTCGCTCGTGACCGGCAGGTCCAGCTTGCTGAAGACGTTGGAGATGTGCTTCTCGACCGCGCCCGGGGTCACCACGAGTGCGTTCGCGATCGCCGCGTTGGTGCGGCCCTCGGCCATCAGCGAGAGCACCTCGTGCTCCCGGGGGGAGAGCGCGGAGAGTGGTCCGGCATCAGTGGCCTCGCGGGTTTGCACGAGCTCCGCCACGACCTCCCGATCGAGCGCGGTCCCTCCATCGGCGACCCGCCGCACCGCGTCGAGGAACCCGGGCACGTCGCCAACGCGCTCCTTGAGCAGGTAGCCGACGCCTCCCTCACCGCCGGCGAGGAGCTCGGCCGTGTAGACCGGCTCGACGTACTGCGAGAGGATCAGGATCCCGACCTGGGGATGCCGCCGGCGCGCCTCGATCGCCGCTCGGACCCCCTCGTCCGTGAAGGTGGGAGGCAGCCGCACATCAACGATGGCCAGGTCCGGCTTGTGGCCACCGACTATTCGCAGCAGCCCGTCGCCGTCCTCCGCCTGGGCGACCACCTCGATCTCGTGCTCGCGCAGGAGCGCCACGATCCCCTCGCGCAGCAGCGCCTGATCCTCGGCGATCACAACTCGCACGGCAGCTCCGCGCGGATCGTCGTGCCATGCCCTGGCGGGCTGATCACTCTCAGCGTTCCGTCGAGCGCCTCCACCCGCCCGCGCAGCCCGCTGAGCCCGCCGCCGTCCGGGTCGGCGCCCCCGGGCCCGTCGTCGGCGACCTCGACGACCAACATCTCGCCCTGGAGGGAGATCACGACCGACGCCGTCGCGTCCGGTGCGTGCTTCGCAACGTTGGTGAGCGCCTCGGCGACGACGAAGTACGCGCCCGTCTCGAGGACGGCCGGCGGCCGGTGGTCCAGATCCACATCCAGGGCCACCGGGATCGCGGCCCGGCGACCCAACGCCTCCACCGCCGCCGCCAGCCCGCGGTCGGCGAGCACCGGTGGCGCGATCCCGCGCGCCAGGTCGCGCAGCTCCGCGATCGCCGCACCGGCATCGCCACGCGCCTCGCGGACGAGCGCTGCCATCTCGGGGTGGTCGGAAAGCTGCTCCTCGGCGCGACCCAGGCGCATGCTGAGCGATACCAGCCGGGCCTGCGCGCCGTCGTGGAGGTCGCGCTCGATGCGCCGTAGCTCCGCCGCCTGCACGTCCAGGGCGCCGCGACGGGTGCGCGTCAGCTCGTCGACCCGCTCCACCAGCTCCTGCTCGCGGGGTCCCGGGAAGACCCGCCTCCACATCCCAGCGATCGCCGCATGCAGCCCGAAGGCGACGGCAAGCGCCAGGATGGTCCAAGCCGGCCAGAACGTGCCGCCGCCCGTGAACGCCCAGACCACCAGTTCGATCCCGACGATCACCGCGGAGATCACGCCCTGAACCGCCAACCTCCGGCGCAGCCCCGCCTGTTCCTCGAACGCCCAGCGGAGCCCCGCGTGCAGGCCGAACGGGATCGCGACCCCGAGCCACACCCACTTTGGCCAGAAATAGCCGCCGCCGACTAGCCCCCAGATCAGCGTGCACGCGGCGCCGACCAGCACCGAGAGCACCGCGTGGAGCCCCAGTGCGGCTCGAGGATCCGAGGCTCGGCTGCGCCGCTCGGGCAGTCCGGGTTTCGGTCCCGTCGCCTCGGGATGACGGTCGCGCCGAGGCCCCAGCAGCGCCGCTGCGAGCGCGGACTCGCCCAGGGCCATCAGCCGCAGGAGTCCCGCCGTGACGGCGGCCAGCACGGCCGCGACCGGCACCACCACAAGGGCCTTCGGCAGGCTATCGATGTTCCAGACCCCGAAGTCGGGGCCATCGGGGATCGCCCAGTACCAGGCGGGCATCGTGAGCGCACCGATCACCACGCCGATCGCCATGAGGGCGACGGTCCCGAATGCAAACCCGACCAGCGAATGGAGCACCAGCCAGGCCAGGTCCCGCCAGGTCTGCGGATCGCGCAGAGGCGAGAACAGGCGGGTGAGAAACTGCTCGCCGGCATGGTCGCGGTAACGGCCGTGCAGAGGGGCGCCGAGGACCAGCGCGGCGTTCCGACGGTCGAGCTCCGCCGTCCACCGGAACGCGACCGCGCAGAGCGCGATCAATGGCAGGCCGACGATGAACACTGCCAGCGACAGCGTCACCGACAATCCGACCACCCACACTCCGAACGCGAGCACGCTCGTCACCAGCCCGATCGCCAGGTACGCGGCGTCGAGGCCGGCGCGCGCGGCGAGGTCGGCGAGGCGGCTCACGCACCCACCTCGCTGGGCTCGGGCTCGCGGTGGCCGCCGACCCGCGGCAGCCACCGCAGGGACCGCGGCAGGTACCAGTTGCGGTCCCCGAGCAGCTTCATGGTCGCCGGCAGCAGCACGGCACGGATGACCGTGGCGTCGATCGCGATCGCCACCGCGAGCCCGATGCCCATCTCCTTGAAGTCGAGGAAGGACAGGGTGGCGAAGATCGCGAAGACGGCCACCATCACCGCCGCGGCGCTGGTCACGACGCCGGCGGTCGTTTGGATGCCATGCGCCACCGCCCGGTCGGTCGGCATGCCGCGATCGTACGCCTCCCGAATGCGGGTGAGGATGAACACGTGGTAGTCCATCGACAGGCCGAACAGGACCACGAACAGGAACAGCGGCAGCCACGAGGTGATCGCCCCAGGCGACTGAAAGCCCAGCAAGCCCTCGAGGTGGCCCTCCTGGAAGATCCAAACGAGGACGCCGTAGGCGGCCCCGACCGACAGCAGGTTGAGGCCGATCGCCGTCAACGGGATCACCAGCGACTGGAAGGTCACGAGTAGCAACAGGAAGGCCGCCCCGAGCACAAAGGCGAAGACCCACGGCATGCGCTGCCCCAGGAGGTCGTTGAAGTCCTGGGATTCGGCCGTACCGCCGGTGACATTGGCGGTCACGCCCGGAACCGCCCCGAGCGTCGACGGGATGAGCCGCTCGCGGAGCTTCTCCAGCGCCGCGCTGGACCGCTCGTCGGTCCCGTTCCCCTTGAGCGGGACGTCGAGCACCGCGACCGAGCCGTCCGGGCTGCGGTCGATCGTGACCGGTCGTCCGAAGGATCCCGGGTCCGCTAGCGTGCGCTCGCGCAGCACCCGCATTGCGGACATCACCTTGGGCGAGGACGCGTCAGCGCCGCTCGCGACGACGCGGGCCGGCTCGAATTCGCCGGGGAATTCGGCCTGGATGCGGTCGTACGTGCGCACGATCGGCAGATCACGCGGCAGCGCGTCCGCGTCCGAGCTGGCCGTGTTCAGGCTGAACGCTGGGACGGCCAGCACCACGAGACCCGCGCCGGCGACGAGCGCCGAGGTCAGCGGTCGGCGCAGCACGCGCTCCGTGATCGCCGACCACGCCCCAGCGCCGCGTCCCGCCGTGAGCCGCTTGACCAGAGGAACTCGACCCTTGTCCACCCGATCGCCAAGCCAGGCGAGCACCGCGGGCAGCACCGTCAGAGAACCGGCGACCGCGACAGCGACCACGAGGATCGTGCCCGTCGCGAGGGAGGCGAACGTGGGATCGCCAGCCACGTACATACCGGCCATGGCCGCCATCACGGTGAACCCCGAGATAAGCACCGCGCGCCCCGAGGTCGCGGCCGCCGCCTCGAGCGAGGCGCGCTCGTCGTTTCCGGCGGCGCGCTCCTCCCGCTCGCGCCGCAGGTAGAACATCGAGTAGTCGACCCCCACCGCGAGGCCGATCAGCAGGACCACGGAGCTGATCGTCTCCGCGACCGGGCTGATCTGGCTGATCGGGCCGATCAACCCGATCGTCGCCGCCACCGCGGTCAGGGCGAGCAGGACCGGCACACCGGCTGCCACCAGCGCGCCGAACACGATCACGAGGATCACGAGGGTGATCGGCAGCGAGCTCAGCTCGGCGCGTTCGAAGTCATCGGCGATACTCGCCGATACCGCCGCGTCCGCGCTCGCGGTGCCGATCTCCTCGATCCGGAAGGCTGGATGCGCCCGCTGCGAGGCAGCCACCGCAGTCAGCGCGCGATCGACCTTTTGCTGCGGGTCGATGCGCTTGTTGTCGGGGATCTCGAACGTGACGAGCGCCGAGTGGCCGTCCGCCGAGATCCGGTCGCCGCCGCCGCCCGGGCCATAGGGTCCGTCGAGCTTTTGCACGAAGGCGAGCCCGCGGAGGCGCCGCTCGACGTCGGCCACAGCGGCCTCGAAGGACGGGTCAGCCGCCTTCGCCTGAGCGCTCTGCACGAGGACGGTTTCGGATGCGATGTCGGGGAAGGCCTGGGCGAGGGTCTGGTCGGCCTGTCCGGACTCGCCGACACCTGTCTCGTCGTCCGCGAGCGTCTTGGTTCCGACCATGCCGCCGAGCGCCACCGCCGCCACCACGAGCGCGATCCAGCCCCAGATCGCCGCTTTCCGATGTTGAGCGCTCCAGCGACCGGCTCTGGCTGCCAGGTTGCTTCTCCGACCCTTGAACTGCATTTGATCCACCTCCGATTCCCTTGGTTCGCGGGATTTCCGCCCGCGGTCAATGCTGGGCCAGGGAGGGCGTCGCGACAATGGAGGCGGCTGGCGATTCACGGTGGGGCGGGCGGGCGTCCGGGGGACCGGGGAAAACCCCACCCACACGGTGTGCCTAATATCGCTTCGTGGACCGCTACGAACCGAGTGAGATCGAGGCCCGCTGGCGCGGCATCTGGGAGGAGGAGCGCACCTGGGAGGTGCCGAATCCCGGCCAGGCCGGGTTCGACGACTCCGCCCCGAAGTGCTACGTGCTCGAGATGCTCCCCTACCCATCGGGCGATCCGCACGTCGGCCACCTGAAGAACTACGCCATCGGTGACGCAATCGCCCATTACCGGCGCCGCCACGGCTTCCAGGTCGTCCACCCGATGGGGTTCGACGCCTTCGGCCTGCCGGCCGAGAACCACGCGATCAAGACCGGTGAGCCCCCGCGCGTCGCAACGGAGCGCTCGATCGAGGCCTACCGCAAGCAGTTCCGCCGCCTCGGCTTCTCGTTCGACTGGGCGCGCGAGCTGAGCTCGCACGAGCCGAGCTACTACCGCTGGACGCAGTGGATCTTCCTGAAGCTCTTCGAGCAGGGGCTGGCGTACCGCGACGAGGCGCTCGTGCAGTGGTGCCCGTTCGACCAGACCGTGCTCGCGAACGAGCAGGTCATCGACGGCCACTGCGAGCGCTGCGGGCATGCGGTGGAGGCCCGTCAGCTCGAGCAGTGGTTCTTCCGCATCACCGACTATGCCCAGCGCCTCCTCGACGACCTCGACACGATCGAATGGCCCGAGCACGTGAAGACGATGCAGCGCAACTGGATCGGCCGCTCCGACGGCGCCGAGGTCACTTTCCGCTGCGAGGAGCGGGGCATCGACTTCCCCGTCTTCACCACGCGCCCCGACACGCTCTTCGGCGCCACGTTCTTCGTCCTCGCCCCCGAGCACCACGACGTCGAGCGCCTGGCCGCCGGCACGGAGCACGAGGCGGCCGTCCGCGAGTACGTGAACGAGGCCGTCCGAGAAACCGCCGAGGAGCGGGGAGCGGAGGAGCGCCAGAAGACCGGCGTCCCGCTGGGCCGCACGATCACGAATCCGGTCAACGGCGAGCAGATCCCGATGTTCGTCGCCGACTACGTCCTCATGGAGTACGGGACCGGGGCGATCATGGCCGTCCCCGCCCACGACGCCCGCGACCACGAGTTCGCCCGGGCGTTCGGCCTGCCGATCCGGCGCGTGATCGAGGGCTTCGACCCGGAGGAGGCCAAGGACGACGACGGACTGCCGTACAGCGGCGACGGGACGATGGTCAACTCCGGGCGCTTCGACGGCAAGCACAGCCGCGAGGCTTACGACGAGATCGTCGACTGGCTCGAATCCGAGGGCCGCGGGAAGCCGACCGTGCACTACCGCCTTCGCGACTGGCTCGTCTCCCGCCAGCGCTACTGGGGCTGCCCGATCCCCGTCGTGTACTGCGAGACCGACGGCATCGTCCCCCTGCCGGAGGACCAGCTTCCCGTGCTCCTCCCGGAGGTAGAGGACTACGCCCCGAAGGGCAGGAGCCCGCTGGCGGCCGCCACCGATTGGGTCGAGACCGAGTGCCCGCGCTGCGGCGGCCCCGCGCGCCGGGAGACGGACACCATGGACACCTTCGTCGACTCCTCCTGGTACTTCCTGCGCTACCTGGACGCTCACAACGACGAGGCCGCCTGGGATCGCGCCGCCGTCGACTACTGGATGCCGGTCGACCAGTACATCGGCGGGGTCGAGCACGCGATCCTCCATCTGATGTACGCACGGTTCTTCACCAAGGCGCTAGCCGACATGGGGCATCTCGGCATCCAGGAGCCCTTCGCGCGCCTCTTCACCCAGGGGATGATCACCCGCGACGGCGCCAAGATGTCCTCCTCGAAGGGGAACGTCGTCAGCGCCGCGGCCACCGTGGAGCGCTACGGGGCCGATACGGCCCGGACCTACGTCTGCTTCATGGGGCCCCCCGCGGGCGGCGGGGACTGGACGGACGAGAGCGTCGAGGGCGTCCATCGCTTTCTAGGCCGGCTCTGGCGCCTGAAGGAGGAGGTCGTCGCGCGCACCGCCGACGAGGAGGAAGGCGTCGAGGGCGCGGACCCCCAGGGCCCCGCCCTGGAGCTGCTCCGCAAGGCGCAGTGGGCGATCGACAAGGTCACGCGCGACATCGAGCGCGACTTCGGCTTCAACACCGCCATCGCCGCCGTGATGGAGCTCGTCAACGAGGCCTACCGGGTGAAGGACGAGCTCTACGGCGACCCCGCCGGCGAGCAGGCGCTCCGTTTCGCGACCGCGACGGCCGCGTCGATCCTGTTCCCGTTCGCGCCTCACCTCGGCGCCGAGGTCTATGACGCGCTCACCGGGCGGCGGGCGTGGGAGGAGCCGTGGCCGAAGGCCGATCCGGCCCTGCTCGCCAGCGACATCTTCACCCTGGTCGTGCAGGTCAACGGCAAGCGCCGCGCCGGCGTCGAGGCCCCGGCGGGCGCCTCCCGGGAGGAGCTGTTGGAGCTCGCCCGCACCGACGCCGCCGTGCGGCGCCACATCGACGGCAAGGAGGTCGTCAAGGAGGTGGTCGTCCCGGGCAAGCTGGTGAACCTGGTCGTCAAGTAGGGGCACCGCATGGAAACACGCCCGCGTCCCGGGTCTGCTAGAAAGGCGACGCATGCTTGTCAGGCGCTTCTCGGACGCGGCCGTCACCGAGTTGCACCGACTCCGGCCGCACATCCTCATGGACGCGGGGGAGCTCGGATCTCGCAACGTTTCCGTCTGCTGGCTCGAGGTTCCGGCGGGCGCCTCGGAGGAGCTCCGCTCCCATGAGGAGGCCGAGCAGGTCTACGTCGTGGTCAGCGGCAACGGCACGATGTCCGCTACCGGTGACACCCAGCAGCTGGCCGTCGGCGACCTGGTCCTGATTCCGCCGGCCACCGACCACGCCGTGGCCAACGACGGCACGGACCCGCGGGCGCTCGTCTCGGTCCAGTCCCCGCCGGTATCGGCGGACGAGCTGTTCAGCCGCCGCCTGGCCGCCCAGGCGAGCGGCTACGACGACTACGACGAGGAGTAGGCGCGCAGCACCTCGCGGAGCACGCCCAGGTCCCCGACGGGGGTGGGGAACAGGTTGTCCGTGTTCGTGACCACCAGGTCCTCCTGCCGCACGTAGTAGGCGGCTGACTCCCAGCCGAAGATCTCGCCGAGGTGCATCCACACCTCAAGCGAGGCGACCCCTTCCACAGCACCGCCCGGGGCGATCTGCTGACGCCCGAACCCGAGTCCCCAGGTGACCCGGACGCCCTTCGAGTTCTCCCCCGTCGGCACCGTCCGCTCCATCTCGGCGAGCGTCTCCTGGCTCACCAGCTTGCCGTCGAACAGCGCTCGCCAAAACGTCGCCAGATCCTCCGAGTTCGTCACGATGCCGCCCGCCGGACCGCCGATCGAGAGGCTGTAGGCGCCGGTGACGTTCTGAAGCCTGAAGCTGGTGCGGCGCTCGACGCCCGCGCTCTGCTTCGCGTCCGCCGCCCGCACGCGGACCGTTGGCCCCGACTCCGAGGGATTGGTCGAAACCAGTTTCACCTGTTTGGGATGCAGTTCGGCCCGCGTCACCGGCGCGCCGTCGAACGCATCGAAGAGCGCGGGCATCTTCACCCGAGGGGGCGGCACCGGCTGGTAGCCGTCGATCAGGATGCCGGAGAGCGGCGGGCGGCCCATCGCGACGAGCCCGGCGCGTAGTAGGAGTGATCCATCCCCGCCGTCGAACAGCCGGTCCATCTCCTGGCCCACCGATCGCCCCGTCACGGCCTCGATCACCATCCCCAGCAGCATGTAGTCCGTGTTGCTGTACTCCTACATCCCGGGGGCGCCGGGCTTGAAGACCGGCGGCAGCGATAACCCTTAGCCAGCGAGCTGGTCGAGCCGGTAGTTCGCACGCGGCCGCCGCTCGAACGCCCTGAAGAAGGCCGGGGAGTCCAGGCAGTCGGCGAGCCCGCTCGTGTGATCGAGGAGCTCCCTGAGCTCGACGTCTCGCAGCCGGCCTCGGTAGCGGCTTACGAGCCGGGCGAGCGCACCGCCGTCTCGCCGGTAACGCGATTCGACGTCAACGAGCTTGTCGTCGACGTCGAACCTCCCCTGCTCGACCAGCTGCATGACGAGCACGGCCGTCACCACCTTGGTGTTGCTCCCCACCGGCTGAACCAGATCCGCGCTCACGGGCGTGCCGTCCGCCACGTTCGCGAGTCCGCTCACGAACGTCCTGGCGCCGCCGTCCGTCGTGTCCACCGTGAGCGCCGCCCCCGGCAGGTGGAACAGCTGCCGCTGACCCGTGAGCCCGTTACCGACGAAGACGTCCTGCGTGAGGCCGTCGACGACCGACTGAAGCTGCTCATCCGGCGGATTCTCGTCTCGCCCGCTCCCGCAGCCCACCGCCAGGACCGCGAGGACCGCCGCCGCCACGGCGGTGAGCCGCGAGCCGGGACGTGGACCCTCCCTCACGATCCCGCAACGATAGGGCCTTGAGAGACTGACGCCATGGTCCGCAAGCGCGTCACCGTCCACGGCCGCGTCCAGGGCGTCTTCTTCCGCGATACCACCCGGCGCATGGCGGACTCGCGCGGGGTCGCGGGCTGGGTGCGCAACAACCCCGACGGGAGCCTCGAGGCCGTCTTCGAGGGGTCCGACGACGCCGTCGAGGCACTGGTGCGGTTCGCGCGCGAGGGCCCCCGCGGCGCAGTCGTCGAGCACGTCGAGGTGGCGGACGAGGAGCCGGAGGGGCTGACGGGATTCCGAGTCTCGTAGGGCGTGCCCTCGACGGTTTTGGCGATCTGAGGTCGCTATAGCGACCTTCAATTGCCAAAACCTCCTTGGCGGGTGGCGTGGTTGCTCAATCGGGGCAGTGGCGTCACGCACTCCTGACACCGCCGCGCCACATGTCACACGCCGTGGCGCAGGATCGTGGCGATGGGCTCGCTCACGCGCTCGCAGCTGATCGTCTACGGCGCCGTCGCCGTCGTCCTGCTTCTCGTCGGAGCTCGCTGGATTCGCTCCGGCGATGCCCATGGCGACCCCGCCGGAGGGGTCAGCTACGCGGACTCTTCGACCACGAGCGAGGCGACGGGCGATCCGTCGGAAACCTTCGCCGTCGACGCCGAGGGCGGCACCGACGTGGTCGTCGACGTCGCCGGGGCGGTCAACGATCCGGGCGTCTACCGCCTGCCGGCGGGCTCCAGGGTCAACGACGCCGTGCAGCGGGCGGGCGGAGCGACGGCGCGGGCTGAGGTCCAGTCCATCAACCTGGCGGCCCGCCTGACCGACGGCCAGCAGGTGGTCGTGCCGGAGAGGCTCAAGGGCTCGCCCACCGTCGCCGCGACCGGCTCGAGCGCGACCGGTGCCGACGCCTCCACACCGATCAGCGTCGGCACCGCCACGGTGGAGGATCTCGACACGATCGAGGGCATTGGGCCGGTGACCGCGCAGAAGATCGTGGACTTCCGCGACCAGCAGGGCGGGATCTCGTCGGTCGACCAGCTCGACGAGATCGACGGGATCGGCCCGGCCACGATGGAGGCGCTGCGGGCGCGCCTGCAGCCATGAGGACCGGCCTGACGTCGCGTTGACGTCGATCGCGTCCCGCCTCGCGGTCCTCGCCGGCGTCGCCATCGGGCTGGGGGCCTCGTCGTACGCTCCGGCAATCGCAGGCGCCTCGCCCGTCCCGGTCCTGGCGGTGGCGCTCATCGCCGGGGGTGCGCTGGCGCTGATTCGACCGGGCGCCGGGCTCGCGGGGATCATCCGGATCGCCCTCCTGGCGCTCGCCGCGTGCGTTGGCGGTCTGGCGCTGGGCGCGGTGCGCCTCGCCGCGATCGACGGCGGGGCCTTCGACGGGCCCGCCGGCCGGCATGCGACGGCACGCGGCTTCGTGACCGCCGTGCCGCGCCGGACGGATGGCGAGGTGAGCGTGCGGATCCGGACCGTGGACGGCCGGCTTGCCGTCCAGGGGCACGAGCCGGTCGCCGACCTCCCGATTGGCAGGGAGATCGAGGCCACGGGCGTCCTCCAGGAGCCGCGACCGTGGGAGGCGGACTATCTGGCCCGCTACGGGATCCGCGAGGTGCTCCGTGCCGATCGAATCCGCCTCACGGCAAGGCGGTGCGGCGGCGTGGAGGGAATCGTCGACGGCATCAGGGGACGGGCCGACGCCGCGCTCGAGCGCGGCACGCCCGACGCAGAGGCGGCCCTACTGCGCGGGTTCCTGCTGGGCGAGGACGACCGCATCGATCCCGCGACCGTCGAGGACTTCAAGCGCTCCGGTCTCGCGCACCTGCTCGCCGTCTCGGGGGACTGCGTGATGCTGCTGGCGCTCCTCGGCGCCTGGTTGCTGGGCCTCGCCGGCGTAGGCCTGCGAGCGCGGTTGGTTGCCCTGACGGCGCTCATCGCCGTCTACGTGCCCGTCGCGGGCGCAAGCCCCTCCGTCCAGCGGGCCGGGATCATGGGCGCCGCGGGTATCGTCGCCATGCTCGCCGGCAGGCCGCGATGGCGCTGGTACGCCGTCCTGCTCGCCGCGGCGCTCACGCTCCTGCTCAACCCGCGGTCCGTGGACGACCCCAGCTGGCAGCTGAGCTTCGCCGCCGTCGTCGGGATCCTGCTCTTCGCGGGTCGCATCAGGGACCTGATCATGGCGCGGCGGCCCGGGCCGGGCGGCGATCGGGGGCCGCCGAGCGCCCATTCACCGGCGCGCCGTGCGCTGGCCGAGGGAGCCGGCGTAACGGTCGCCGCAACTCTCACGACCGCGCCCCTGTTCGCACACCACTTCGGCGCCGTCTCGCTCGCGTCGTTGCCCGCCAATCTGCTGGCCCTTCCCGCGATCGCACCCATGATGTGGCTGGGGATGCTCGCGTCCATCGCTGGCCAGGTCCCCGGCGTTCCGGTCGAGCCCCTCACCGCGCTCGCCGGCCTGCTCGCCGCGTATGTCGCCCAGATCGCCCACTGGCTGGCCGCTCCGGGCTGGTCGCAGGCGGGAATCGAGCTCGGGACCTGGCCTCAGGTGGCGGGCGCCTATCTCGTCCTCGCGGTCGCGATGGGCACCGCCGGCGCGTGGGCGTCGCGCAGGCGCGGTGCAGCCAGCCCGCGACGGGGTGCGCGCCTGGCCCTCCTCGTCATCGCCGCCGTTGCGGCGTGGGGCGCCCTGGGAGGAGAGGCCGGCCCGGGCAGGGCCGAGCCCTCACCCGGCCTCAGGATCGTCGTCCTGGATGTCGGCCAGGGCGATTCGATCCTGCTCGATCCGATCGACGGTGCTCCGGTTCTGGTCGACGGGGGCCCTGCGGGCGACGACCTGTCCGAGCACCTCGCGAGCGAGGGCGCTTCCAACCTGGCCGCCGCGGTGGTCACCCACGACCAGGCCGATCACGTCGGCGGCATCGACGAGCTCCTGTACGACGGATTTCCGATCCACAGGCTCGTGTACGCGCAGCCGGCGCCGGAGTTCCTGCGTGCCGCCCGCGTCGCGGGCGTGCCCCCTCTGCGAGTCGCCGAGGACTCGCAGGTGGCATCGGGGAGCCTCCACCTCGAGGTCCTATGGCCGTCGCGGGGCGCGCTCGAATCCCCGGCGGGCGATCCGAACGAGGACGCGCTGGTGCTCCTCGCCCGCTGGCACTCGTTCTCGATGCTGCTGGCGGCGGACGCCGAGGCCGAGGCGGTGCCGCTCGATCCCGGCCCGGTCGACGTGCTCAAGGTGGCCCATCACGGCTCGGAGGACGCCGGGCTCGGTGCGCTTCTGGATCGCACGGTGCCGCGCCTTGCAGTCATCTCGGTGGGCGCGGACAATCCCTACGGGCATCCGACGCCCGAGACGCTGGCCACGCTTGCAGACCATGGCGTTCCCACGGTCCGGACCGACGAGAGCGGCGATGTGACCATCGACGTGGCCCGAGGTGGCTGGCAGGTCGAGACCGGATAGCGAACGGGGCCGGCTGGCTCCCGTCAGCTAGTCTGCCGCGCTTCTGGAAGCACGGGCAGCGACGATTCTGGAAGCGGCGGCACGGGCAGCGGCTGAGCACGCCGCCTGATCGCTGGTGGGAGATGCGACTCAAATCACCGGCGGCAGCCGAAGCGACGAATACACTCGCGAGCCGATGAGCGCCGGCAGCAGCTCGGAGAGCTCGGGCACGATCAAGCCCGCGTATCTCATCGTCGGCACCGACGAGGGGAAGATCGATGCCGCGCTGTCGCGGCTGCGCGCGCGAGCCGAGCGCGAGGGCGGGCCCGGCGCGCTCGAGAGCTTCGGGGCGGTCGATGGACCTGCCGATCCCGAAGCGCTGATCGGGGCGATCCCCTCGATGTCCTTGATGGCGGAGCGTCGCTACCTGGTCGCCGATGGGGTGGAGCGCTGGACCGCGAAGCAGGCGGGGGCGGCGGGCGAGGCGCTGAGCGACCTTCCCCCCGACGTCACGGTCGCCCTGGTGGCCCGCGAGTCGCCCCCCAAGCTCAAGGCCCCAAGGGGCCTCGGCGACGCCGTCGAGAAAGCCGGCGGGGAGGTGCTCCGCTACGAGGCACCGAAGGCCCGCGATCTCCCTGCGCGACTCGTGGCGGAGGCGGCCGACCGCGGCTTTCGCCTTGAACCCGAGGCGGCCCGCATGTTGGTCGAGCGCATGGGTGAGAACACGATGCGCCTGGTCACCGAGGTCGAGCGGCTCTCGGTCTGGGCCGGGCCGGGGGGTGAGGTGACCCTCGACGACCTCGAGTCGATGGTGATGGACACGTCCGAGGAGGCGATCTGGGCGGCTTCCGATGCGATCGTGGTGCGTGACCGTGCGCGGGCCGTCGGCGCCGCGGAGCGCCTGAGCACACAGGGCGAGGCGATCTCGTCGATCGTCTACCAGGCGGCGCGCCGGCTTCGCGACGCCCACCTCGCCGCCATCGAGCTCGAACGGGGGACTCCGCCGAAGGAGGTCGAGAAGAAGCTCCGTATGCATCCGTACGCGGCTCGAATGCTGGTTCGCAGCGTGCGGGGCGGCTCCGCCGTGGGGTTGCGGGCCTCCACGTGCGCGGTTGCGGACCTGGAATGGTGGACTCGCGGGGGCTCGGAATATCCGGATGACGTGGCGCTCACGCTCGCCGTGCTGCGGGCGGCCGGCGCCGGCGCCGGTGCCTCCGCGTAGGGCCTCAGCCCGCAGTCGGCACGCGGTGACGGAAGCGCCGGGGTGGCCCTACGCGGACCGGCCGGCGGCGAGGGTCGCCGCCCGAGCCTTCTTGCGAGCACCGTTGTTCGGATGCAGGGCACCCTTCTGGACGGCCTTGTCGATCCGGGAGATGAGCTCGCGGTGCTCCGAGGCCGCCTCCGCGTCGCCGGCCTGGGCAGCGCGCTCGAGCCGGCGAAAGTGCGTCCTGACCGCGCTCCGGAGGCGACGGTTCTCATCGCGCTCGCGCTCGGTGCGGTGGATTCGCTTTACCTGTGAGGCGATATTGGCCATTGGGGGAGCGGCCACTATAGCTAGGCGGTATCCGAGTCCGGCGACGATGGCCGCCCGCTGATGCACGAGAGCGAACCGCACCCGCGGGCGGACGACGAGCGCAGCGTCCGCGAGCATCTGTACGGCCGACGGGGCCCATCCCGAGATCGGCTCGATCCCGGGCCGGTGGACGTCGTGGCGCAGGAGGAGCCCGGAGTCGAAGCATTCACGGTGGCGGGGGAGTCCGCCGAGGCCCGCAAGGGCCGACTCGCGCGCTCGACCGCCCTCTTCTCCGTGGCGACCAGCCTGTCCCGGGTCGCGGGACTTGTCCGCGAGATCTTCGCCGCAGCCTACTTCGGGATCAGTGGCGCCATGTCCGCGTTCACGATCGCCTTCCAGGTCCCCAACCTCGTGCGGAGCCTGTTCGCCGATGCGGCCATCCAGGCGGCGTTCGTGCCAGTGTTCACCGAGCACCTCCAGAAGGGGGACAGGAGGCAGGCATTCCGGCTGGCGTCGACGCTGATCTTCCTGGTCGCTCTGGTGCTGACCGGGATCACGGCGCTCTTCATCCTCATCGCGCCCTTCCTGATGCCCCTATTCGTGGGCTCGGACGTACCGCAGGGCCTCACGGTGACGCTGTCGCAGGTGCTCTTCCCGATCCTGGTGATGCTCGGCGTGACGGGGATGGTCGTGGGGATCCTGAACAGCTACGACCGGTTCGGCGCCTTCGCGATCTCCCCGTTCTTCTGGAACGTGGCGATCATCGTCGTGCTGGTCGCGATCGAGCCGCTGTTCCACGGGGACGATCGGATCTACGCCTACGCGATCGGCGTCCTCGTGGGCACCGCGATCCAGCTGGCGATCCCGACCTGGGACCTGCGCCACACCCCGTTCAAGCTGATGTGGAACTTCGCGTGGCGGAGCGTCGAGGTCCGGCGGGTGCTGCTGCTGATGCTTCCCGTGACCCTGAGCCTCGGGCTCATCAACTTCAACCTCCTGATCAACAGCATCTTCGGCTCGCTGATCTCTAAGGGTGCCCCGGCCGCCATCGATAAGGCGTTTCGCATCTACATGCTGCCACAGGGAGTCTTCTCCGTCGCCGTGACGACGGTGATCTTTCCGACTCTCGCCCGCCTCGCCGCACGGCGCGAATACGACGACCTCCGCTCGACGATGGCCAACGGGATGCGCCAGATCGTCCTGCTCCTGATCCCCGCCGCGGCCGCGATGCTGGTGCTCTCGGAGCCGATGATCCGGCTCGTGTATGAGCGAGGCGACTTCGGCCCGCACGCGACCGACCTCGTCGCCACCGCCCTGTTCTGGTTTGCGTTCTCACTGCCGTTCAACGGGCTGTTCCTCCTCCTGACCCGGACGTTCTTCAGCCTCCAGCGACCGTGGATCCCCACCGCGATCTCGGGCATCAACCTCGCCATCACGGCCATCGCCGCCGCGGCCCTGTACAAGCCGTTCGGGGTCGGCGGGATCGTTGCCGCCACAGTCATCGCGACCGCGGCCAGCGTGCTGGCGCAGACGGTTGTCCTGCGTCGACAGCTCGGCCGTCTCGAGCTCGGACGCCTGACATGGACGACGACCCGCGTTGCCGGCGCCGCCGCTCTGCTGGCGGGAGCGAGCTATGGGGTCTGGTACGTCCTCGACCAGGCGCTGGGGAGGGACCTCATCGCTCAGATCGTGTCGCTGGGGGTTGGGCTGGGCGTGGGAGCGCTCGTCTACGCGGCGGCGATCACAGCGCTCCGGATCCCAGAGGCCCAGCAGATCTGGCGCCTGGTGCGCCGGCGGGAGGCGTGATGGCCGACAGCGAGAACGTCGCGCTCGTGCGGTCGATCATCGAGAGCTTCGGCGCCGGCGATCTCGACTTTCCGTTCGCCCACTACGACGCCGGGATCGTCTGGGAGAACTTCACGCCCGCTCCCGCGGGCATGGACGAGGTCTACGAAGGGCATGAGGGCGTGCGGCGCTTCTGGCGCCAGTGGCTCGGCTCGTGGGAACGGATGGAGTTCGAGCAGGAGGCCTACTTCGACGCTGGGGACAAGGTGGTGGTCTTCCAGCGGATGCACGCCCGGGGCAAGGCGAGCGGCGCCGAGGCGCGGTTCGGCGACTACGCGCAGGTGTGGACGCTGCGCGACGGCAGGGTCATCCGCATGACGTTCTACGCGGATCGCGATGAGGCGCTGCGCGCCGCCGGACTCGACCGATAGCCCGCTCGCCATACTCATCGCTGTCCCATGGACCGAATCAGGAACTTCTCGATCATCGCCCACATCGACCACGGCAAGTCGACGCTGGCCGACCGCTTCCTCGAGCTCACGGGGGCGGTCGAGCGCGGACATCGCCCGCTGGTCCTCGACTCGATGGAGCTCGAGCGCGAGCGCGGGATCACGATCAAGGCCCAAGCGGTGCGGGTCTCGTACGAGGCGCGTGACGGCGAGACGTACCACCTGCATCTGATCGACACCCCCGGCCATGTCGACTTCTCGTACGAGGTCTCGCGCAGCCTCGCGGCGTGCGAAGGCGCGCTTCTGGTCGTGGACGCCTCCCAGGGCGTCGAGGCCCAGACCGTCGCCAACACATACGCCGCGATCGAGGCGGGTCTGGAGTTGATCCCGGTCCTGAACAAGGTCGATCTGCCGAGCGCCGAGCCGGAGCGCGTCGCCGCCGAGGTAACCGACCTGATCGGCGGCGATCCGGACGAGGTGCTTCGCATCTCGGCGAAGACCGGCGAGGGTGTCGAGGAGGTCCTCGAGGCGATCGTGGAGCGCATCCCGCCGCCTGACGGGGAGCCGGTGGCGCCTCCCCGTGCGCTCATCTTCGATTCCGAGTACGACCCCTACCGGGGCGTGGTCGCCTACGTCCGGCTGATGGACGGCGAGTTCCGCAAGGGGGAGCGCATCGTGGCGATGCAGGCGGGGACCGAGGCCGAGATCGACGAGATCGGCTTCTTTACCCCGGGAATGCGGCAGGCGGATGGCATGCGCGCGGGCGAGGTCGGATACGTGATCACCGGGATCAAGGACGTCGCCCTGCTCCGCGTGGGCGACACACTGACCGCCAGGGAACGACCGGGCGAGACACCGCTGCCCGGCTACCGCGAGGTGAGGCCGGTGGTCTTCTGCGGGCTGTTCCCGATCGACACCGATCGCTACGAGGACCTTCGCGACGCCCTGGATCGACTGGCGCTGAACGATGCTGCCCTGAGCTTCGAGCCCGAGACGTCGCAGGCGCTGGGGTTCGGTTTTCGCTGCGGTTTCCTGGGTCTCCTCCACATGGACATCGTGCGCGAGCGACTCGAGCGCGAGTACGGCCTCGAGCTGCTCGCGACGACGCCCAACGTGCGCTACGAGGTCGAGCTTCGCGGCGGTGAGACGGTCGAGGTCCACAGCCCCGCGGAGATGCCGGATCCCGCGTCGATCGAGCGCATCCTGGAGCCGTACATACGCGCGACGATCATCGCGCCGGCCAACTACGTCGGGGCGGTGATGGAGCTCTGCCAGAGCCGCCGCGGCACGCACGTCGACATGCACTACCTGTCGCCGGAGCGCGTGCAGCTTCGCTACGACCTGCCCCTCGCGGAGATCGTCCTCGACTTCTACGATCAGCTCAAGTCGAGGACGGCGGGATACGCGTCCCTCGACTACGAGCAGATCGGCAACCGCGAGTCGGATCTCGTGAAGCTCGACGTCCTGCTCGCCGGGGACCGCGTGGACGCCCTCAGCGTGATCGTGCACTCGGACGAGGCCTACCGCGCTGGACGCGCCCTGGTCGGGCGGCTCCAGAAGACGATCCCGCGCCAGCTCTTCGACGTGCCGGTCCAGGCGGCCACCGGCTCCCGCGTGCTTGCCCGCGAGACCGTGAAGGCGTTGCGGAAGGACGTCACCGCGAAGCTCTACGGCGGCGACGTGACGCGGAAGCGCAAGCTCTTGGAGAAGCAGAAGGCCGGCAAGAAGCGGATGAAGCAGGTGGGGCGCGTCGAGGTGCCCCAGGAGGCGTTCCTCTCGGTGCTGGAGCTCGATGGAAGCAAGTAGCGAACAGCGGAACATCGAGCTCATGAGGCGCGGGTTCGAGGCGTACAACGCCGGCGACTACGAGGCGGTCATGGCGCTTCTTCATCCCGACGTCGAGCTGCACGCCGACAGCGAGCTGATCAACGGCGGCGACTACCGCGGGCACGAGGGGTTCACTCGCTGGAACGCGGAGTGGACCGAGGCGTGGGAGGAGTTCAAGATCGAGTCGCGCTCCGTCGAAACGTTCGGCGGCTATTCCATCCTCGCCGACACGCATCAGGTGGCCCGGGGCGCGGGGAGCGGCATCGACGTCGAGATGGATGTGTACTGGGTCTTCGAGCTGGCCGACGACCAAGTGGTTCGCATGCATCTCTATGCCACCCGCGAGCGGGCCCTCGCCGCCCTCGAGCGCTGGAGCGCCGAGCGCGCGCGGCACGCCCCGTAGACTCCCCGCGCCAGTGCCCGTGAACAAGGACGCAGTCGGCAAGCAGTGGCCGCCGGTCGCCTACGAGGTCGGCCTGGAGAAGATCCGCGAGTACGCGCACGCGGTCGGGGAGACCAATCCCGTTCACCTCGATCGCGAGACAGCGCTGGCCGCCGGCTTTCGGGATGTCGTGGCGCCGCCGATGTTCTGCGTCGTCTACAGCGCTCCCGCGATGGGCCCGGCCGTGCTCGACCCCGAGGTCGGCATCAACCTCGCGGCCATGGTTCACGGAAGCCAGGAGTTCCAGTGGGGGGAGCCGGTATGCGCGGGTGACGTGATCACCACCCAGCCGCGCCTGAGCGAGGCCTACGAGAAGGACGGCCGCGGGTTCTACGTCTTCCTGTCGGAGTCCACGAACGCCGAGGGCAAGCTGACCGTGCGTGGCACCTGGACGAACATCGTGAGGGGGGTTGAATGACCACTGCTCGTGACCTGAAGCAGGGCGACTCGCTCCCGGAGCTGCACGTCACACCCGACAAGTACCTGCCGCACCGCTACGCGGGAGCGTCCGGCGACTTCAACCCGATCCACATCGACCCGGAGTTCGCGCGGGCCGTCGGCCTGCCCGGCAACATCCTGCACGGCCTGTACTCGATGGCGCAGGTCGCGCGGGCACACACGGACGCGGCCGGCGATCCCCGCGCTCTGCGCCGCCTTTCGGTCCAGTTCCGCGGCATGGGAGTGCCCGAACAGGAGATCGTGGTCACCTCGACCGTGAAGGAGGCGAACGACGGGCGCGTTGTGACGGAGACGCAGGCGGCGCAGGGAGACAACCGCATCATCCGCAACGCGGAAGCGGAGCTCGAGCTGCCATAAGCCCCGTTGCGGCGACAAAGTCGCCGCCTAGACCCGCCCATACGGCGGCTTCGCCGCCTGACTGCACATGCTGCTGCGGCGACAAAGTCGCCGCCTAGACTTCCTCTTGTGCTTTCCGAGCGCCAACAGCGAATCCTCAGCCGGGTCGTCGACTCCTACCTCGAGTCCGGAAGGCCCGTGGGCTCCAAGTCGATCGCCGAGCGGGCGGACGTCGAGTGGGGGCCCTCCACCATTCGCGCGGAGCTCGCCGAGCTGGAGCGCGCCGGCTACCTGAGCCATCCGCACACGTCGGCGGGTCGGGTACCGACCGATGCGGGCTACCGCTTCTACGCGGACGCGCTGCTGGCCTCGGGACCACGGGTGCTGACGGCCGTCGGGCCGCGGCTCGACCTGGGCCAGATGCGGCGCGAGGTGGACGAGGCCATGCGGGAGACCACGGCGGAGCTCTCGCGGATGACCGACCTGCTCGCGCTCGCGACGGCGCCGCCACCCGCGACCGCCCGCATCCACCGCGTCGAGGTCCTGCTTCTCCAGCCGCGGGTGGTGATGGTGGTCGTGATCGCATCCAACGGCGCCGTCACCAAGAGGGTGTTCACGTTCGAGACGCCGCTTGATCCAGGGCTGGTCCAGTGGGCCTCGAGCTACCTCAACGAGCGGCTGGCCGGCCTCGGGCTGGGAGCAAGAATGATCGGCGATCGACTCGCCGATCCCGAGCTGAGCGTTGCGGAGGCCGGGTTCATCGCGCAGCTCGACGACGCGTTCACGGGTCTCGAGGAGCGGGCCGAGGATGACGTCTATGTCGAGGGCGCCGCTCGCCTGCTGTCCGAGGATCACGCGGCCGACCTCCCGCATGCGGACTCGCTGATGCGCGCGCTGGAGCGTCGCGCCAACCTGCTTCAGATCCTGCGCTCCGCGCTCGAGGAGCGCTCCGTGTTCATCTGGATCGGCGACGAGAACCCGGCGCCGGAGCTCCGCTCCGTCAGCGTCGTGGGCGCCAACTACGGCCTCGGCTACCGCAACCTGGGAACGGTCGGCGTCGTGGGGCCGCTGCGCATGGACTACGCGACGGCCATCGACTCCGTACGGGACGCCGCTGGTCGCCTTTCCCGCTTCTTCGAGACCGTCTACGAGGGGTAGCTCGGAATGCCGGCGGTGAAGCGGGACTACTACGAGGTCCTCGGGGTCGAGCGTGGCGCCGCCGATGGCGAGATCAAGAAGGCGTTTCGCCGGCTCGCGCGCGAGCTCCATCCCGACGTCAACAGGCACGACCCGGAGGCCGAGGAGAAGTTCAAGGAGGCGGCTGAGGCCTACGAGGTGCTGTCCGATCCCGCTCGGCGGCGCACCTATGACACCCTCGGGCACGATGGGCTGCGCTCCGGTGGGTGGGCTCCGCGTGCGGAGGGATTCGGGAGCTTCGAGGACGTCCTGTCGGCGTTCTTCGGCCGCGGCGATCCGATCTTCCGCGACCTGTTCGGGTTCGGCGGCGCCGGCCCGGCGGCGGGGGGAGACGTCGCTGCGCAGGTCGAGGTGACCATCGAGGAGGTCCTCACCGGGACGACCCGCGACGTCGCGTTCGAGGGCGTGTCCACGTGCGAGCACTGCAACGGAAACGGCGCCGAGCCCGGCACACCGATCAGAACGTGCGAGACCTGTGGCGGTGCAGGCGAGGTCCGCGAGGTCAGCAGGACCGTGTTCGGCCAGCTCGTCAGGAGCGGACTGTGCCCCACCTGCAGCGGCCAGGGCAAGATGCCGGAGACCCCCTGCGCGGAATGCGGCGGCGAGGGTCGCGTCGTGCGCACGCGGACCTGGCAGCTCGACATTCCCCCCGGGATCGAGTCCCACCAGCGAATCCGCGTCGCCGGGGCGGGGCACGCTGGGCAGCCTGGCGCGATGGCGGGGGATCTCTACGTCCAGGTGGTCGTGGCCGAGGACGAGCGGTTCGAGCGCCATGGGCGGGATCTCGTGACGGTGGCCGAGGTTCCGGCAACCCGGGCGATGCTGGGCGGCGCCGTCACCGTCCCGACGCTCGACGGCGACAGTGAGGTCGAGATCCCCGCCGGATCGCAGCCGGGGGAGCAGGTCGTGTTGAAGGGCATGGGCCTGCCGTCGCTTCGCGGGACGCGCAGGGGCGACCAGCGGGTCGTGCTCGACGTGTTCGTTCCGGGGCGGCTCAGCAAGGAGCAGCGGGAGCTGGCGCGGGCCCTCGACGAGGCCCTAGGGCCTGAGGGTGGCCGCCGTGACGGCCGCCCGCGGTTCCGGCGCCGCGCCCGCCGCGGTCGTTGATCCGGCTGGCGGTTCGCTGCCGCCGCGACCTCGCCGAGCGGGTCCTGGCCGACCTGGTCGAGCTGGCGCCGGGAGGCGTGGAGGAGGAGGCAGGCGGCGACTGGGTCGAGTACGCCATCTACGGCGCCCCGGGCGAGCTCCCGGCCCTTCCCGATCTCGAGGCGGCCGTGGGTGACGGGTTGGTGGAGGTCACGTCCAGGGAGATCCCGGACGACTGGGCCGACCGCTGGCAGGACTTCCACGAGCCCGTGCTCGTTGCCGATCGCTTGCTGGTGCGACCGTCGTGGGAGGAGCCGCGATCGGACGCGATCGATCTGGTGGTGGATCCCGGTCAGGCGTTCGGCACCGGGGCGCATCCGACGACCAGGATGTGCCTGGAGCTCCTGCTGGAGCTCTCGGACGCCGGCGAGGCGGAGGGGGCGCTCGCCGATTGGGGCACGGGATCCGGCGTTCTGGCCGTGGCCGCGGCCAGGCTGGGCTTCGCACCGGTCATCGCCTGCGATCAGGACCGTCCTGCATTGGAGGCGGCGGCGGCGAGCGCCCGCGCGAACCGGGTGGAGCTGGAGCTCGTGGGCCTCAATCTGCGCGAGGACCCACCGCCGCTTGCGCCCACGGTCACGGCGAACCTCACGGCGCCACTCCTGCGCGACGTCGCCAACCGGCTCGAGGGCTCGCCCCGGCGGATCGTGTGCTCTGGGATGCTGGAATCCGAGGTGGACGGGGTCACGGATGCGTTCACGCGCCTGGGCATGCGCGTGCGGGAGCGGCGCGCATCGGGCGATTGGACGGCGCTGCTCCTGGAGTAGCCGCGGGAGCGCCGGAGTTCCCGTTATCTTCCGGCTCGTGCTCGCCACGATCACGGCCTACGGCGTCGGCAAGTTCATCCACGTCCTGGCGGTCGTCCTCGCCTTCGGTCCGACCTTCGGCTACGGGTTCTTCATCGGCTTTGCGGACACCAGGGCGGCGGCGGCCGTCCCCGCCGTCAACCGGGCGGTGCGCCTCACCAACCTCTTCCTCGTGACGCCGGCGATGATCGTGGTCCTCGCGGCCGGGATCTACCTCCTGGCGGAGGGAGACATCAGCGCGAGCGAGTCCTGGGTGACCGTCGGCTTCATCGCGATCATCGTCCTGTTCGGACTCGTGCACGCCTACTTCAACCCGCGGACCCGGAAGGCGATCGAGCTCTCCGAGCGAGACCTCGCGGCCGGCGGCGAGCTGAGCGACGAATACCGCAAGGTCTCGGCGGAGATGGCGCGCGTCGGTCAGCTCGTCGGCCTGATCGTGGCGGTGGCGATCTTCTTCATGGTCGTCAAGCCCTGACAGCCTATGAAGACGAGGAGGTTGTCGTGAGCGCCGGGCGCGCCGCTCTGCCGATAGCGGTGTTCGACTCCGGGATCGGGGGCCTGACGGTCCTTCACGAGTTGCTCGTGTCCCTCCCCGAGGAGGACTACCTGTACCTGGGCGACACAGCGGGTTTCCCGTACGGCAGCAAGGCGCCCGAGTGGCTGCGTCCCCGGATCGCAGCCCTTGTCCGCTACCTGCTCGACCGCGGCGCACAGCTCCTGGTCGTCGCCTGCAACTCGGCCACGGCGGCCGGCGGCGACGTCGTTCGTGAGGTCGCCGCCGAACAGGGAGTGGAGGTCCTGACCGTTGTCGACCCGGAGGCGGAGATCGCCGCGGCGATCAGCGATTCGCACCGGATCGGCGTGCTGGCCACGCCCACGACGGTGGAGCATGGCGCCTACCGGCGGGCGCTCGAGGACCAGGCGGGCGACCGCGAGCTCGACGTGATCGAGGTCCCGGCTCCCCGGCTCGCGCCGATCATCCAGAACGGCTTTCCCTTCGACGAAGGGGTGATCGAGACGGTGCGCTCGTACTGCGAACCGCTCCGCGAGGCCCAGATCGACACGCTGATTCTCGGCTGCACGCACTACCCGCTCGTGGCGCCCATGCTCCAACGGATGCTCGGCCGCGACGTGCGCCTCGTCACGGCGGGCCATGCGCTCGCTGCGGCGGCGCAGCGCACCCTGAATGCGCGCCTGCTGGCGACCGATCATCACGGCGAGGGCGAATATCGGTTCCTCTGCACGGGAGACGTGCCCTCGTTTCGGGAGCTCGGGACTCACTTCCTGCAGATGCCGCTCGGCGAGGTGGAGCACGTGGAATTCGGGACCCCACCCGGGGCTACCCTTTGATTCCATGAACAACAGCACCAGCCAGCCGCGGAGCTAAAGCTCCGCGCCATCACCCATGGCCATCTTGGAGAAGGTTCAGGCCGATACGCGTGAGGCGATGAAGGCAGGCGAACGCGACCGGGTCGGCGCGCTCCGCATGATCGCGAGCGCGCTCCAGCAGGACGCGAAGGAGGGCAAGGGTGACGAGGTCGCGGTTCTGAGGCGCGAGCGAAAGCGCCGCCTGGAGGCCGCGAGCGCCTTCCGCGAGGGCGGCGGCGACGAGCGGGCCGCCGCCGAGGAAGCCGAGGCCGAGCTGATCGGCGGCTACCTGCCGGTCGAGCTCAGCGACGAGGAGCTGGCCGAGCTGGTGGACACCGCCGTGTCGGAGGCGGGCGTTTCGGATCCGAAGGACATGGGCAAGGTCATGGGGATCGTGATGCCGAGGGTGGATGGGCGCGCCGACGGCAAGCGCGTCAGCGCCGCAGTCTCCGAGCGCCTGAGCTGAGGCCTTTGGCGCGCCGGCAGCTCACCCTCGACAACACCGTCGCCGCTGAGCTGGCGGGATCCGAGGACTCGGTCCTGAGGGAGCTCGAGGACAGGGTCCACTGCGACGTCCACCTGCGCGGGAACGTCCTCACCCTCGACGGATCCGAGGGCGACGTGCGCGAGGCCGCCGCCGTGGTCGACGAGCTGGTGGGCCTGATCGAGCGCGGACACGACGTCGCTCCGGCGACCCTGGGCACCGTCTCGCGCGCGATCGACGCCCAGCAGAGTTCTGCCGAGATCCTCGAGGACGTCATATGGCGCCACCGGGCGATCAAGGTCGCGCCCAAGACCGTCAACCAGAAGCGCTACGTCGACTCGATTCGCGACCACACGGTGACGTTCGGGATCGGACCCGCCGGCACGGGCAAGACGTTCCTGGCGGTGGCCATGGCGGTCGCGGCGCTCGACGCGCGTGAGGTCAACCGGATCATCCTCACCCGGCCGGCCGTCGAAGCCGGCGAGCGGCTCGGCTTCCTGCCGGGCGACATCCAGGCCAAGGTCGACCCGTACCTGCGGCCGCTGTTCGACGCCCTCTACGACATGCTCGACCCCGAGCGCGTCAGCACGTACCTGGACAACGGGATCATCGAGGTCGCCCCGCTGGCATTTATGCGCGGCCGCTCGATCAATGACTCCTTCGTGATCCTCGACGAGGCACAGAACACGAGCCCCGAGCAGATGAAGATGTTCCTCACCCGGCTCGGATTCGGGTCGAAGATGGTCGTGACCGGGGACATCACCCAGATCGATCTGCCGCGCGATCAGCGCTCCGGCCTGGTCGTGATCGGCGAGATCCTGGCCCAGGTGGACGACATCTCGTTCATCCGCTTCGGAGGCGAGGACGTCGTCCGCCATCAGCTCGTGCAGCGGATCGTCGCCGCGTACGGCGAGTACGAGCGCGAGAGCCGCGCCCAGGATTGAGCGGCGGTCCGCTGGATCTGTCCGATGTGCCGGCGGACCTGAGGCCCGCGGTTGAGGTCGCGCTCGGTGCGGTGGGCATCGACTCCGGGCATCTCTCGGTCGAGCTTGTCGGCGAGGCCCGGATCCGCGAGCTGAACCGCGAGCATCGTGGGCGAGATGAGGCGACCGACGTGCTCTCCTTTCCCATCGACGAGGGGGGCGCGGTGGCCGGCCCTCGCGAGCTAGGGGACGTCGTGATCTGCCCCGCGCACACCGCCGACCTGGTCGAGGCAACCGTCCACGGAGTGCTCCATCTCTGCGGTTACGACCACGCGACCGATGAGGGCGAGATGCTCGCGCTCCAGGATTCCGTGTTGAGCAGACTCGGCGACCGCGGCGGATGACCCGCGCGGGCTTCGTCGGACTCGCGGGGCGGCCCAACGTGGGCAAGTCGACGATCGCCAACGCCATCGTCGGCTCGAAGGTGGCGATCGTCTCCGACCGACCGCAGACCACACGGCGCGCGATTCGCGGGATCGCGACCGAGCCGGGCGGCGACTGGCAGATGATCCTCGTCGACCTGCCCGGAGTGCAGCGTCCCCGCGACTCGCTGACCGCGCGGATGCAACGCCGCGTCGAGCAGGAGCTCGCCGATTCCGACGCAGCCCTCCTGGTGGTGGACGGGATCCAGGGCGTCGGCCCCGGCGACCGATTCATCGCCAAGGCGTTGCTGACGGCCGGCGAGGAAACGCTCGTGACCTGCGCGGTGAACAAGTGCGATCGGCTGGGTGCCGGCGAGACCGCCGCGGCGCTCGCCGCCGCGGCCGAGCTCGACGCGGTGGAGGAGGTGTTTCCGGTGAGCGCAAGGACCGGCGCCGGCCTCGAGGCCCTGGTCGATCACCTGGTCTCGCTGCTGCCCGAGGGCCCGGTTCTCTACCCGCCGGAGGAGCGCTCGGATCTCCCGAGCGAGATCCACCTCGCGGAGCTGATCCGCGAGCAGGTGCTCCGCCGCACCCGTGATGAGGTGCCCCACGCGGTTGAGGTGGCGGTCGAGTCGATCGAGCCGCGCGACGACGGCCTGGTTGAGGTGCGGGCACAGGTCTGGGTGGAGAGCGACTCCCAGAAGGGGATCCTGGTGGGCAAGGGTGGACGGATGGTGCGCGAGGTGGGCACGGCCGCCCGCAAGGAGCTCGAGCGAGAGCTCGGAGCCCACGTGTTCCTCGATCTCCAGGTGAAGGTGCGCCGCTGGCGCCGCGACGAGGGCCTGCTGGACCGCATCGGGATCGAGTAGGCCTGCGTCCCTAGACTCCCTGCAATGACGGTAGAAAACGCGGTGCGGTTCGACGAGCACGGGTTGGTTCCCTGCGTGATGCAGGACTGGGCCACCGGCGAGGTTCTCACCCTGGCCTATATGAATGACGAGGCTCTTCGCCGCACGCTCGAGACCGGCGAGATGCACTTCTACAGCCGCTCCCGTGACGAGCTGTGGCACAAGGGGAAGACGTCCGGCAACGTCCAACGGGTGCGGCAGATCCGCTACGACTGCGACGGCGACGCGCTGGTGGCCCTGGTGGAGCCGGGCGGCCCCGCATGCCATACCGGTCAGCGCTCGTGCTTCTACCGCGACCTGGACGGCACGGCCGACTCGGCGATCGATGCGCCTCCGGTCGACGGCGAGCCGCTGCCGGCGGCGCACGAGGCGACCGCCGCCCTCGAGCGCACGCTGATCGACCGGCGGGATTCGCGACCGAGTGGCTCGTACACCGTCGAGCTGCTGGAGGACCAGGCGCGAATCGGCGACAAGGTTCGCGAGGAGGCCGACGAGGTGGCGAGCGCGGCCGCATCGGAATCCGACGATCGGGTCAACGAGGAGGCCGCGGACCTGCTCTACCACCTCCAGGTGCTCCTCCTCTCCCGCGGCGTTCCGATCGGCACCGTGCTGGAGACGCTCAATGGCCGTCGCCGCTGAGCGCGCGCCGGATGTGCGCCCGAGCCTCGAGGAGGCGCGCGAGCTCGCCCGCACCGGTAACGCGATCCCGGTGCGCACGACGTTCGTCGACGACTGCGAGACGCCGGTCTCGGCGTTCCTCAAGCTCCGCGACGGCGGACCCTGCTTCCTGCTCGAGTCGGCCGAGCAGGGGCGCCTCGGCCGCTATTCCTTCCTCGGATTCAGGCCGAGGGCGACGCTGCGCTACGCGGACGGGGAGCTGCGCGAGTGGCGGGGCGACATCGCGGCGGAGGCCGAGCCGGTCAGCGTGAGCCAGGTTGCCGATCCCTACGGGGCGGTCAGCGACTACCTGAGCGCCTACCGGCTCCCCGAGATCGACGATCTCCGCCCGTTCGCGGGTGGGGCGGTCGGCTTCTTCGGCTACGACCTGGTGCGAACAGTGGAACCGCTGGCGGCGCCAAACCCCGACCCGATCGGGCTTCCGGACATGGCGCTGATGGTGAGCGACGTTCTCGTGGTCTTCGACCACATGCGCCACGAGCTCACGCTGATGGCGTACGCGTTCGCGGACGGCGAGTCCGACCTGGACGCTGCGTACGCCGAGGCGGTGGGGACTCTCACCGAGCTTCGCGAGCGCCTCCGTGGCCCGGTCCCGAGGCCGGCGGCGAGCGCCAACGGACGCGCCACGGAGTTCACCTCGAACATGACCCGCGAGCAGTTCGAGGCGAACGTCCGCAGGATCATCGAGTACATCTACGCGGGCGACGCGTTTCAGGTGGTGCCCTCGCAGCGATTCAGCGCCCCCACGCCCGTCGAGGCGTTCTCGATCTACCGCGGCCTGCGCACCGTCAATCCCTCGCCGTACATGTACTTCCTCGATTTCGGCGACTTCCAGCTCGCCGGCGCCTCACCGGAGCCGCTGGTCAAGGTCACGGGGCGGCGCGTGGAGACCCGGCCGGTAGCCGGCACCTACCCGCGCGGAGAGAGCGAGGAGGAGGATCGCCGGCGGGCCGAGGAGCTCCTGCGGGACCCGAAGGAGCGCGCCGAGCACGTGATGCTCGTCGATCTCGGGCGCAACGACCTGGGGCGGGTCTGCGAGTTCGGCTCGGTCGAGGTGGACGAGTTCATGATCGTCGAGGCCTACTCGCACGTGCACCACATAGTGAGCCAGGTGTCCGGAACCCTGCGGCCCGACGTGACCGCGATGGACGCACTGCGGGCGGTGCTGCCCGCCGGCACGCTGTCCGGTGCCCCCAAGGTGCGTGCCATGCAGATCATCGACGAGGTCGAGCCTCACAAGCGCGGCTCCTACGGCGGCGCGATCGGCTATCTCGGCTTCAACGGAGACCTCGACACCGCGATTCACATCCGGACCGTGGTCGTGAAGGACGGGATCGTCCACGTGCAGGCGGGTGGTGGGACCGTCGCCGACGCGAAGCCCGACTACGAGTACCGCGAGAGCGTCAACAAGGCGAAGGCCGTCTTTGCTGCGGTCGAGTTGGCGGCGAGCCAGCCGGATTGGCCTTGAGAGTCCATCCTGACATGCGCGTCCTCGTCATCGACAACTACGACAGCTTCACCTACAACCTCGTTCAGTACCTGGGCGAGCTCGGAGCCACTCCCGAGGTGGTCCGAAACGATCGCGCCACCCTGTCGGAGCTGCTGGAGCGTCGCCCCGATCGGCTCGTGATCTCCCCGGGTCCTTGCACACCGGCCGAGGCGGGCGTCTCGGTAGAGGCGGCGCGGGCATTCCCCGAGGGGGGCATCCCCACGCTGGGAGTCTGCCTCGGACATCAGTCCATGGTCGAGGCGTTCGGCGGCCGCACGGTCCGCGGCGAGCCGGTGCACGGCAAGGACGCGGAGGTGCAACACGACGGCCGCGGCGTTCTCGCCGGATTGGAGAACCCGCTGCGAGCGGGCCGGTATCACTCCCTCGTTGCCGACCCCGACCTGCCAGCGGCGCTTGAGCTCACCGCGTCGGCAGGCGACGTGGTGATGGCCGTCCGGCACCGGGAGCTCCCAGCCGAGGGGGTTCAATTCCATCCCGAGTCGGTGCTGACGCCCCATGGCAAGGACATCCTGCGCAACTTCCTGAGCACTCGCTGATGCCCAACGACATCGTCACGCGCGCGATCGACGCCGTGTCCTCCGGCACGCATCTGACCGCCGACCACGCGTCGGCCGTGCTCGACGAGATCATGGAGGGCCGGTCCTCGGACGTCCAGACGGGCGCGTTCCTCGTGGCGCTGCGGGCGAAGGGGGAGACCGTCGCCGAGCTCGTGGGTCTCGCCAGAACCATGCGGCGGCTGGCCGCCGGGGTGGACGTCGCCCGGGACGACCTGGTCGACACGGCCGGCACCGGGGGCGGTCCGTCGACGTTCAACATCTCCACTACGGCCGCGCTGGTGGCCGCGGGAGCCGGGTGCGCGGTGGCCAAGCACGGCAACCGCTCGAGCACCAGTCGCTCGGGCTCAGCCGACCTGCTCGAGGCCCTCGGCGTGCGAATCGACCTGGACCCGCCAGCCGTGGCGCGGTGCATCCACGACGTGGGCTTCGGATTCATGTTCGCCCCGCGCCACCACGCGGCCATGAAGCACGTGGTGCCGGTTCGCAAGGAGCTCGCGGTGCGCACCATCTTCAACTTCCTGGGTCCGCTGACCAATCCGGCCGGCGCCAGCCGGCAGCTCCTTGGCGTGTCGGACCCCCGCTATCAGGAGACGATCGCCGAGGCGCTCGTGGGGCTCGGTTGTGACCGAGCCCTCGTCGTCCGTGCCGAGGACGGGGTCGACGAGATCGGGCTCGAGGGCCAGACGCGGGTCATCGAGGTGAAGGGGGGGACCACCGAGGAGTGGTTTGTCGATCCAGAGACCTTCGGACTCCAGCTCACCGACATCGATGCGATCCAGGGCGGCACGCCCGAGGAGAACGCGGCGACCGTCCGGAGGGTCCTCGACGGAGGCGCGGGACCGGCACGCGACGTCGTTGTCCTGAACGCCGGAGCAGCGATCCTGGTTGGCGGAGGCGCTCCGGACCTCGCCGCCGGTATGGAGCGGGCCCGCGAGGCGATCGACACCGGCGCCGCGCGGGACGTCCTGGCCCGCTTGGTCGAGGTGAGCGGCGAGCTTGCCACCTCCTGACCCTCTTGTCTAGCCTGTCTCGACGATGAGTTCGCTCGACGAGCTGGTCGCCGGCGCTCGGGAGGACGCTCGCCGCCGGCAGGAGGAGGTTCCGCTGGAGACGTTACGGGCGCGGTTGGGCGGCCGCGACGGCGCGCGTCCGTTCAACGAGGCCCTGGTCCGACCCGGGTTGTCCCTGATCGCCGAGTTCAAGCGCCGCTCGCCGAGCGCCGGGGAGCTGCGCCCGGGGGCGGGCGTCGCGGAGACCGTCCGTGCCTACGAGCGCGGGGGCGCCGCGGCTCTCTCGATCCTCACCGAGGAGCGCCAGTTCGGCGGCTCGCTGCACGACCTGCGCGCGACGCGCGAGGCGTCGGATCTGCCGATTCTCCGGAAGGACTTCGTCGTCGACCCGTACCAGCTCTACGAGGCCGCGGCGAACGGAGCCGATGCGGTGCTGCTGATCGTCGCCGCCCTCGACGACGACGAGCTCGCGGAGCTCTATGCCGAGGCCCGCGCGCTCGACCTCGACTGCCTGGTGGAGGTGCACGAGGAGGCTGAGCTCGAGCGCGCACTCACCGTCGACGCCGACGTGCTCGGGATCAACAATCGCGATCTCAACGACTTCAGCGTCGATGTCGAGAGGACGGTTACCCTCCTGACGGACGTTCCGGCGGGCAAGACCGTCGTCTCCGAGTCCGGCTACGAGAGCCGCGAGCAGCTCGACGAGCTCGAGCGGATCGGGGTCGACGCGGTGCTCATCGGCGAGGCGCTGATGCGGGCCGAGGAGCCGGACCTCCTGATCCGCGAGCTCACTCGCGACGAGGAGGCCACGCGCGAGCACTATCTCGAGCGCGCCTCGGAGGAGAATTCTTAAAGCATCTGAAGCCGCGCGTTAGCCGCCGTTAAGCGGTATTGCCGATGCTCATTCGCGATGAGCACGGTCAAGCGACTTGCGAGCACCTCGATCGGCGCCGCCATCGTCGGCGGCCTGGTCGTCGGCCTGCTCGGCTGGATCGCGATCGCGGCGGGCTGGATTCATTCCTCGGGAAACGACAGCACGGCCGCCGCACTGGCGCCGGCGCCTCTTCCTCAGCCCGCATCGCAGCACACGAGCGGCAAGGGTCTGACCGTCAATCAGATCTACCACCAGGACTCGCCCGGGGTCGTCTTCGTCCAGTCGCAGCTGAAGTCCCAGGGCCCATCGCTGCTGAACCCGTTTGGCGGCGGGGGCGGCGGCACCGCCACCGGATCGGGCTTCGTGATCGATCAGGATGGTCACATCCTCACGAACGCCCACGTTGTGGATGGCGCCACCAAGATCCAGGTGACGCTCGGCCGCTCCGACTCCTCACCGCCGGTGCCCGCGGAGGTGGTCGGCAAGGATCCCTCGACCGACATCGCCGTCCTCAAGGTGAACGTACCGGCGGACCAGCTTCACCCGCTCACCCTCGGCAACTCCGCCGATACCCAGGTCGGGAACCCCGTGGTGGCGATCGGCAACCCGTTCGGGCTCGACCGCACGGTGACGTCCGGCATCGTCTCGGCGCTTCAGCGCCAGATCAAGGCGCCGAACGGGTTCACGATCGACAACGTCATCCAGACGGACGCGGCCATCAATCCCGGCAACTCGGGCGGCCCGCTCATCGACGCCAACGGTCAGGTCATCGGCATCAACTCCCAGATCGAGTCGCCCAATGGCGGTGGCAACGTCGGCATCGGGTTTGCGGTTCCGATCAACACCGCTCGGAGCGTCGTCCAGCAAATTCTCCAGACCGGGACGGTCCAGCACGCCTACCTGGGCATCAGCGGTACCGACCTGACCCCGCAGATCGCGAACGCCCTCAACCTCTCCGTCGACCAGGGCGCCCTGGTGCAGGAGGTGACTCCGGGCGGTCCCGCGGACAAGGCGGGTGTCAAGGGCGGCAGCGGCAACGCAACCATGACCGTCGATGGCCAGCGGCTGCGCCCGGGCGGCGATGTCATCACCGCCATCGACGGCAAGCCCGTCCGGTCGATGACCGACGTCATCGACGACATCAGCACCAAGAAGCCCGGTGACTCCGTCGAGCTCTCGCTGGTGAACGGAAGCCAGAAGCGAACCGTGACCGTCACGCTGGGCAACCGGCCGGCGAACGTCAAGCAGTAGGCCGCGCAACAACTGCGTCCGTCGCCAGTACTCCTCGCCCGTAACCTTGTCGGGATGCGGGTCAAGTTCTGCGGCATAACGAGGCTCGAGGACGCGCTCGAGGCGGCGCGTCTCGGTGCCTGGGCGATCGGGCTCAACCATTACCCCGGCAGCCCTCGCTTCTGCGAGCCGGCTGCGGCCGTGGAGATCTCAGCCGCCGTGAAGCGCCGGGTCGAGGTCGCCGGCGTATTCGTCAATCCCGCGCTCGACGAGCTGGTCGCGGCGGCGGAGAACGCTTCGTTGACGATGCTGCAGCTCCACGGTGGTGAGGGCGCCGCCTTCTGTCGCGAGGCGGCGCGACGCACGGGCTGCAAGGTCATCAAGGCGATCCGTGTCCGAAGCACGGCCGACGTCCGTGCCGCGGAGGCATTCCGCACGGACTTCCACCTGCTCGACGCCTTCCAGCCCGGCACCCGCGGCGGCACGGGCGCCAGCTTCGACTGGGAGCTGCTCGCTGATCGGCGATCCGAGGTGCCGCTGATCCTCGCCGGTGGGCTCGGTCCCGAGAACGTCGACGAGGCGGTGGCCGTGGTGCGTCCATACGCGGTGGATGTGGCGAGCGGCGTCGAGTCGGAGCCCGGCATCAAGGACCACGCGTTGATGGCCGCGTTCCTGGAGCGCGCTCAGGCGGTGCCCGCGTGACCAGCGTCGCGATCCCCGAGCGGTTCGGCCCCTACGGCGGCCGGTACGTCCCCGAGGTGCTGATCCCGGCACTCGACGAGCTTGCCGCGGCCTGGACCGACCTGCGGGACGACTCCCAGTTTCGCGGCGAGCTCGACCGCCTGCTGAGCGAGTACGTGGGCCGCCCGACGCCGCTCTACCTCGCGGCCCGGCTCTCGGAGCGAGTTGGGCATCGCGTCTACCTGAAGCGCGAGGACCTGGCGCACACCGGCGCCCACAAGATCAACAACGCGATCGGACAGGCGCTGCTTTCGCGGCGCATGGGGAAGCGCCGAATCATCGCGGAGACGGGGGCGGGCCAGCACGGCGTCGCCGCGGCCACGGCCTGTGCCCTGCTCGGCCTCGAGTGCGTCGTCGACATGGGGACCGAGGACATGCGGCGCCAGGCGCCCAACGTCGAGCGGATGGGGCTGCTGGGAGCGGAGGTGCGCCCCGTCGAGGCCGGCGCCAGGACCCTCAAGGAGGCGGTGAGCGCGGCGATCCGCGACTGGGTGACCAACGTCGGCTCGACGCACTACATCATCGGCTCCGCGGTAGGCCCCGCGCCCTACCCGGCGCTGGTCCGCGATCTTCAGCGCGTCATCGGCGACGAGGCGCGCGAGCAGGCGCTGGCGGCCGAGGGCCGGCTTCCGGCTCGCGTGATCGCCTGCGTCGGCGGTGGATCCAACGCGATCGGGACCTTCTATCCCTTCATCGACGACGACGGCGTCGAGCTCATCGGGATCGAGGCCGGGGGAGAGGGGCTCGACGCGCGTCACGGCGCGTCGCTGGTCGCCGGCCGCACTGGAGTGCTTCACGGGGCGCTGTCGTCCGTCCTCGCTGATGCCGAGGGACAGATCCTCGAGGCCCATTCGGTCTCGGCCGGCCTCGACTACCCGGGCGTGGGCCCCGAGCACGCCCAGCTGCGGGACTCGGGCCGCGCCCGCTACGAAGCGGTCGCCGACGCCGAGGCGCTTCGTGCCTTCCGGGAGCTGGCGCGGCTGGAGGGAATCCTGCCGGCGCTTGAGCCGGCCCACGTGATCGCCTGGCTCTTGTCCGCCGGATCCTCCGCCGGCGCTCCGGATCCGGCGGCGGGCTTCGACCTCGTTTGTCTGAGTGGGCGCGGAGACAAGGATCTGGCCGAAGTGGTGGCGCGCCTCGGCGAGCTCGATGGCTGAAGCCGTCGCTACAGGCGTCGCGCGCATCCGGGAGGCCTTCGATTCCGCCCGCGCCGAAGGCCGGGCGGCCCTGATGCCGTACATGATGGGTGGCTTCCCCGACATGGAGAGCTCCGTCGCTGTCGCCGATGCCTACGCCGAGGCGGGCGCGGAACTCGTCGAGCTCGGGGTTCCGTTCTCCGATCCGCTCGCCGACGGGCCCGTGATCCATGCCGCGGGCACGCGCGCCCTGGCGGCCGGCGCGACCCTCGAAGGGGTCCTGGAGATCTGCGAGCGGCTTGCCTCGCGGGTGCCGGTGATCCCGATGGTCTACGCGAACATGGCGTTCGCCCACGAGGGGTTCGCGAACATGCTCCGGGACGCGGGCGCCGCCGGCGCGATCATCCCCGACCTGCCGCTTGGGGAGGCCGATGAGCTCGGCGACGCGCTGAGCGCCGCCGGGCTCGCCCTCGTTCGGCTGGTCGCCCCGACCACAACACCCGAGCGACGCCGGAGCATCTGCGAGGGCGCCACCGGCTTCCTTTACGTCGTGTCCGACACGCGCGTGACGGGCGAGCGCGATGAGCTGCCGGTTGGGCTCACGGACCTGGTGCGAGCCGTTCGCGAGGATTCGGCGGTGCCGGTAGCGGTGGGCTTCGGGATCGGGACGCCCGAGCAGGCGGCGGCGGTGGGGAGGATCGCCGACGGGGTGATCATCGGCAGCCGCCTGGTGCGCGCGGTCTCCGAGGCCGACGGGTCCGATGAAGCGGCCGCCGCGGTCGGGGGGTTCATCCGCGAGGCGCGGGACGCGATGACGAGCGCCGGCGGTCCCGTGGGGTAGATTGCGGCCCGTGCAGCTTCTCGTGTTCACCGCCGTCGGACTGGCCGGGCTGGTAGCCGGCTACGGCTTCGGGCTCGGCGGCACCCTCGCCTTCCTGATCTTCCTGGCGGTGCTCCTCATCGGCGTCTGCGTCCGGGCCGTCCAGCCCTTGATGGAGCGCCTGCGGCCCTAGATCGCGTGCCGGCCCGCTTCCATGGCCGTCGAGCTGAAGCCTCTTCCCCGGTCCTTCGTCGCCACCCGCGATGCGCTTCATCGCGTGGCCGCGGAGCTCGTGGCGCCCGCGCGCAAGCCGCACAACGAGATCGCGATGCGCCAGACGGCGGGCGGGTTCGGGACGCCGGAGTTCGAGTTCCACGGCCACCGTACCCAGGTCCGGGTGCAGGGCATCGAGCTCGTGCTGACTCGCGACGGCGAGGAGGAGCGCGTCGAGCTGCACAGCCTGGCTGCGGGCGGCGCCCTCCTCGGCCCGGAGCTCCTTCCCGACGGCGTGCCGGGCGGCGGCGCGCCGCTCCATCTCGACACCGAGGCCGCTCAGCGCCTGGCCGATTTCTACGCGTTCACGGCAGAGGTGCTGGAGTCGCTGAAGTCGGGGATGCCGCCCGAGTCCCATCCATCCGACACGAACCTGTGGCCCGAGCACTTCGACGTCGCCTTCGAGGCGGGCGCCGAGTCCGATGGTCAGCGTGCCACCTACGGCGGCTCCCCGGGCGACGATGATCACGCCGAGCCGTACCTGTACGTCGCGCCGTGGGCCGCGAAGGTGGGCGGTGAGGTGTGGGGCGCGACCGGGTTCACAGGCGCGGAGCTCGCCTACGCCGAGCTCCGCGCCGCGGACGATCCGGCCGCGACGGGGCTCGACTTCATGCGCTCCCGTTACGAGGCTCTGACCGGCTTGGGCTGACCGATCCCGGCGCCCCACGCCTCCGAGTATCGTGCGCGCGTGCGCATCGGCGTGCTCACCGGAGGCGGCGATTGCCCGGGCCTGAACGCGGCGATCAGGGCGATCGTCCGCAAGGGAATCGACGTGTACGGGCACGTGATCGTCGGCTTCCGCGACGGGTGGAAGGGCACCCTCGAGAGCGAGTACGACGAGCTCACCATCGAATCCACCCGCGGCATCCTCCCTCGGGGCGGGACGATTCTCGGGACCTCCCGGACCAACCCGTTCAAGCGCGACGACGGACCTGCCCAGATCAAGGAGACCATGGTCGCGCTTCACCTCGACGGGCTGATCGCGATCGGCGGGGAGGACACGCTCGGAGCGGCCTCCCGGCTCAGGGACGAGCACGACGTGGCGGTGCTGGGCGTCCCTAAGACGATCGACAACGACCTCGCGGCCACGGACGTCACCTTCGGCTACGACACGGCCCTCCAGGTCGCGACGGAGGCGATCGACCGGCTCCACACGACTGCCGAGTCCCACCACCGGGTGATGGTGGTCGAGGTCATGGGCCGGCACGCTGGGTGGATCGCCCTGCAATCCGGGCTCGCGGGCGGGGCGGACGTGATCCTGATCCCGGAGCGACCCTTCGACATCGACGAGGTGTGCAGCCTCCTACGGCGACGCCACGCCCGCGGGAGGGCCTTCTCCATCGTCGTCGCCGCGGAGGGCGCCATGCCCAAGGAGCGGAGGATGGAGCTGGCCGCCGGCGAGAGGGACGAGTTCGGGCACGTGCGGCTGGGGGGGATCGGGCACCGTCTGGAGCACGAGATCGAGGAGCGCACGGGTTTCGAGACCCGGGCGACCGTTCTCGGCCACGTCCAGCGGGGCGGGACGCCGACGGCGTTCGATCGCGTCCTCGCGACGCGGGTCGGGGTGGCGGCGATCGACGCCGCCCACGAGGGTCGCTGGGGGACCATGCCCGCGCTTCGCGGCACGAGGATCGAGCTCGTGCCGCTCGACGACGCCGTGGCCGAGCTGCGGACGGTCCCGCCGGAGGACTATGAGGCCGCCTCGCCCTTCATGGGCTAGAGGCTTGGTGCGCAGCTCGGGCACTCTCGGCGGCGCCAGGCGTCTCACCGTGGCGGCCCTCATCCCGCTGGTCGCGGGCGTCGCCGGCTGCGCCTCGGCCGGCTCCGGCGTCGAGCCGGGCGAGCGCGTCGACCTCTACGTGAGCATGCCGTTGCAGGGCCCGGAAGCGGCCAACGGGCGCGACGTCGTCGACAGCGCCCGCCTGGCGCTCGCGGATGCCGAAGGCAAGGCCGGCGTTCTGGAAGTCCATGCGACCTACCTCGACGACACCTCGGGATCGGGTGCGGACGCCGACTGGAGCCCCGCGGTCGCGGCGGCCAACGCCCGCCGCGCGACCCAGGACTCGGCGGCGATCGCTTATATCGGCGACTTCGACTCGGGCGCGACCCGCTTCTCGCTGCCGATCACCAACGAGGCCCACCTGCTGCAGGTATCACCGGCCGCCGCCGCGGTCGACCTCGTCCAGCCCTACCTCGGCGCGGGCGATCAGGTCCCGGACGAGGTCCAGCCGACCAGCGAACGCACCTTCGGCCGCGTGATCCCGAGCGACGAGGTCCAGGCCCAGGCGGGCGCGGTGTGGGCGAAGCGGCTGGGCTCCCGCGGCGTCCTTCTAGTTCGCGGCGGCTCGGCGTACGACAAGGTCGTCGCAGCATCGTTCCGCGCTGAGGCAAGGACACTCGGCATCCGCATCAGCCACGGCCCGGACGATCTGGGGTACGCGGCCATCGAATCGTCGGATCGGCGCGGGGCGCTCGCAGGGTTCGAGCGTGTCATCGGCACCGACGCTCTATTGATGCCTCCAGTCCCGGCGTTCCTGGACACCGGCAGGCGGCATCAATGGCTGCTCACCTCGGCCGCCCAAGACCCCTACCAGCTCCCGCCACCCGGCCAGCGGTTCGTGCGTGCATTCCGCGAGCGCTACAAGCGCCAGCCCGGCCGGTACGCCGCCTACGGCTACGAGGCGATGGCGGTGGTGCTCGACTCGATCGAGCGGGCGGGGGACTCGGGCGACGATCGCGACGCCGTGATCGATGCCTTCTTCGACACCACGGACCGCCGCTCGATCCTCGGCACGTATTCCATCGACGACGTCGGCAATACGACCCTGAATCGCCTCGCGGGCTACCGGGTCGTCGACGGGAAGCCGCGCTTCGCGGCGGACCTGAGCGTCACGCCTTGAGGCAGATCACCTCTTGAGCAGGTCGCGCAGCGCCGGTTCGATCTCCGGGTTGGAGAACTCGAATCCGCCGTCGAGCGCCCGCCGTGGAACTGCGCGCTGGCCGCCGGTGACCACCTCCCCGAGCTCGCTGCCGAACCGCGCCTTCATCGCCAGTTTGGGGACGGGCACCACGGCAGGGCGGCCGAGGACCCGACCGAGCGCCCTCGAGAGCTCCCCGTTCGTCACCGGATTGGGGGCCGTGCCGTTGTAGGTGCCGCTGCGGTCCTCGCCGTCCACGACCCAGAGGAAGAGGCGAACCCAGTCGTTCACGTGGATCCACGGCATGTACTGCCGACCGCCCGCGATCGGCCCGCCGAGGCCGAGACGGAACGGCGGCAGCAGCTGCTTCAGGAGGCCGGCCTCGGGGTCCAGCACCAGACCGGTGCGAACGATCGCCACGCGCATGCCGATGTCCTCCGCCGCGCGCGCGGCGACCTCCCACGCCGCGCACACGCCGGAGTCGAACGTCGTGCCGGGCGGCGTCGACTCGTCGACCATCGCATCGCCCCGGTCGCCGTAGTAGCCGACGGCGGACTGGCTGACGAGCGCGCGGGGGCGCGGATCGGCGGCGCTGAGCGCGTCGACCAGGTTCTTGGTCGCCCGCTCGCGGCTATCGCGAATCCGCTGCTTCGCCTCGTCGGTCCAGCGCTGGTCGATTGGCTCGCCGATCAGGTTGACGACCGCGTCGACCCCCTCGATGGCGCTCGCCGGGGGGCGCTCGGCGGTCGCGTTCCAGGCGTGCCAGCCGACCGTGGGATTCGCCTCGCGCGCCCGCTCGGGATCCCGCGACAGGCCCACGACCTCGTCCCCGCGCGCCATGAGGGCATCGGACACGCGGGATCCCAGGAACCCCCTGGCGCCGGTGACCAGGACGCGCACGATCAGGCCGCCGCCGTCATTCGATGGCGGTGAACGTGCCGGTCTCCTCGGAGAAGCGGGCGATCCCGTCGCGCCTTGCCTCCTGGATCACGGCCTCTGCCACCGCGGGGGAGACGTCGCGGTCGAAGACGCTGGGGATGATGTAGTCCTCGCTGAGGTCGTCGGGGGCGACCACGTCTGCGATGCCGTGGGCGGCTGCGAGCTTCATCTCCTCCGTGATCCGCGGGGCGCCGGCATCCAGGGCGCCGCGGAAGATGCCGGGGAAGCACAGCACGTTGTTGATCTGATTCGGATAGTCGGAGCGCCCCGTGGCCATGATCCGGACGTGCGGGCCCGCGTCCTCGGGCATCACCTCGGGGTTCGGGTTCGCCATCGCGAAGACGATCGCGTCGTCGGTCATCTTCGCGAGCGACCCGGGACTGATGATCCCCGGCCCCGACACCCCGATGAACAGATCGCAGCCCTCGATCACGTCGTCGGGACTTCCATGGAGGTTCTCCGGGTTGGAGTTCTCCGCATACCAGCGCTTGATGTCGGTCATCTCGCCGCTCGCGTAGTCCTCGCGGTCGGTCGAGAGGGCTCCCTGGCGATCGCAGCCGATTACGTCCGTGACCCCGGACTCGAGCATCATCTTCGTGACGGCCACGCCGGCCGCGCCGAGCCCGACCACAAGGACCCGCAGGTCCTCGAGCCGCTTGCCGACGATCTTGAGGGCGTTGAACAGCGCGGCCATCGTCACGACCGCGGTGCCGTGCTGGTCGTCGTGGAAGACGGGAATGTCGAGCTCGTCCTTCAGGCGCTGCTCGATCTCGAAGCAACGCGGCGCGGAGATGTCCTCCAGGTTGATGCCCCCGAAGGTGGGCGCCATCAGGCGGACGGTGTTCACGATCTGGTCGGGATCGCGGGTGTCGAGGGAGATCGGAAAGGCGTCCACGTCGGCGAACTCCTTGAAGAGCATCGCCTTGCCCTCCATCACGGGCATCGCCGCCTCGGGCCCGATGTCGCCCAGCCCCAGCACCGCGCTGCCGTCGGTGACGACGGCCACCGTGTTGCGCTTGATCGTGAATTCGAACGCCTTGCTGCGATCGCCGGCGATCTCCTGGCACACGCGGGCGACTCCCGGCGTGTAGGCCATCGAGAGATCGTCGCGGGTCTTGAGCGGATACTTGTTCTGCTGGGCGATCTTCCCGCCGCGGTGCATCTGAAGGGTCCGGTCCACATAACCCAGCACGCGGGCGCCCCGGGTCGACCCGATCGCCCGCAGGATCTCCTCCCAGTGCTCCTGGTTGCGGGCGTCGATCGTGAACTCCCGGACCCGCTTGCCCTCGGCGCCGGCGCCGGGAACGAGATCCACGCCCTGAAGCGCCCCACCGGCCTCGGCGATCTGGGCGGTGAGCTTGCCCAGCGGCTCCTGCCGCGCGTCGAGCTCGACGCGAACGGTGACCGAGAACTGCGCGGAAACCGAGGGGATCGCAGGCACAGCGCGTGATCTTATGCGGGCGTCGTCGCGGGCACGCACGGCGGACGGGCAGTGAGGGCAGCGAAACGCCCGGATCGACGCCGGAAGCGGGCCTGAGGAGGGCGACGAGGGGGCATCCAGGCGGTTTGGCGGTTTACCCGTCATATGCGCGAGAAAGTCGCCAACGCCCGTCCGGATGCCTGGATCGCACGGCTGGCCAGCCGACAACACGGCGTGCTCTCAACCGCCCAACTCCTCGCTGCCCGGTTTACGCACGATGCGATTCGGCGCCGGGTCGAGGCAGGTTGGCTGCACCGGATCCACCGGGGCGTGTACGCCGTTGGGCACAGAAATCTGAGCCACCAGGGTTGGTGGATGGCGCAGTCCTGGCATGTGGCGATGGTGCGGCGCTGAGCCATCGGAGCGCCGGGATGCACTGGGGGATGCTGAAGCCTGCGAGCGCGCGGGTGGACGTGATGGTCCCGGGGAATGCGGGGCGAGCCGGCCGCCAGGGCATCAGGGTCCACCGCTCTACGAGCCTGACCCCGAAGGACGTGACGATCCGCCAGCGCATCCCACGACCACGCGCGCGCGAATGATCCTCGACCCCCGGCGTGTCCTCGACCGGGCCGAGCTCGAGAGGGCGATCGCCCAGGCCGAGATCCAGCGTCTGCCGGTCGGAAGCCTGAAGGGCTTCCTCCACGAGCCCGCACGGTCCGAACTCGAACTGCGCTTTCTGCGCCTGTGCCGACGCCATCGCCTGCCAAAGCCGGAGGTGAACGTCAAGATCGGCCCGTACGAGGTCGACTTCCTCTGGCCCGATGATGGCCTTGCGGTCGAGACCGACGGCTGGGAAACACACCGAACTCGCGCCGCGTTTGAGGCGGATCGAGCGCGCGACGCCGAGCTCAAGTCGAAGGGCTATGACGTCGTGCGGTTCACCTACCTCCAGGTCTGGCACGAGGGTGGGCTGATCGCGAGGCGGCTTCGGTCCATCCTCGATGCGAGCCGCACCCGGCCCTAGGATGAGGGCGTGCCTGCCACTAAGACCAAGCCGGGGCCGAAGGCGGCCGACGCGAGCGGCGACGGCGAGCTCTTTCTGATCGACGGCAACAGCCTCGCCTACCGGGCGTTCTTCGCGCTGCCCGAGTCGATTGCCACCGCCGATGGGCGCCCGACGAACGCGATCTACGGGTTCGCGTCGATGATGGCCAAGATCCTCATCGAGCACCGGCCGACGGCCGTGATCGTGGCCTGGGATGCCGGGATGTCCGGCCGCGAGGTCGAATATGCCGAGTACAAGGCCGGGCGACCCTCGCGCCCCGATCTCCTGGCCGAGCAGTGGCCGCATCTCGCCCCGCTGGCCGAGGCGTTCGGCTTCCACAACGTCAAGGTGGAGGGCTGGGAGGCCGACGACGTGATCGCGACCCTCGTCCGCAAGGCGCGCGAGGCCGACATCCCCGTGATGGTCGTCTCGGGCGACCGCGACGTCTACCAGGTGGTCGCCGACGGCGTTCGCGTCATGACCACGTCGCGCGGCGTCACGGACACGAAGATCTACGACCGCGACGGAGTCGTCGAGCGCTACGGCGTCGCCCCGGAGCTCGTGCCCGATCTCATCGGCCTGAAGGGCGACACCTCGGACAACATCCCGGGCGTCCCGGGGATCGGCGACAAGACCGCGGCCCAGCTGCTTCAGCAATTCGGCTCGCTCGAGGCCGTGCTGGACAACATCGACGAGATCTCGGGCGCCAAGCGAAAGCAGAACCTCACCGAGCACGCCGACGACGCCCGCGTGTCGAAGGAGCTCGCGACGCTGAAGTACGACATCGACGTGCCGATCGACGTCCGCAAGGAGGCGCGCTCCAGGCCCGACCGAAGCCGCCTTCGGGAGGTCGCTGCGGAGTTCGAGCTCCGCGCGGTGATGCGGCGCCTCGACGAGGAGTTCGAGGAGGACGTGCCAGAGCGTGCGGTCGAGGAGACGCTGGTCGTTGAATGGGTCGAGGGAACGCCGGACGACCTGCCGGACGGGCCGATTGCGGTCTCAGTCGCGGAGGGCAGGTGGGCGGGAAGCGACGGCGAGCGGGTCGTGACGGGCGACGTCGACGACTTGGCCGCCCTCGCCGAGGGGCTCCGCAGCCACCCGCTGACGTTCCACGACGCCAAATCGCAGGGCGGCGGCGGTCGCACCGGTCTGCTCGCGGTGGCACCGCCCGGGGGCCTCGACCTCGCGCACGACACCATGGTCGCGGCCTACCTGATCGATCCGGCCCGCCGGGCGTACGACCTCACCGAGCTCGCAGCGGACGCCGGCCTCGCGGCCGCGAGCGCCGCCGCGGGCACCGACGGCGACGCGGCCGAAGCCGACTCCGAGCAGCTCTCCCTGGAGGCCGAGGCGGAGCCGACCGCCGACCCGACGACCGAGGCGCGGCTGGTCTTCGAGCTCTCCGGGCGGCAGCGGGAGCAGCTCGAGCAATTCGGCCTGGAGCGCCTGATGGCCGAGGTCGAGATGCCGCTGATCGAGGTCCTCGCTGCGATGGAACGCGCCGGGGTCAAGCTCCACACCCAGCGACTGGCGGACATCGGCAAAGGGATGGCGGACCGGATCGACCAGCTCGAGCGCGAGATCTTCGAACTCGCCGGGCACGAGTTCACCATCGGGTCACCCCAGCAGCTCGGAGCCGTCCTGTTCCAGGAGCTCGGACTGACCAAGAAGCGCCGCGGCAAGACCGGGTTCTCCACCGACGCCCGCGTCCTGGCCCAGATTCGCGACGAGCACGAGATCGTGGCCAAGGTGGAGGCCTGGCGTGAGCTGACCAAGCTCAAGAACACCTACCTCGACGCCCTGCCGGACCTGGTGGATCCGGCGACCGGCCGCATTCACACGACCTTCAACCAGGTCGCCGCCGCCACGGGGCGGCTGTCCAGCATCAACCCCAACCTCCAGAACATCCCGATCCGCTCCGAGATCGGACGCCCGGTACGAAGCTGCTTCGTGGCCGCGGACGGCATGCGCCTGCTGTCCGCCGACTACAACCAGGTCGAGCTGCGTGTATTGGCCCACGTCGCGGGCGAGGACGTGCTGCGCGAGATCTTCGCCTCCGGGCAGGACGTGCACCGCGAGACGGCGGCGGAGGTGCTGGCGATCCCGCCGGAGGACGTGGGGCCGGCGGAGCGCTCGAAGGCCAAGATGGTCAACTACGGGATCGCCTACGGGCTCTCGGCCTTCGGGCTCGCCGATCGCCTCCAGATCTCGCGCGAGGAGGCGGCCGTGTACATCCAGCGCTACTTTGAGCGCTTCCCGGCCATCCAGCGTTTCATCGCCGAGACGATCGCCACGGCCGAGAAGGAGGGGTTCGTCTACACGCTCCTCGGCCGCCGGAGGGCGATCCCGGAGCTTCGCTCCAATCAGCGACAGCGCCGTTCGCTGGGCGAGCGCTTGGCCGTGAACACGGTGATCCAGGGCACCGCGGCGGACATCATCAAGCTCGCGATGCTCCACTGCCACGCCGCCCTCGCGGACGCCGGGATGGAGACCCGGCTCGTGCTCCAGATCCACGACGAGCTGCTGTTCGAGGGCCCGGAGGGGGAGATGGAGGACGCGGCGAGCCTCGTCGAGCGGGAGATGTGCGGGGCGTTCGAGCTCGACCCGCCGCTCGCGGTGGACGTCGGCGTCGGCGCGGACTGGCTGGCGGCGAAGTAGGGCGCGCCGACACGCAGCGGTCGGTCAGTCGCTACCGCTGCCGCCCCCACCGTCGCCGCCGCTGGTCGTGGTGGTGCTCGTGGTGGTGGTGCTCGTGGTGGTGGTCGTGGTCCCGCCGCCGCCACTCGATCCACTCCCGCTCGACCCGCCATCGTCGCCGCTGCCACTCGAGCCGCTCCCGCTCGAGCCGCCGCCGTCACTTCCGCTGGACCCGCTCCCGCTGATGCCGCTGCCGCTCGACCCAGTGCCGCTCGAGCCGTCGTCGCTCCCTCCGCTGGAGCCGCCGTCGTCACTCGTGCCGCTGGTGCCGCCACCCCCACCGTCGTCCCCGCTCGGACCGCTCCCGCCGCCACGATCACCGTCGCCTGAAGCGGATCCCTCGCCCGACGACCCGCTTCCGGATCCCGATCCCGGTCCGCTTGACGATCCGGCGGAGCCGCCGCCACCGCCGGGGCCGCTGGAATCGCCTGGCCCGGGGCCCCCGTGCCCGCTCTCGGCCTCGCGACCGGCGAGCGCTCCCGCCAGAGGAGCGGCACTCGATTCGCCTGCGGCCTGCACGCGCGCGGAGTGGATGCCGCCCTTCGGGGCGGACTGCCCATCGCCCGCGCCGGAGCTTCGATGCTGGATCGCGATGCCCGATCCGACGGCGATCACCGCGACGCCCAGCGTCGCCCCGGCCTTCACGGCAATGCCGCCACTGCCGGCCGCGAGACCGGCCGCCGCCCCGGCCGCCCCGGCCCCCTCGGGAGCTGAGCCCGAGCTCAGGAGCACGCGCAGGACCGGCATCGGAATCAACATGCCCGCGCCGTCTCGCAGCGTCGCCCGCGCCCGGTAGATCAGTCCGCGAACGGCGCCGGGGGAGACGCCGAGCGATGAGGCGATCTCCTCATGGCTTCGCCCCTCGAGCTCTCGCTTGACGATCGCCTGGCGCTGGGGATCCGGGAGCCCTCTGACCTTCGCGGTCAGCGCTGCGAGCTCCTCCCGTCGAGCGGCGACCTCCGGTGGCTGGGGAACTCCGTCGAAGTTCTCGTCGAGATGGTCGTACGTGGGCTCGTCGCGAAGTGCGTTGAGGGCTCGATTCCGCACGATCGTGTAGAGCCAGGGCCTGAGGTTGATCTCCGCGTCGCTCGTCTCCAGCGCGCCGTGGGCCTTCGTCAGCGCCTCCTGGACGACATCCTCGGCGTGGTGATCGGGGACGATGCCGCCGGCATAGCTGACGAGCGGGGAACGGTAGCGGCGCACGATCTCCTCGAATGCCCGGTCGTGGCCCTCCCGGGCGAGCCGCACGAGCCGCGAGTCCGACTGGCATCGCATTGCCGCACCCGCCAGTCGGTTGCGTCCGTTGTCGCCGTGCCTTTTCATCGTCACTCCCCGCCGCTGGCGGCACCGCCACCGCGTTGCTCAAGCGTCCAGGTCTCGGCCGAGTCGGCTCTCCACGAATCGATCCAGAAGCCTCGAGACCTCCATCACCGGCGGCCTGTCGGCGGGCCGCATCTCGAAACATCCCTGGATGACCCGGACCAGGTCTGTGGGCACCCATCGATGCCTCCTCACGCTTCGGGATACGGATGGTGGCGAGGATCCGTTCAAGCTCTCCACGCCGTCCGGCCCGAATGGCGGAACGGCCGTGGCGGCCTCGAACAGCACCGCTCCGATGCCCCAGACGTCGGTGGGCGCCCCGATCTCGCCTCCCTGTGCCTGCTCCGGGGACATGTAGCGCCTGGTGCCGATGCCGGGACGAATTGTGGGAGCGCCTCCGCATGCACTTCTCCGACGAGGAGCTGGTCGAGCTTGGCTACTTCGTCGGCATCACCTTCGGCCAGCAGTCGTGGATCCGAACCCTGGACATCGGCCACCATAAGGTGCTCGACGAGAGCGACGAAGGCCTGGCCCCGCACGAGCTTCGCGCCGAGACGCGGTCATGACGACGCGGGTCGATCCCGTCGGCGCGGGCGATGCGATCCGTGCTCGCGTGCCGGACGTGTTGAG
>JBKPFQ010000151.1:0-23559 GCA_046728915.1 Actinomycetota bacterium | reverse complement strand
GGCGGGCCGCCGCGGCGGCGCTGGCGATCGCCGCCTACGTTGCGGCGGGGTCGCGCCCGGGCGCCAGGGCCCCGACCGCCGGGCCGTGCCCGGGTGACACGAGCGCCGCCGGGGTCCCGCAGTGGCCCGGTCCGCCGCTTCACATGGGCATCGGGCCGGCCGGGCGCGCCGGGGCCGTCGGGCCACCCGTGCCGCTCGTACCCATTGACCAGGGCAAGACGCTCGATGCCCTTCGCCGGCTGCGCCCGCCCCATGCCCCGTTCGTCCTGCGCTTGAACCGCTTCTTCTGGTCCGACGGGCGCGAGGGGATCCATCGCTTCCTCAGGCTCAGCCGCCTCTATACGCGCCAGGGATACCGGGTGGAGCTCCAGCTCCGCTATCACCCTCGGCCCGAGCAGGAGGGGGACATCGATGCGTGGGTCCGGTTCGTGCGGCGTGTCGTCCGCCGCTTCGGGCCGAATCCGCGAGTCACCGGGCTTCAGGTGACGAACGAGGTGAACTTCTACCGCTTCGCGCCGGACGCGTCAGACAGCGCGTACGACCGCGCCCGCCGCGCCCTGGTCAGAGGGGTTGAGGCCGCCCATCGGCTCGTCCACCGCCTGGGATTCGACCAGCTCCGCGTCGGGTTCAACTGGGCCTACCGGACGGACCCGGGTCGTGAGGCGCGCTTCTGGGGATTCCTGCGGGAGCATGGCGGCAAGCGGTTCGCACGCTCGGTCGACTGGGTCGGGCTCGATGCCTATCCCGGTACCGTGTTTCCCCCCACCGAGCCTCCTGTCGGAACCGGGTACCGCGACGGCATGGTCAGCGCGATCAGCCAGCTTCGCGAATGCTTCATGCCGATCGCCCGTCTCGGCCGCGACGTGCCGATCCACGTCGAGGAGAACGGCTGGCCGACGGGTCCGGGGCGCTCGGAGGCCGAGCAGGTGCGCGCCATGCGCCAGATGGTCGGCGCCGTCCACGACTTCCGCGGGACCTACGGAGTCACGGACTACCGATGGTTCGACCTTCGCGACCACAACAGCTCGGGGCCGAGCTTCCAGCAGCACTACGGGCTGCTCCGCGACGACTACACCGCGAAGCCGGCCTTCGGCGTCTATCGCAAGCTCGTGCGGCGCTACAGCAGCCGAGCGACGGCGTCGAGCGCACCCTCGAAGTCCGAGCCCGGCAATCCGCCGATCGATGGGGATGTCGCACCGGCGGCCCGGTAGCGCTCCACCGCCGCACGGACATCGTCGGCGGAGCCGATGCCCGCCAGAGACTCGATCAGGCCGTCCGAGAGACCCGCCTTGGCCCGCTCCACGTCACCGGCCTGCATGCCCTCGTCGAAGGCCGCGAGATCGTCCTCGAAGCCGGAGCGCTCGAGCATCGAGCGGTAGAAGGGGAGCGAGGCATACGTGACGAGCTCCTGGCGCATCGCCGCGCGGGCGGCGTCGGGATCGTAGGTGAGCGCGACCGTCACCGCGGGGACGATGTCGAAGCCGTCGAGCGACTTGCCGGCGCGCTCGCGCCCCTCGCGCACCGACGGGACGACCACCTCGCGGATGTAGGCCGGGTTGCAGAGCCAGAGCATGACCCCGTCGCCGATCTCGCCGGCGAGCCGGAGCATGTTGGGGGACAGCGCCGCGATGTAGATGGGGAGGTCGGGCCGCGCCTGGTAGCCCATGAACTGGAAGCGGGTGTTGAAGGAGGTCCCCTCCGGCGGCGCGTCGCCCCGGAAGATCGCCCGCAGGATGCCTGCGTACTCCCGCATCTGGGTCACGGGCTTCTCGATTCTGGCGCCGTACCAGTTCTCGACCGTCACCCGGTGCGAGACGCCGACCCCCAGGACCATACGCCCGCCCGAGAACTCGTCGATGGTCGCCGCCGTCTGGGCCATCGAGGCCGGAGTGCGGGAGAAGATCGGGACGACGCCGGTGCCCAGCCGCACCCGCTCGGTCACCGAGGCGTATGCCATCAGGACCGACAGCGAGTCACGCCCGGCGATATGCGTGGTGAAGACGGAGTCGTAGCCGAGCTCGTCGGCCAGCCGCGCCCGGTGGAGCGCTGCGTCGAGGGAGCGCCCTGCGGAGATGAAGGCGCCGATTCCCGGCATGGCCGGGTTTATATCGCCAAGCTCAGTGGGCCTCGTCGGCCGCGTGCGCCGGAGGGCGCGATTCCTCCGCGAGCGAGGTGATCTCCAGGGTGCCGCGTGCGGCGTCCTCCAGAACGTCGATCGCCTCCTCCTCGGAGCGCGCGTAGAGCTCCACCAGCAGGTGGACGACGATCAGCTCGTCGTCGTGCTTGTGGAAGCGGACGTGGGTGAAGAACTCGCGCGTTCCGGACTCGCCTAGGGATCCGAACGTGAGGCTGTCCGCGGCGTCGGGTCCCGAGCACGTCTCGACCTGGTCCTGGTCGATCGTGACGGTGCAGGACGCCACGAAGGGCTTTCCGGCGACCATCCGCTCCCAGCGCTCCTCAACGGGGACCACGCGCCCATCCGCCACCGTCAGGTGAGGCTGGTCGTGCATGCAGTCGAGGCATTGCACGACGGCCTCCTGGATCTCCTCGATGCGGTCCGCCGCTTCGCCGGTCTCCGGATCGACCTTGAGGATCGCGTCGTAGTGGACTTGGGCTTCGAGGCGCTGCGACCAGCAGCGATAGCACCGCAGCCAGGCGCCCCGCTCCTCGGGAAAGCCTTCGTTCATACGCCCCCAGCCTAGCTAGCCCGGATTCGAATTCTCGCCTCAGCGTGCCTCGTTACGCAGGAGCGAGTACATCGCCATATCGCGGCGCCGACCCTTGATGATCGTGTGCGATCGGAGCACTCCCTCGAAGGAGTAGCCGGCGCGCTCCGCGACGCGGCGCGAGGGGCGGTTGTCGGCGATGACCGGAATCTCGATCCGATCCACGGGAAGGTTCTCGAACGCCCACCGGCTCACCATCCGCACGGCCCGCGTCATCAGGCCCCGGCCGCGTGCTTCGCGTGCGAGGTAGTAGCCGATGTTGCAGCGGCCCTCCGATCGGTCGATGTCGTGGATTCCGATCGACCCCAGAAATTCGCCGCCTTCGGCCGCGACGATCACGAGGTGTATGCCTTCACCGGCCTCCTGCTGGCGCCTGGACTCGACGGCCCATTCGGCCGCGGTGCCCTCGTCGTAGGGCTCGGGAACCCGGGTCCAGCGCGGGATCTCCGGGTCCTGGAGGGCGGCGATCATCGCCGGCTGATCGGAGTCGGCTCGGACCCTGACGCGGATCGACCCGTCGGAGATCCCCTCGACCGGGAACTCGATGGGACGCGCCTCGCCCTCGGTCACGGGGAGGCAGCGAATAGGCGCCAGCTTCCGGGCACGCCCTTGAGCTCGTGCTCGCCTCTCTCGATGAACTGGAGATCGGCGCCGACGACCAGGTCCTTCACCGTGCCCGACACGAGCACCTCGTTCGGCTGGGCGAGGGCGCCGATGCGCGCGCCGATGTTGACCGCCATCCCGCGGACGTCGTTCCCAGCCAGCTCGCACTCCCCGGTGTGAAGACCGGCGCGAACCTCGAGGCCGAGCGGGTTCACGCCGTCCCTGATGGCGCACGCGCACTCGATCGCGCGGGCGGGGCCGTCGAACGTCGCGAGGAAGCCGTCGCCGAGCGTCTTCACCTCGCGGCCGCGGAACCGGTCGAGCTGGCGCCGCGTAAGCTCGTCGTGGCGCGCGATCACGTCCCGCCAGCCGCGGTCGCCGGCCTGGGCGGCGCGCCGCGTGGAGTCGACGATGTCCGTGAACATCACGGTCGCGAGCACCCGATCGAGCTGCCGCGGGCGGCGGGTCCCGGTCAGGAACTCCTCCATCTCGTCGATGATGGGATCGAAGTCGCCGGTGAAGGGAACATGGTCGTCCCCCTCGAACTCGACGTATCGCGCATTCGGGATCTTCTCCGCCATCAGCCTGGCGCCCTCGACCGGCGCGATCAGATCGCCGGTGCGGTGAAGGATCAGCGTGGGCACCTGAATCGTCGGCAGGATGTCCCGGACGTCGATCTCGAACAGCGCGGCGAGCACCGCCACGCCCATAGCCGGGCTCGCTCCGGCGCGCTGAAAGCGGCTCCAGACCTCCTGCATCGCGGCGTCACCGGCGGCACTCGGTGCAAAGGCCGCGAGCAGAGCGCCGTCCCCCCACCGGTTCGACGCCTCGTTGAGAACCAGCTCCATCTGCTCGTCGGTGGCCCCCCACGAGATGTCGTCGTCCGTGCGAAAGCGCGGTGTCGAGCCGTACAGGACGAGAGCGTTCGTGCGCTCCGGATAGGTTGCGGCGAAGAGCACGCTCGCAGGCCCGCCCTCCGAGATCCCGAACAGCGCCGCTCGCTCGATGCCCGCCTCATCCATGACCGCCTGCATATCGTCCATCCGCTGCTCGAGCGGCGGCGCGTTGGCGACTGGGTCCGACAACCCGGTTCCGCGTTTGTCGAACATGACCACCCGGGCGAACGAGCCGAGGCGGTTCAGGATCGCGGGCACACCGCGCATCTCCCAGTAGTGCTCGATGTTCGAGACGAAGCCCGGCACGAAGACGAGGTCGATGTCCCCCTCGCCGAAGACCTGGTAGGCGATGTGGGCGTCGCCGCTGAGCGCGTAGCGCGTGCGAGGCGTCGCTGCCACGGGCGCCGAGGCTACGCGGCCGGCGCGGCGGTCGTCGCGGCCCGCTCGGCCAGGAGATCCGCGATCTCGCCCATGATCCGGTTGAGGTCGAAGTCCTTGGGCGTGTAAACGCGGGCTACGCCGGCCTCCTCGAGCGCCTTTGCGTCGGCGGACGGAATGATGCCGCCCACCACGACGGGCGCGTCGACTCCCTCCTCCCGCAGGAGCCGCACGGTCTCCGGCACGAGCTGCAGATGCGATCCGGACAGGATCGACAGGCCGATCACGTCGACGTCCTCATCGCGGGCCGAGGCGACGATCTGCTCGGGCGTGAGCCGGATCCCCTGGTAGATCACCTCCATCCCGACATCGCGAGCCCGCACGGCGATCTGCTCGGCGCCGTTCGAATGGCCGTCGAGGCCGGGCTTGCCCACCAGGATGCGCGGGCGGTGGCCCAGCGTCTGGGTCAGCTCCGAGACCCGCTCGCGGGCGGCCGCCAGCAGGTCGCCGTCCCCGGACTCCGCGGTCGCGCCCACCCCCGTGGGCGCTCGGTAGTCGCCGAAGACGTCGCGCAACACGCCGGCCCACTCCCCGGTGGTTACGCCCGCCTTGGCCGCCTCGATCGTCGCCGGCATGATGTTTGCGCCCTCGTCCCGGGCGACCTCGGCGAGGCGCTCCAGCGCCCGGTCGACGGCGTCGGAATCGCGCTCCGCCTTCCAGCGCTCGAGCGCCTCTCGGCACTCCCGCTCGACCTCGGGGTCGGGGGTGAGGATGCCGCCATCCGCGCCGGCGGTCAGGGGGGAGTCCTCGGTCTCGGTAAAGGAGTTCTGGCCCACGACCTTGATCTCGCCACGCTCGATCTTCGCGACCCGCTCGCGGTGGGACTCCACGAGCCGCGCCTTCATGTACGGGACGGCCTCGACCGCGCCTCCATGCTCCTCGACCGCGCGCATCTCCTCGCGCGCGCCGTCGGCGAGCTCCTCGGTCAGCGCCTCCACCACGTGAGAGCCCTCGAAGATGTCTGCATACTCGAGCAGGTCGGTCTCATTCGCCAGGATCTGCTGGATCCGCAGGCTCCACTGCTGATCCCAGGGCCTTGGCAGACCCAGGGCCTCGTTCCAGGCGGGCAGCTGGATCGCGCGGGCACGGGCGTTGCGCCCCAAGGTGACAGCGAGGGCCTCGAGCACGATCCTCGGCACGTTGTTCTCCGGCTGCGACTCCGTGAGGCCGAGTGAGTTCACCTGAACGCCGTAGCGCAGTCGCAGGTACTTGGGCTCGGTGACTCCGTACCGGTCGCGGCCTATCTGCTCCCACAGCAGGCCCATCGCGCGGAGCTTCGCGTGCTCCTCGATGAAGCGCACGCCGGCATTCACGAAGAACGAGATCCGGCCGAACACCCGCGGAAAGTCCTCCTCGGCCACCTGGCCCCGCGCCTTGGTCTCGTCGAGAACCGCGATCGCGGTCGAGAGCGCATAGGAGATCTCCTGAACCGGCGTGGCGCCGGCCTCCTGGAGGTGATAGCTGCAGACGTTGATCGGATTCCAGCTCGGCACCTCGTTCACGGTGAACGCCACCGTGTCGGCGATCAGGCGCATTGAGGGCTCGGGCGGGAACGCGTACGTGCCGCGCGACAGGTACTCCTTGATGATGTCGTTCTGGGTCGTGCCCTTGAGCTTCGAGCGATCGACGCCGTTCTCCTCGGCCACGGTCACGTAGAGCGCGAGGAGCCACGCCGCAGTGGCGTTGATCGTCATCGACGTGTTCATCTCGTCGAGGGGAATCCCGTCGAGCAGCGCGTGCATGTCGCCCTTGTGGGCGATCGAGACGCCGACCTTGCCGACCTCGCCGCGCGCCAGCACGTGGTCTGGGTCATAGCCGGTCTGGGTGGGGAGGTCGAACGCGACCGAGAGGCCGGTCTGCCCCTTCGCCAGGTTGCGGCGGTAGAGCTCGTTGGAGCGCCGGGCGTCGGAATGCCCGGCGTAGGTACGCATCACCCACGGCCGGTCGCGCTCGCGCAGGCGGTGGTCTGCCATGGGGGCATTGTAAGTTCGGGCGGCCCATGACCGGGAAGATCGCTCCCCGCCTGCGCTGATGCGCATCGGGCTGACAACGGTCGTCGACCGTCCCATCGAGGACGTGTTCGCCTACGTCACCAACCCCGGGAACCTGGCCGAGTGGCAGCCCAACGTGGTGTCGGTCAGCAACGAAACCGGTGGGCCGATCGGAGTGGGCACGCGATTCCGCGAGGTGCGGCGGGGACCGCTCGGTCGCACCGTCGAGGCACTCGTGGAGGTCGCGGAGTACGAGCCGCCCCGGCGCTTCGACCTGCGGATCCTCTCCGGGCCGCTGCCCGTCCACGCGGCGAACGAGTTTCAGCGGGCTGACGCAGGGACCCGCATCGAATTCGTCGCGCACGGCGAGCTGCGGGGCATCCTGCGATTCGCCGAGCCCATCCTGGCGCGCCTCTTGAGGCGCCAGTTCGCCGCCGACTACGAGCGCCTCAAGGAGAGGCTGGAATCCTCCCTACCTCTCCGCCATTGCGAGGGCCTGACGCGATGAGCCGGCTCATCGACGGGATGCATCTGGGCCTCGATCGGGTGATCGGCATCTATGAGCTCGAGGGCGTGATCGTCGATCCTGGACCGTCCACCTGTCTCGACGCGCTGCTCGCGGGGTTGGACGGAGAGCCGCGCGCGCTTCTGCTCACGCACATCCATCTCGACCATGCGGGCGCGTCGGGCTCGCTCGTCAAGAGGTTTTCCGGCCTGCGGGTCTACGTGCATGAGGTCGGCGCTCCTCACCTCATCGACCCGGCCAAGCTGCTGGAGAGCGCGGGCCGCCTGTACGGCGACGACATGGAGCGGTTGTGGGGGGAGGTGCTGCAGGTTCCGGCCGACAATGTCGTGGCGCTCACCGGCGGCGAATCGATCGAGGGATTCCGCGTCGCGTACGTGCCCGGTCACGCGAGCCACCACGTCGCGTACCTGCACGAGGACTCGGGCGATGCTTACGTCGGGGATGTTGCGGGAGTGCGCATCCCGCCGCACGATTTCACGCTCGCGCCGACACCCCCGCCGGACATCGACGTCGACGCTTGGGAGCGCTCGCTCGACACGGTGGCCGCCTGGCGCCCGCGACGGCTGTGCCTGACGCATTTCGGTCGTGCGGAGGACCCGCTCGAGCAACTCGAGCGTGCCCGCGAGCGCCTGCGGTGGAGCGCGGCGCTGGCCCGTCCGGGAGACCGCGCCCGCTTCCTCGAGGGGCTCGTCGCCGAGATCGAGCGAGCGGTCGACGATGGCGCCTCCGCGCGTCTACGCCAGGCGGCTCCGCCCGAGCAGCTATGGCTCGGCCTCGAGCGCTACTGGCGCAAGTTGAGATCGGACGGCGCCAACTGAGCGGCGCGACGTGGGCGCGCCGGCCCGCTGACCGAGTTGCGACTGGCTAGGCTGCACGGACGCCGATGGGGTCCCGCACCGGGAAAGCTCGGATAACGGCCGTTGCCCTCGTCGCCGTGGCCGCTGCTGTCATGGCCGCCACCGCGATCGCCGGGGTGACCGTGTACACGAACAACTTCTCCAGCAAGAGGGAGGCGAAGGAGCTCCGCCACTCCGAGGGCAAGCACTGCACCAAGGATTGGCGCAAGAAGGCGAAGAGCGTGATCGTCACGGCGCGGAAGGGCAAGACCGTGTGCGGGTACAGGCCGCCGGTCGAGGGTGATGCAGACCGCCCCGACCACAAGTTCAAGGCCAAGGAGAAACTGCTCAAGGACACCCCCAAGAGCGTGCGCGACGGCGTCTATCTGGGGATCGCGGTGCGGTCGGCGAAGGACACCGGTTACGAGCTCCAGGTATTCCCCGGTGACCACAAGTTCAGGCTCACCCGGCAGACCGGCAGCGGCAAGGTGGGGGTCATGGCAAAGGGGGGCAACAAGGCGATCAAGGGCACCAACAAGCCAAACACCATGCTGCTCTCGGCGGTCCGCTCGCAGGTCGTCGCGAAGGTCAACGGCAAGCGCCTCGCGAAGGTGGGGGACCGAAGCTCGGGGCAGGTCGACGGCCGCAAGGTCCAGGTCCTGCTCGGCTACAAGAAGAAGCGCTCCAAGCCCGCGTCGGCGACCTTCGGCAGCCTCGAGCTCCAGGTCCCCAGGCCGTAACGGGGGCCGGGGAACCGGGAAGTAGGACAGTCCCGGCCCCGGCCGATAGACACCGGCCCCGCTAACTGTTCACCGCTGCGCGTCGCGATGTCCATTGAACGGTTGACCGCCCTGAGAGGGGTTAACCGTTCAAGCGTTGACCCGAGCCGACCCGACTGAAGGGTTATCCCCGGAGGAGCCTCTACCCTCACGGCATGGCGACGGAGACGCTCGAGCGTCCCCGCACCGGCGGGCCCGGCTCGGGACTGGGCGGCAACTGGTTGGTGATCGTCCTGAACGACGACCACAACACGTTCGATCACGTGGCGAAGACCCTCGCCAACGTGATCCCGGGCGTGAGCCTCGACGAGGGCTACCGGTTCGCCGACCGGATCCACAACTCGGGGCAGGCGATCGTCTGGACCGGCGCCAGGGAGATCGCCGAGCTCTACTGGGAGCTGCTGAAGGACGCGGGTCTCACGATGGCGCCGCTCGAGCGTCACTGACGCGACCGGTCAATCCGCGGCCTGAACGGGCGAGGCGTCGAACGTGGTCGTGTGCCAGCTCGGCAGGAGCGGCTTGTTGTAGTAGTTCAGCGCCGCCTCGCGCAGCGCGGAGATCTCGTCCGAGTACCAGTAGCGCTCGAAGTCCGTGTGGTCATCCCACACCGAGACTTGCCGGAAGTGAAGGGGATCGTCGATGTCGCGGCTGAGGATGCACGACCTGGCGCCAAACGCCATCGCCCGGTCGAGCGCCGGCCGCCAGATCTCGAGCCAGCGCTCGGCGCGGAACGGATGGACATGCCAGTCGATGTAGTTGACGTCGGGCATGTCAGGTCATGCGCCGGGGCTTAGGTCCCGACCTCGGCCCAGATCGCCCCGGGGCCCTCCTCGTGCTTGCCCTCCTCGCGGTTCGTAGCGCCGACCATGATCGAGATCTTCCCCAGGTGCTTGTTCTCGTGGAGGAGCTGGTGCGCCCCGGGGACCCCCTCGAACCCCATCGCCTGCCAGAGGACGGGGCGGATCTTGCTCTCCGCCATGAGCTGATTCGCGCGCATGCACTCGTAGGCGTTGGCGAAATGGGACCCGAGAATCTCCTTCTGGCGCATCCACAGGTACCGGACGTCGAAGTCCAGGTTGTACCCCGACGTCGCACCGCAGATCACGACCTTGCCGAAGGGCTTCACCACGAGTACCGAGGTGGGAAACGTGGCCTGGCCCACGTGCTCGAACACGATGTCCGGGGCGTCCCCCAGGAGCTCCTTGACGCGCTTCGCGAACCCCCGCGAGGCCTTGAAGCGCTCCTTCTCCTCCTCCGGCGACTCGCCGCCCCTCCGCATCATGCCCGCGAACTCGTTCCGGTCGATGTAGTCGACGGCGCCGAGCTGCTTCACGAGGTCGCCGTTCTCGCCCGATGAGACCACGCCGACGGCGTTCGCCCCCGCAGCCGCGCACAGCTGGGTGGCGAAGACGCCGAGCCCGCCGGCGGCGCCCCAGATCAGGACGTTGTGACCCGCCTGGAGCTTGCATCGGTCGATGAGCATGCGGTAGGCCGTGAAGTAGGTGAGGCCGTAGGCCGACGACTCGACCCACGAGAGGTTGGGCGGCTTGGGAAGCAGCTGCTGCGCCTGCACCTTCGTGAACTGGGCGAACGACCCCCAGGTCGTCTCATACCCCCAGATCATCTGACTGGGCGCGGCCAGCGGATCGAGTCCGTGTACCTCGACGTCCTCGTAGGAGGCCTGGTTGCAGTGGATGACCACCTCGTCCCCGGGCTTCCACTTGGTCACGCCGGGCCCGACCGACCAGACGATGCCCGAAGCGTCCGAGCCTCCGATGTGATGCCCCCACTCGGGGTGGTCCCCGTAGCCGAACACCGAGACGGGCTTGCCGAGTGACGCCCAGACGTTGTTGAAGTTGACGCCCGCGGCCATGACACGGACGATGACCTCGAAGGCGCCGGGCTCGGGGAGCTCGATCTCCTCGAGCTGGAACGCGTCCTTGGGCTCGCCCTCGCGCTCCTGGCGGATCACCCAGGCCGCCATCGTCTCCGGCAGCTCGCCGGGCTCCACCTCGAGCTTCGAGACCTCCGATACGTCTACAGCCACGCTCCTCCTCTCGGACAGGGACGGAAACCGGGCGCATCCTAACTGCGCGAAGCCGCTCGAATGCCCCTCCGGAACGACGATGGATGGATTTCGGCGATAAGGCGCCGAAATCCACCCATCGCCCGGCGTCAGGTTTCCGTCGGACGCGGCGACTACCTTCAAGAGTCCGATGGAAGCCTCCTCAAAGCCACAGCTGCCGCTCGACGACACCTCCCCGGAGGGAGTGGTCCGCGCGCTCGACGATCGTCTGGTCATCGAGAGGCTCACGGTGGCCGACGAGCGCGCGGCTCGCGTCGTCCGCACGCGGGCGGAAGCCGGGCAGCGGTCCGCGGAAACCGTCGCAAAGGCGGTCGAGATCGGTGCTCGGGTGCTCGACAGCGAGGAGACGGTCGTCAACGTCGATTACGTTCGGGCGGAGCTCGAGCGCGGCGTCGGGAAGCTCAACCAGGAGCTCGCGGGAACCCTGGAGTCCGGCAACGAGGAGCTCGCGGAGCGGATCGCCGCGACGTTCGGTTCCGATCGCAGCGACTCCGTCCAACGCCAGATCGCCGAGTTGGTCGCGAAGGCGAACGAGGAGCAGAGGGTTGCGATCGCCCGCCTGTTCTCGGCCGAGGACGGCGCGAACCCCCTAACCGACTTCAAGGCGGCGATCGTTCGAGGGCTGAGGGAACTGGACGCGAGGCGCGAGCGTGCCCGCGAGGCCGACCGTCAGCAGATCGAGGACCTCAACCGGGAGCTCGTGGCGCTTCGCGAGCGCTTTGGCGCCAGGAAGGAACTCGAGGCCGAACAGGCGCGCGGCACGGCGAAGGGCTTCACTTTCGAGGAGCGTGTGCACGACGCCATCGGCCGCCTCGCGAGCTCCCGAGGCGACTGCGCAACGCACACGGGCGCTGAGCAGGCCGAGGGCGGCGGGCGAAAGGGCGACACGCTCGTCGAGCTCGAGGCTGCCGAGGGTCCCTCGACGGGGCGCATCGTCTTCGAGGCGAAGGACAAGAAGCTTTCCAAGAACCAGGCCTGGGTCGAGTTGAACGAGGGGATGGCCGCGCGCGCCGCGAGCTACGCCGTGTTGGTGGTGGCGGGCGAGGACCGCGTGCCCGCGGGGCGCGAGCAGCTCCACGAGTACGAGGGCAACAAGTTGATCGTCGCGGTCGATCGCGACGAGCCCGACGGCTTGGCGCTCGAGACCGCCTACCGCCTCGCGGCGGCTCGGGTGCGGCTGTCGCGCGATACCGACCTCCAGGTCGACGCGGCGGCCGTGCGCGACGCAGCGGACGAGGCGCTCTCGACGCTGAAACAGGCACAGGCGATCCGCTCGACGCTCACCGGCATCAAGACGAGCTCGGACAAGGCGCGGGCCAATCTCGATGCCATGGTGGACGCCGTCGAGGCGAAGCTCGAGCGGATCGACTCCCTCATCGCTGAGGCAGACGAGTCGACCTGAGCCCGGGCGGCGGTTGGTCCTCTACGGCAGCAGCAGGTCGTTCTGCGAGCTCTTGCGCTCCGGGCCCACCTTGATCGTCGCCGGGCGGATCTTCCCCTTGCCGGCCGTCGCCTGGTAGGTCCCCTCCTTCAAATTCATCTTCAGGTAGTCGGGCGCCCCCGGCTGGATCTCGACGGTGGAGCCGTTGGTCGGCCCCGACACGTTGAACCGAACCGGCGATCCCGACAGGTTGGCGACGGTGAAGTTGACGAGCCCCGCCCCGACCTTGTTCGGGGAGATCTGCACGCGCTGGGAATCGACCCGTGCGCTGACCTCGATCGGCTTGGGTGAGCGTGGGTTGTTGGGAAAGTCCTTCGCGCCGCAGCCGGCGAACAGGACTGCGGCCACCGTCGCGGGCACGACGAGCACGGCCAAGCGACCGCGGCGTGAGGCTCTCCGCGCACCCCGCATGTCCATCGACGCAACGTTAGCCGAAGCCCCTGCTCAAGGCGCAAGTTCGGATCGAGCCCGGAGCGGCGGACGCTCAGAAGGGAACGTCGACCACCTGAGCCCCGACGGCCGCCTCCCCGACCTCGACGCGCGTCCCGGGCTCGGCTTCACGTCTGACAACCGCGAGCGCGACCGGGCCGTGGACGGGGGAGAGGACCGCCGTACCCACCCGGCCGACCTCACGCTCGCCGAGCATGATCGCCTCGCCGTCGGCGGCGGGCGACTCGAGCCGCAGGGCGCGCAGGTGCCGATTCGGCTTGCCCTTGTAATGGAGCCTGGCGACCGTCTCCTGCCCGATGTAGCACCCCTTGGTGAAGCTGACCGCGCGCTCGTCGATGCCGGCTTCCTGCGGGATCGTCGCCGTGGTCATCTCTCGCCCGAAGCGCGGGCGGCCGGACTCCACGCGAAGGATCTCGACGGCGGCTTCGCTGACCTCCACGGCGTCTGATCGAGCGAGCAGGGCTCGCAGTTCGTCCGACTGCTCGGCGCGGACGATCAGGTCGAGACCAAGGTCGGTCCCCACGGCCAGGATCTCCACTCCGTCGCGCTCGTAGTGGCGCTGCGCGTGTTCGTCGGGGACCGGTGGCGAGCCTGCCACCTCGGCGGCCCCCGGTCCGATGACCGAGACGATTGACCAGGCACTCGACGCGTCGTCGATCTCGACTTCCCGCCCGACGCTGTACATGCGCAGGTGACGCTCCACCGCGTCGGCGGTCTCTGCCTCGGTGTCCAGCCACAGGTCGCCGGTTCCGAGGCGCAGCACGCGCATGTCGGCCTGCATGTGCCCCTTGCGGTCAAGCAGCGCCGCGTAGCAGCCGGTGTCGGGCTCCAGGGCCTCGATGTCGTTCGTGAGCTGCCCCTGCAGCAACTCCGCGCCGTCCGGCCCGCGGATGAGGAGCTTGCCCCGCGAGGAGCGATCCAGCATGCCCGCGCCCTCCTTCATGGCGCGGTACTGGCCATCCAGGTCCACCTGAGCCGCGATGTTCATCGCTTTCGATTCTGACAGGCCCGCGAATCAGACTCGTGTCGTTTTGATATGCCAAAATCAGAGTTACGATGAGTAGAAAGCTCAGCAGGCGCAAGCTGCTGGTTGGCGGCGCGGTTGCAACACCCGCGCTCGCCCTCATGCACGAAACGATCCCGCACGAGGGTATTCACCGGCTGCTGGGGGGTCACCAGGCCACGGACGCCCAGGCAGCAGCGGGCGGCGCGCACGGGGTGGCCCACGGGACCGGTGTGGTCCACGCCGGATTCGCCGCCGACCGGCAGGTGGACCACCGGGCCAACGGCTTCAACCCGACGGAGCTCCTCCGGGACTTCGACCATGGCAAAACCCGCCGGCTGGCCAGTGGCCGCGTGCTTCGCGAATGGGAGCTCGTGGCCGCCGAGAAAGAGATCGAGGTCGCGCCGGGGGTCAGGTACGAGGCGTGGACGTACAACGGCCGCGTGCCCGGGCCAACCCTGCGCTGTCGGGAGGACGAGCGGCTGAGGGTGCGGTTCGTCAATGGGTCCGAGCACCCGCACACCATCCACTTCCACGGCATCCATCCCTTCTGGGCCGACGGTGTGTCCGGCGTCGCGGAGGGTCGTGGCGCGGGACTCATCGAACCGGGCGAGAGCTACGTGTACGAGTTCGAGGCAAGGCCGTTCGGCCTGCACCTCTACCACTGTCACGTCACCCCCCTTGCCTCGCACATCTCGCGGGGGCTCTACGGCGCGTTCGTCATCGACCCGAAGCACGGCCGGCCGGCCGCTGACGAGCTGGTGATGGTGATGAACGGGTTCGACACCAACTTCGACCTCGAGAACGAGGTGTATGCCGTCAATACGGTCGGCTTCCACTACATGAACGACCCGGTGCGCGTGCGTCGAGACGAGCCGGTCCGGATCTACCTCGTCAACACGCTCGAGTTCGACCCTGTGAACTCGTTCCACGTTCATGCGAACTTCTTTCACTACTACCCCACCGGCACCGCGCTCGAGCCGTCCGAGCTCACCGACACCGTGGTGCTCGGGCAGGGTCAGCGGGGAATCCTCGAGCTCCGGTTTCCCTACCGCGGGCGCTACATGTTCCATGCCCACGTCAGCGAGTTTGCGGAGCTTGGCTGGATGGGCTTCTTCGAGGTCGTCTGATGGAGGCGAGGGCAACGTCCGCGCGCGCGCCGCTGAGCAGCAGGGCTCCCGCCTGGCTCCTTGGCCTGATCCCTCTGCTCTTGATCGGAGCCGCGATTTGGATCTTTGCCACGCTCGGGGCGCCGGGCCTGGGCGGGCGCACCGGGCCGCCCGTCGAGGATCTGGCGGTCGAGCGGACCGTGCTCCGCCCGGGAACGATCGAGCTGGCCGTTCGCAACCAGGGACCCGACGCGGTCGAGATCGCTCAGGTGGCCGTCAACGACGGCTACGCGCCGTTCACCGTCACCGATGGGCATCGGGTCGGCCGGCTTGGATCGACGACGCTTGAGATCTCGTACCCGTGGATCGAGGGCGAGGCATACGGGATCACCCTCCTCACCTCCACCGGGGGCACGATCGAGCACGAGATTGCTGCGGCGGCCGAGACGCCGGAGGCCGACGCGGGGTTCTTCGGGCTCATGGCTCTCCTGGGCATCTACGTGGGCGTCATACCGGTCAGCCTCGGCATGCTCTGGTTGCCATTCGCACGTCGGGTCCAGCGGCAGTGGCTTCGCATCCTGGTCGCGTTCACGGTCGGCCTGCTGACCTTTCTCGGAATCGACGCCGCCCTCGAGGGCATCGAGATCGCCCAAGGCGCGACGAGCTTCGGAGGCGTGGAGCTGGTGCTGCTTGGCGCGCTCATCGCCTACATGGCGCTTGCGGGCATCGACTCCTGGCTTTCGCGGCGGCGGGAAGTTGCGGTACGCGAGGCCGGGCCCCGCGCCATCGGCCCCTACCTGGCGCTGATGGTGGCGATCGGCATCGGCATGCACAACCTCGGCGAGGGTCTAGCGATCGGCTCGGCATATGCGACCGGGGCCCTGGCTCTGGGCGCCTTCCTCGTTGTCGGCTTTGCGATCCACAACACCACGGAGGGCCTCGCGATAGTGGCGCCGCTTACGGAGCGATCGCCGGGGATCCAACGGCTGATCGCGCTGGGGCTGGTGGCAGGTGCGCCGGCCGTCCTCGGGGCCTGGGTCGGCGCCGCCGCGTTCAATCCCAATATCGCGGCACTCCTGTTCGGCGCCGGGGTGGGGGCGATCGGGCAGGTCATCTGGCAGCTGGTGCCGGCCATGAGAGATGAGGAGGGGCGAGCGCTTCATCCCGGATCGGTCGCCGGGATTCTCATCGGGATCGCGGCGCTCTACCTCACGGGGCTGCTCGTTTCGGTGTAGGCATGACCGGCTCGCCCACCCACGCTCACTCAGGCTTCCGACGCGAGCCAGGAGCCGCCAACACCGAGGCGGTCGAGGACTACGCGAAGGCGATCCACGCCCTCAGCCGGCGCGAGCACGGTGCCGTCGGGACATCCGCCATCGCGGAGCGCCTGGGGGTTTCGCCCGGGACGGTGACGACGATGCTGAAGCGGATGGACGAGATGGGACTGGTCGAGCACGAGCCCTACCGGGGCACCACGCTGACGGCTGCCGGGGAGAAGGTCGCGCTCGAGGTGATCCGCCACCATCGCCTGCTCGAGGCCTACCTGAGCGAGGCGTTGGGCATGCCCTGGGACCGCGTTCACGACGAGGCCGAGGTACTCGAGCACTACATCTCCGAGGACCTGGAGGATCGGATGGCGGCGGCCCTGGGCGATCCAGCGGTTGACCCCCACGGCGATCCGATCCCCGACCGCCGGCTCTCGCTCCAGATGGACAAAGGCATCGCGCTGACCGATCTCGAGCCCGGCGCTACAGCAACATTGCGGCGCGTCTCGGATTCCGACCCCGAGATGCTCCGGTACCTCGCGGAGCGCGGGATTCTTCCCGGCACCCGGCTCCGGATCGTGGGCCCCGAGCCGTTCGGGGGCCCGCTAGTGGTTGAGGTGGGCGGCCGCGAGCACGCGCTCGGCGGAGAGCTCGCGGAGAAGATGCGCGTTGAGCGCGGCGGGGACGTGTGACTCGGAGCCTGGACGCCACGATCGAGACGCCTCCCTTGCAGGCCGAGCCTGTCGCCCCGGTCGGCGTCGAGGACGTCCTTCCGGGCGAGGCCGCCGTGGCGAGGGCTGCCCGCGAGTCCCTCGAGGGACGAGCGCGGGGCGTGGGGCGGATCTGGCCGTTCCTGGGCCCCGCGTTCATCGCCGCGGTCGCCTACGTGGATCCCGGCAACTTCGCCACCAACATCACCGGCGGGGCCAAGTACGGCTATCTGCTCCTCTGGGTCATCCTCGCCGCGAACCTGATCGCGATGCTCGTCCAGACGCAGTCAGCCAAGCTAGGGATCGCGACTGGGAGGAATCTGCCGGAGCTGTGCCGCGAGAACTTCTCCCGGCGCACCTCGATCGGGCTGTGGTTGCAGGCGGAGGTGGTCGCGATGTCAACGGACGTCGCCGAGGTGGTCGGCGCGGCACTCGGACTCAACCTGCTCTTCGGGATCCCGCTCTTCCCGGCCGCGCTGATCGCGGGGGCCGGCGCCTTCACCATCCTCGCCCTTCAGCAGATGGGGTTCCGGCGGCTCGAGGCCGCGATCTCCGGTCTGGTCGGCGTGATCGTGCTGGCTTTCGGCTTCGAGATCTTCGCCTCCGACCCCGATGGCGGCGAGGTCGCCAAACACCTCGTGCTACCCGGGTTCGGAGGGACCGAGAGCATCCTGCTCGCCACCGGCATCATCGGGGCAACGGTCATGCCCCACGTCGTCTACCTGCACTCGGCGCTGACCCAGCGCCGGATCGTGGGGCGGAACGACGGCGAGCGCCGGCGGATCCTGAAATTCGAGCGAATCGACGTGGTGATCGCGATGGCGCTGGCCGGCATGGTCAACATCTCGATGATGGTCATGGCGGCGGCGCTATTCCACGAGGGAGGGCTGACCGGGGTCGACAGCATCGAGGGCGCCTTCGACGGGCTTCAGGCAACCGTGTCCGGCAACGCGGCGACCATCTTCGGCGTGGCCCTGCTCGCGTCCGGATTCGCCTCGTCCTCGGTCGGGACCATGTCCGGCCAGGTGGTCATGCAGGGCTTCATCCGCCGCCGGATCCCGATCTTCCTGCGCCGGGCGATCACGCTCGCGCCGGCGCTGGTGGTGCTGGGCATCGGCCTCAATCCGACCAACGCGCTCGTCATCAGCCAGGTCGTGCTCTCCTTCGGGATCCCGTTCGCCCTGATCCCGCTGCTGCTGATCGCCCGCAAGCGCGACGTCATGGGGAGCCTGGCGAACCCTCGCTGGCTGACGGCGATCGCCTCCGTGCTGGGCGGTCTGATCATCGCGCTCAACGTGTTCCTGCTCCAGCAGGTGTTCTTCGGTTAGAGGCTCACTGGAGGGCTCCACTAGGCTTCGCCGCGATGGCGCTCGCCGATTCGTTTCAGGAGGTCGTCGATTCGCTCCCAGACGACTGGACCGACCTCGAGCTCGATCTGCGGATCTTCGACGAGGAGCGCTACATCGACGCGGCGGTGCTGCTCACCCAGGTGAACGCGCAGCCGTACTCGAAGGCCGACTGGCACTTCCGGCTGCTGGTGGCGCACCGCTTCGGGCACGCCGCTGCGGCCGAGACGGTGAAGGGCACGCTCGCGCTCCTCGATCGCGAGGGGATCGAAGGCGAGATGGTGGTCCGGGACGTGCACGAGGGGCGCGCGGAGGTCGTGCAGATGTGGGGCCGCCCGGAGAGCGTGCGCCAGGACTTTCGCCGCCGCCGCAGCCTGTGAGTTCGCCGCGCCCGATCGAGACCAGCTGAATCGTGGCGCGCGTCCTCGCTGTTGCTCCAGACCTGATGTTCGCAAGCCGCATCGAGGCGACGCTCGGGGCAGCCGGTCACGACGTGCAGCTGGCGAGCTCCGTGGCCGAGGCGGCGGGCCTCGAGGACGTGGATCTGCTGGTGGTCGACCTCGAACATGAGCCGGCCGACGCCGTCCTCGGCCTTGGGACGCCGGTGCTCGGCTTCTACGCGCACCTCAACACCGAGACCCGGGAGCGGGCCGAGGCCGCCGGCGTCGACCTGGTGGTTCCGCGCTCGCGGATGGCGCGGGAGATGCCTGAGCTCGTGGACGGGCTGCTCGCCTAGCCGGAGCTGCCGAACGGGATCTCGCGGGGCGGCCCGGCGCCGGCGCCGAACATGGCGGCGATCGAGGGACGCCTTCTCACGATCCCGTGGTCGACCTCCCACCTCGCCCATTGATTGAAGACCTCCTTGGGATCCTGGGGTGGGTCAAAGGCATGGGCCGCGTCGAGCGCCCGCAGCTCCGCGGACTGCTCGGCGCGGTCGAGACTCGGATCGGCAGCGAGAAGGGCATCGAGCGCTGTCTCCGGCCGGTCGGACGCGAGCCCGTAGCCCCGTGCGGTGGCGCGGGTGATCGCGAACGTGAGCTTGGGATGTTTTGCGAGCGTCTGCGCCGTCGTCACGAGTACGAGCTCCGGGTACCTCGGCGCGCCGTAGTCGTCGACCCGGAAGGTGCGCGTGGGTACTCCCTGGCGCTTCAACGCGATCCCCTCGGCGTTCCAGAAGGCCGTGGCGGCGTCCACTCTGCCGGCGGCGAGGGCGGCCACCGCGTTGAACCCGATCGTGACGCGGTCGACCTTCGCCGGATCGCCCCCGTCGGCGGACACGACGGAGTCAAGCACCGCGTCGTCGGACGGCAGGCCGGTGACGCCGACGGTCCTTCCCTCGAGGTCGCGGGGCCGGCGGATGGCCTCTGGGTCGCCGGCGATCACGGAGGCAAGCGGGCGCTGGACGATCGGCGTCAGCACGATCAGGTTGAGGCCCTGCCCGCGCGCTATGGCCAGGTCGTGGATGTCGAGGATCGCGAACTGGACCCTGCCGGCCTCGAGCAGCTTGGGCGCGTCGGTGGACGCCGAGGGCTGCTGGACGTCGAGATCGATGCCGGCGTCCCGGTAGTAGCCCTCGTGCAACGCCGCGTAGATTCCGGCGTGCACGGCGTTCGGCGCAAAGTCGAGGACCAGGGTCGCTCGCTCCGGAGCGCCCGGTTCAGCACCGCCTCCGCAGGCGACCGGCGAGGTCGCGGCGAGGACGGTCGCCAGCAGCGCAGCGACCCTCTTCATCGGCCGGCGCAGGATAGCCTTCCCGCGCATGTCCGACGGCGAAGACCACCTCCTCGCCTACGTCGAGATCCCGAAGGGGAGCCGCAACAAGTACGAGTACGACGAGAACCTCGACGAGCTGGTGCTCGACCGCTTCTTGTTCTCGTCCGTGGTGTATCCCACAGACTATGGGTTCGTCCCGGGCACCCGCTCGCCCAAGGGGACGCCGCTCGACGCGATGGTGTGCGTGTCGGAGCCCACGTTCCCGGGGTGCGTGATCAGGGTGAAGCCGATCGCGCTGTTCAAGATGTGGGACGAGAAGGGTGAGGACGACAAGGTGGTCTGCGTGCCGCTGAACGATCCGGGCTGGAACCAGGCCGAGACCCTGGCGGACATTCCGAAGCCGCTCCAGCGCGAGATCACCCATTTCTTCTCGATCTACAAGGAGCTCGAGGACAAGAAGGTCGACGTCGAGGGGTGGCGCTCGCGCGAGGAGGCGCTCGAGGTGATCGCCGACGCGAAGCGCCTACAGGAGCAGACGGACCGCGAAGCCGGATAGACTGCCGCGCTTGTGTTTGCCCGCTGCCGGCGCGGTTTCGCGGCGCGGTGGGGTCGGGGTCAGCTGAAAGCCCGGATCAATCAGGAGGTTCGATAGTGCAGGATCGAGGACTAGCCGCCTACGTCGCCGAGTTGGTCGGCACACTCCTCCTTGTCTTCGCGATCTGCACGGTGGGCGTGCTCTACATCGCGACGAGCGCCAACGCTCAGACCGGATCCGACTTCGCCGTGGTGGGCCTCCTGTACGGTTTCGTCCTCTTCGCGCTGATCATCACCTTCGGCGCCGCCAGCGGCGGCCACTTCAATCCGGTGGTGACCCTGGCCGCCGCGCTCCTGCGGCGGATCGACCCCGTCGATGCCGCCGTGTACATGCTTGCCCAGCTGTCCGGGGGCGTTCTCGGCGCTCTGCTCGTCAAGGGCCTGCTGCTCGACGAGGGGCGTGCGAGCCACTATGGAGCGGCCACGATCAGCCCGATCCTGGGCCACGAGTATCTGGGCGCGATCGTCGAGGGGATCGGCGCCTTCATCCTGGTGCTGGCGGTGTGCGCGGTCGCGCTGAACCCGCGCGCCCGTCACGAATGGGCGCCGATTGCGATCGGCCTCGCCCTCGCCATCGACGGATTCATCTTCGTTCCCCTGACCGGCGGCGCGATCAACCCGGCCCGATGGTTCGGGCCCGCCCTGATCGGCAACGAGTTCGGCGGCACCTGGCCGTACCTGGTCGGCCCCGTCGTCGGAGCCGTCCTCGCGGCTGGGCTCTACCGGTTCGTGATCGCCGGCGGGCAATACGCCCTGGGTCCGGAGCCGCCGACCACCGGGGAAGAGGTGGTCGAGAACGTGGCCGCCGACGTCTCGACGGCGGCGCGCTCGCGACGCCGGTAGGCCTAGCCCTCTCGGCCGGCGGAGGCGCACTGGGGGCAGGTCCCCTCCAGCAGCACCTGGACACGGTCGACCGCGAACCGACCGTCGTCAAGGTCGATCTGATCGGCGGCTCGCGGATGAACGTCGAACAGGCGATCGCAGGACAGGCATCGGAAGTGATGGTGGCTGGAGTCGAGATTCGAGTCGTAGCGGACCGCGCCGAATCCCTCCACCGCGCGCAGTAGGCCAGCGCGGACGAGCTCCCCCAAGGCGTTGTACACGGTCGCCCGAGCGAGCTCGGGCACGTTGACGCGGGCTCGCTCGTACACCTGATCCGCTGTCAGATGACCGGTTGCCCCGGGACCGAAGGCCGCGAGGATCGCACGGCGTTGCGGCGTCACGCGGAGCCCAGCGGCGCGCAGCCTGCCTGCGTCATTCGTCGACGTGTGGGCGCTCATGGAACCGCAGTTTAGAGAGACTCCTTGATGAGACAAACGACGAAGTTGGAAGTTGTCTAAGCTGCGCCGGCTCACAACGTCAAGCCATCGGAGGAAGGAGAGCGACGTGGAAGCATCGGACAAGCCGCACGCGAGCGGGAAGGTCCCGGCCGGCGACACCACCCAGCGCGTGGGCGTCGAGGCGATCGAGGCCCGGGGCGTGGACGTTGACCAGCTGGTCAACAAGCTGATCGACGCCGCCGGCGCCGAGTTCACCACCTACTACTACTACACGATCCTTCGCATGTACCTGGCCGGCGAGGAGGACTACAAGGAGATCTGCGAGGACGCACGACTCGAGGATCGAGCGCACTTCGAGCTGATCACGCCACGGATCTACGAGCTCGGCGGGACGATCCCGTATGACATCCGCACCTTCGCGGACCGCGCCGGCTGCCCCGACGCGTACCTGCCCGGAACTCAGGACGGCGGGAAGGCCGGCAGTCGCGATGAGATCGTCGCTGACGCCACGCCGGCCGCGATCCTGGAGGTGCTCCTGGAGGCCGAACGGTGCGCGATCCGCACCTGGTCGGAGGTCTGCGATCTCACGTTCGGCAAGGACCCGCGGACCTACGACATGGCGGCCCGCATCCTCAACGAGGAGGTCGAGCACGAGGCGTGGTTCATCGAGCTCCTGTCGAAGGAGCGCGACGGCGTCGTGCGGCCCTCCGGGCATTTCCGGCGCGGCGAGCCCGGCGACGCGCCCTACTCCAAGAACAGGGGCTTCTACAACCGGTAGGAACCAGTTGGTCAAGAGGTTCAACGTCGTCTTCGAGCTTCCGAGCGGCGCGACCGAGCAGCTGGCGGTGGGCGAGGACGAGCACGTCCTCGCCGCCGCGCGCCGCGCGGGCCTGGTGCTCCCCAGCCTCTGCGAGCAGGGCTGGGACCTTGCGTGCGCCGTTCGGGTGCTCGAGGGCAAGTGGGACAACACCGATGCGCGCCGCTATTACCCCGAGGACGAACGCGCAGGCTTCGCCCTGATCTGCACCGCGAAGCCGCTGTCGGACCTTCGACTGCGAACCCATCAGACCGCGGCGATGCGCGCCGAGCGCGATGCCCACGGGCTGCCGGCCCCGCGCGGCACGTAGCCCGGAGATCGTTCGCGGTCTGCGCTAGCTTGCTCGCGTGCGGCGCGTCACGTTCTCCCGGAACTACACCCTCTCGCTGTCGCGCACCTGCCGCTGCTACTGCAAGTACTGCGCCTTCGCCACGCACCGGGCGCACCTCTATGAGCCCGACGAAGTCGAGGCTCGGCTCGACGAAGCGGTTCGGCGAAATTCCAAGGAGCTCTTGGTGCTCACCGGGGAGCGTCCCGAGGTCAACCCCGAGGTGGCGAGGCGGCTGCGCGATCTCGGCCACGACGATTTCGTTTCCTACGTCGTCTGGGCCTGCGAGCAGGCGCTCGAGCGTGGGCTGCTCCCACACACGAACCTCGGGGTCCTGAGCAGCGAGGACCTGGCGCGGCTTCGCGAGGTGACGGCCTCGCAGGGGCTGATGCTCGAGTCGATCTCGGAGCGCTTGATGGGGACCGTCCATGCCGGCTCGCCCACCAAGCACCCGGCCCGGCGGCTCGAGACCATCGAGGCGGCCGGCGAGCTGCGCATCCCGTTCACGAGCGGGATCCTCGTCGGCATCGGCGAGACGGTGGAGGAGCGGATCGCCTCGCTCGAGGCGCTTGCCGCCGTCAACGAGCGCCACGGGCACATTCAGGAGGTGATCCTCCAGAAC
>JBKPFQ010000150.1:0-6116 GCA_046728915.1 Actinomycetota bacterium | reverse complement strand
TGCCCCTCCGGATAGTTGTGGGTGTAGGCGGGGTCGTCGACGATCTCCACCCCGGGCCGATCCCGGTCGACGACGAACAGGGTGGGAAGCGGCTCGGCATCGTCGACCACGTTCGCCATCACGACGTAGACCGAGGCGACGTCACCCGCCGTCACGAACCACTTCTCGGCGTTGAGGCGGAAGCCCGACGCGGTCGGCTCGGCCAGGGCGACGATCGCCGAGGGGTCCGACCCCGCATCGCGCTCGGTGACCGCATAGGCGTCCTTCAGCTCGCCTCGCAGCGCGGGTCGAAGGTACCGGTCGATCTGGTCCGGGCTGGCGTGGGCCCAGACGTTGTACGCGTTGGGCACGTGCCAGTGGAGCGCGTTCGTGGTCCGCCCGTACTGCTCCTCGACGAGGGCCCACGCGAGCCGCGTCCATCCCTGCCCCCCATGCTCTGTGGCGTGCATGCCGCCGGCAAGCCCGGCGTCCACGCCCTTGCGCTTGATCTCCGCCACGATGTCCTCCGGCAGGCGACCGCCGCGCCGCTCGGCCTCCTCCTCGAGCGGCATCAGGACGTCCTCGGCGAATCGCCGGGCGCGCTCGGCGACGTCGAGCGCTCCCTCGTCGAGCTCGAGTGGCGGCAATCCCGCAAGCGCCGGAGGAGTCGACTTGACCTCCATCGGCATCGCAGACTAACATGCGATTGACTACAAGGTCAACGCGATGGGGACGCCCTGAGCGCCCTGGAAGGAGGCCGGACTTGGCAGGCGAGAAGCGGACGACCCTCGAGCTCGATCACGCCGACGTGGAGGCGACGCTCGAGCCGGTCGAGCGCGCGACGATGCTTCCGCCCCGTGCGTTTGTCGACGGCGCCGTGTTCGACTGGGAGCTTGAGCGGATCTTCCGCGAATGGATCTGCGTCGGGCATGCCTCGGCTCTCTCGGAGCCAGGCGACTACCTGATGAGCGAGGTCGGCTGGGACAGCGTCGTGGTCATGGCCGGTGACGACGGTCGCCCACATGCCTTCCTGAACGTCTGCCGCCACCGGGGTGCGCGGCTGGTCTCGGACCCCGAGGGCAGCGTGCGCAGGCGCCTGGTCTGCCCCTACCACGCATGGTCCTACGGGCTGGACGGGGAGCTCAAGAGCACCCGCCACATGGACGGCGTGGAGGATTTCGACACCTCCTGCTGGGGCCTGATCCCCGTCCGGGTCGCGACCGTGGGTGGCCTCGTGCTCGTGGACCTGAGCGGCGAGGCGCCGGACGTTTCCGAGCACCTCGGCGACCTGGCGGGCCACCTCGAGCACCACCGGGTCGAGCGCCTCGCGCGCGGCGCGCGCATCACGTACGACGTCGCCGCGAACTGGAAGTCCATCGCCGAGAACTACAGCGAGTGCCTCCACTGTCCGGGGGTCCACCCGGAGCTCAACGCGCTCAGCCATTACATGAGCGGCGAGGTCATGGAGGGGGCGGGAGCGTGGTGCGGCGGCTCGATGACGCTGCGGGAGGGCGCGTCGACGATGGCGCGAAAGGGCGGGGCTCAGAACGGGCGGCGGCCGATCGACGGGCTCACCGACGCCGACCTCGAGTCCGTCCTCTACTTCGTGCTCTTCCCGAACGCGCTCGTCTCGCTCCATCCCGACTACGTGATGCTCCACACGCTCTGGCCGCGCGCGGTCGACCGCACGGAGGTGGTCTGCGAGTGGTTCTTCGAGCCCGCGACGATCGCCGCCGACGGCTTCGATCCCTCGGACGCCGTGGACTTCTGGGACCAGGTCAACCGCGAGGATTGGCACGTGTGCGAGCTGACCCAGCTCGGGGTGCGCAACACGGGATACGTGCCCGGGCGCTACTCCGCCGAGGAGGAGGACGTCCACGCCTTCGACGTCATGGTGGCGCGCCGCTACATGGAGGCGCTGCGCGAGCGCACGGAGGTGCCCGCGTGACCGACGGCGACGGCCTCGTCCCGAAGAACGAGATCGCCGCGAGCCTGGGGGAGGTCGGCCTGCCGATGTCCGTGGCCGAGCTCGCCGCCCGCGACTGGGACGCCGTGGTCGTCGGGGGCGGCCACAACGGCCTGACCGCGGCCGCCTACCTGGCCCGCGCGGGCCGCAGCGTGCTCGTCCTCGAACGGCGGGAGCGCCTTGGCGGCGCATGCACGCTCGAGCGGCCGTTCGCCGACGAGCGCTTCGTGATCAGCCCCTGTGCGTACGTCGTCGGCCTGCTCGACGACGTCGTCATCCGCGAGCTCGATCTCGAGCGGCGGGGCCTGCGCTACTGGATGGCCGACCCGAACCTGTGGGTGCCGTTCGACGACGGCACGTCCTTCGGGCAGTGGCTGGACGACTCGGTGACCCAGGCCAATCTCGAGGAGCTCGGGGTCTCGAAGCGCGACATGGACGGGTACTGGGCTTACGAGGAGCTGTTCGATGAGGTCCGGCGCCGCCTGCGCAAGGGCGAGCGCGACACCTGGGTGGGCGACTCGCCCACGCGCGAGGAGATCGAGGAGCTGGTCGGAGGCGACCGCACGATGATCGACCTCCTGTTCGAGGCCTCGATCGCCGAGGTCCTGGAGGACCACATCTCCGACGAGCGCCTGAAGACCGCCCTGTTCGGGCAGGGGATCATCGGCACCTGGGGCGGCCCGCGGGAGCCGGGAACCGCTTCCATCAAGCTCATGCACTTCCAGGGCGACATGACCGGAGAGGGGCCCTTGTGGGGGTATGTCGAGGGCGGAATGGGGATGGTGAGCTTCGCGATCGCCGACGCGGCGCGCGAGGCCGGCGCGGTGCTTGCCTGCGGCGTGCCGGTCGCCGAGATCGTCCCCGGCGCGGGAGTGACGCTCGAGGACGGGACCCTCGTGCGCACCGGGACTGTGGTGTGCAACGCGGACCCGAAGCGCATGCTGTCGATGCTCGACGGACAGGACATCGACGCGTCGTTCCGGGACCGCCTCGAGAGCTGGAAGGTCCGCAGCCCGGTCGTCAAGTTCAACGCGGCCCTCGAGCGGCTCCCTGAGTGGGCCGCGGCGCCGGGCGAGACCTGGCCGGCGCGAGCGACCATCGACGTCACCGGGACGATGGACGATGCGCAGCGGGCGTTCGAGGCGGCTGAGCGCGGCGAGCCGGCTGTTGGGTTCGGCGAGATCTACATCCAGACCGGCTACGACCCGAGCCCCGCGCCCGAGGGGAAGCACCTATTGAGCGTCTTCGGCCAGTACGCGCCGTACACGCTGTCGGAGGGCGACTGGGAATCTCGCCGCGGGGAGGTCGCGCGCCAGTTCATCGACCTCATCGATCGCTTCGCGCCGGGATTCGAGGGCTGCCTGACCGACTACGAGGTCCTGGGCCCGCCCGACATCGAGTCTCGGATCGGGCTGACGGGCGGCAACATCTTCCAGGGCGAGGTGACCCCGGACCAGATGTGGGAGGGACGGTTCCCGGCCCGCACCCCCGTCGCCGGCCTGTACATGTGCGGCGCGGCCACGCACCCAGCCGGGAGCGTGATCGCCCTCAACGGCCGCAACGCTGCCGCCGCCGTGCTCGCCGACGCGGGCGTCGCGCTCACCGCGGCATAGAGCGATTCCATGGCGGCGCCGGTTGAATCGACAGCGCAGGCCGCCCCCGAGCGCATCCTCGAGGCGGCCTGCGATCTGATCGCCGCCGACGGGATCGACGAGGTGCGGATCGCCAGGGTGGCGACGCGCGCGGGTGCCTCGTCCGCCCTCGTGCATCACTACTTCTCCACCCGCGAGGAGCTGCTCGAGCAGGCGCTGGTCCACTCGTTCGAGCAGGCGGGCGACGAGCGGTTCCAGCGGCCGCCGGACACCGAGGAGACCGCCACAGAGGCACTCGCCCGAGGGATCGCCGAGTCCCTTCCGTTTCCCGGCCCGCAGGAGCGCGAATGGGTGCTCTGGGTCGAGCTCTGGCTCCGGGCCGTGCGCGAGCCGGCGCTGCGTCCCGTCGCCGCTCGGCTCTACACCCGCTACCGGGAGTGGGTGGCGAGTCTGATCCGGGCCGGGGTGGAGAGCGGCGAGTTCCGGGCTGACGCCGACCCGGAGGCGCTCGCGGACGTCGCGATGGCGCTCCTCGACGGCGCCGGCGTCCGGGCGCTGATCAGCGATCCAGCGATGGACGTGGACGCGGCGCGGAGGCTCGTCGCGGAACGCCTCGCCTCGGAGCTCGGGCTCGAGCCGGACGCACTTCTCTGAGCCTCGGACCACCGCCAGCTCGATCGAGGCACTGGGGGAGGGATCACTCCACAATCGTCCGGTCCCATTCGGGCGGTTGGTGACTTAACCGCTATATGAGCGGTCAACTCACCAACCGTCCCCAAGCCGAGTGGCGATTGTGCAGTTATCGGGAGTGCGGGGCTTGCGCACGATGCTCCCCTACCCAGCCGGACCCCCGCCGGCGCTCCCGAGCGGATGCGGGTGCAGCCGGGGCGCCTGCACCACCAGGCGAGGAGAACACCGCCTCATCTGCCGACCTAGGCGAAAACGCTTGCCAAGCTGGCGGGATCGGTGTAACTTGAACGGCTGTTCAGCTTTGCGAGGAGAGCTGTTGTACACGACCGGGGACCGGTGAGAACTCCAGAACGGATCGAGCGGTGAGCCCACGCCCCCAGATCGATCACGTCCGGCGCCCACAGTTGCTCGAGGCGGCGGCGGGGGTGATCGCGGAGCGGGGCATCGCCTCGACGAGGATCGCCGATGTCGCCGAGCGAGCGGGCACCAGCGCGCCCGCCGTCCTCTACTGGTTCAAGTCCAAGGACGAGCTGCTCGCCGAGGCGCTGACGGTCGACGAGGAGCGCTACTACGGGAGGCTCACGGAGCGCATGGACGCGCTGGAAAGCCCGCGGGACAGGCTGCGGCTGCTGCTCGAGTCCTCGGCCGAGGAGTACGACTCGAGGCTGTGGATGGAGATCTGGACACGGGCGCTTCGCGACCGGTCGACGCGGCGCGCGCGGCGGCGCCTCGACGAGCGCTGGCGCACGCAGATCGCGGGAGTCATCCGGGACGGTCAGAGCGCCGGCGAGTTCGGCGAGGCTGATCCCGATGACGTGGCGCTGGTGCTGGCATCGCTCATCGACGGGCTCGCGGTGCAGGTGACGCTCGGTGACCCCGCGGTCAGCCCGGAGGGAATGCTCGCGCGAGCGCTCGACATCGCCGAGCGGCTGTTGCAGGCGGACCTCGAACCCAGCTCGCAGAGGGCGGTCTCCGCGGCCGCCGTGCGAGGAGGAGAGAATTGGTGATTCACTAGCGGCCGCGGCGGGGGATGGATCGGGGGCAGCAAAATACGCTGTCCGTGAGACCGTGCCCCACCTCGCGGACACCGAACTCAGGAGGGAACTCGAATGACGCACCACCCGAAGGAACGGCCGAACTCCCCTCAGGAGGAGACTCGAATGACGCACCACCCGAAGGAACGGCCGAACTCCCTGAGCAGGCGCGTTTTCCTGGTACGAAGCGCAGGTGCCGTCGCGGCCTTTTCCGGTGCTGGCTCCCTGCTCGCCGCCTGCGGCAACACGACGAGCGTGACCACCGGCAAGGGCGGCGAACTCGCCGGGCCGGGAGGCCTGCCGCTCGCGAGGCCCGACAAGCGCGTGACCCTGCCGCGTTGGGAGGATCCCATCGAGTCGGGGCTCAAGCCGGAGACAGGCGGGACGTTCACCGTCTTCAACTATCCCGCCTACTTCTACAAGAAGCTCCTCAATGAGTTCGGGGCCAAGTACGACGTCGAGGTCCAGTACACGCCGTTCGACAACATAAACTCCGGACTCCAGCGGCTTGCCTCCGGAGCGGTCAACCCCGACGTGATGGAGATCACGCCGGACACGCTCGATATCGGCGTTGCCGGCAAGCTGATCAAGCCGCTCAACCTCGACTACATCCCGAACCTCCAGAAGAACATCTGGCCGCAGCTCGTAGACCCGTTCTACGACGGCGAGTCGCGCTACACCGTTCCCTACACCGTCTACGCCACCGGCATCGCATGGCGGACGGACGAGGTCAAAGAGGACATCGCTGGCATGAAGCAGCCGTGGGACATCTTCTGGGAGTCTCAGGCGTACAGCGGCAAGGTGGGGCTCCTCTCCGAGAACCGGGAGACGATCGGCATGGCGCTCCTGCGCAAG
>JBKPFQ010000149.1:0-33011 GCA_046728915.1 Actinomycetota bacterium | reverse complement strand
CGGATCGACGTAGTTCCAAACCCGAATCCCCTTGCCGTTCTTGACGTCGGTCACGCTGACCAGGGGCGACTCGGTCTCGACCCCGCTCTGCCTATCGCGCATGCGGATGCGGCCGATCCCGACGATTCGGTCGCTCAGGTCACGGATCTGGGAGTACTCGACGTGGAACTCGGCCAGAGCCTCGTACACGTCTCGGAGCCCCTCGCGGACGCCCTGGTGTCGCCGATGGACCCTCGCCTCGCGCCCGAGCGGCATCAGAATCGCCGAACGCCACTCCACCTCGGGGTCGAGTTCCTTCAGCAGCGCTTCGACGTCGCGGCGGTTGTAGGCGTCAGCGGCGCGCTTGAACGTCTCGACGTTCTCCTGCGACATCGCCACGCAGTATCTCGCTGAAAGGACGACCCCTGTGGGCGAGCGGGCTACTCCCGCAGCCCGGCGGCTTCGAGGGCCTTTGCAGTCGCCCGACACCGATTCAGAGGAAGCCTTGCGCTCAGTAAGTGCCGGGTGTGGGTTGGCTTACACACGCGCAACCTCCTGTGCGGCCAGACAAAGAGAGGACAGGGATGTCAGCCAAGCTCGGCCTCCACGCCGCCCCCGCGAGGCTCGTCTCGGTTGCCGTGGTCCTGGCGTTGGCCGCGGCTGGCCTCGTCGCCTTGAGCAGCGCCTCGACGGCGAGGTCGAGAGCCCCGCGACGGAGCGTCGACGCCGCGGCCAAGCAGCCGAAGTGCGGCGACACGATCACCACCGATGTGACCCTCCACCACGACCTCGTCGACTGCCCCAACAACGGCATCCTGATCGGCGCCGACGACGTCACCCTCGACCTGAACGGCCACACGATCGACGGCGACGGCACCCCGACTGCCGGCTGCGATCCGGTGACGGAGTTCTGTGACACAGGGGTGGCCAACGACGGTCACGACGGGGTCACGGTGACGCACGGCTCGATGCGCCAGCTCGACGCCGGCGTCAATTTCTTCCAGGTACGGCACAACCGCCTCCTGGGCATTTCCCCGTCGAGGAACCGGGACGTCGGCATCCAGCTCTTCGGCTCCTCCCGAAGCCTGATCCGAAACAGCTCCGGAGCCCACTCCTTTCGCCCTCACGACGGCACCGGGTTGGTTTTGTTCGACTCGGACCACGTCCGGGTCGTCCACAACTCATTCCGCCACAACGCGAGAAGGGGCATCGGGGTCATCGGCGGCACCCGCAACCTGGTGCGTGGCAACCACATACGCGGAGCAGGCCGGGATGGCGTTCTCGTTGACGAGCACGCCAAGCACACCCTGCTCAGGGGCAACCACGCCTCCGGCGCCAAAGACGACGGCTTTGACGTCAGGAGCCGCACCACCAAGCTCACCGGCAACCGCGCGGTGCGCAACCACGCTCTCGGCATACACGCCGTGCGCGGGGTGATCGACGGCGGCGGCAACGTCGCCCACCACAACGGCGACCCCCGCCAGTGCACGCACATCGTTTGTAACTGATCAGCCGCGCACTGCCGCGGCTGCCGCCGCGACGACATCGGCCTACGCAGTATCCGTCGATCCGGTCCGGGGGGACAAGCCCTGAACAGGATTCAGGGCCGCCGAGGTGGTCAGCCGCGAAAAAGCACGTCGGATATGAGGCTCTTGAGGACCGGGACTGCCGCCCGGTCATTCCGTTTGCGGCAAGACGACCGCCGTCGTACGGGGCGACCATGAGCCGCCGACCTGCGAGCACGGCACCTGGACGTTCGCCGGGTCCGACCTCCAAGCGGGGCGCATCCAAGTGGCGCTGTCCGACCGGGGAATGCAAGCCCGCAAGCCCTCCCCGCTGGCGCAAGGTCTACTCGCGCCGCGCCGCCGTCGAGCGTCAGTTCGGGCGACTCAAGAACGAGTGGGCTTTGCTCCCGCTCCGGGTTCGTGGTCTGGATCGGGTCGCGCTCCATGCCGACCTGACGATCCTCGCAACGCTCGCCTGCGCTCTCGCGCGAACGCGAGTGGCGCCGCTCGCGGCATAGTCCTCTCCGCAAACGGCTGGCCCCGCAGTCGATTCCGTTTGCCTCAGAGTGTGTTGCCTCGTCGCGTTGTCCGCGTACGGCGTACTATCGCTCCGGGGCCAGAATTATTGGCCGCAGGGCCAGGTGGAACAAGCTTACTCCTACAAGGCGGGTTGCACGAGCGAGTTTCGCTAGTCGTTTCGTCAGCCCCTCCTAGCCGGGGCCGGTGCGACAAACACCGCAAGGCGCTTGAACGGGAACGAAGCCGGCGCCGACCCGAGCACCGCAGATGCAACCGCCGGCCTAAGCCACGTCGCCGGCAGTCCCGAGAGTGGTGAATGCCGCGCCTACTCCCGCAGCCCTGCGGTTTCGAGGGCCGCACTCTGATCCGTGTAGGTGCACACACGCACGACCTTGCCGCCGCGCAAGGTGAACACCATGGCCATGGACGGGAACTCGGTCGCGATTCCGGTGTGCCTTCCCCACTGGCGCTGGTTGCGGATCAACAGCACCACATCATCACCCGCATCTCGCACGGCGTCGACCTCGAACTCGAGGTCATTCCACGCGGACAACCATCGTCTCCAGTAGGTGCGAACGCCCTCGTGGCCTCGGTAGACGCCGCCCAAGTCGGGGACCAGCTCCGCGCATCGCGACGCGTCCCATTCGATCTCCGGGTCGTAGACGTCGAACGCTCGCTCCTGGTCTCGGCGCTGAAACGAATCTGCCAAGGCTCGGACGATTTCCACGTTCTCCTGCGACATCGCCCACGCAGTATCTCGCGGCAAGCTCTCGCGGGCGATTCGGACGACGGCCCGCGCCCGGCGTGTGAGGGGCTGCTCCAGCGACTTGAGGACGTCGGGGAGCCGCCTTGGCCGCAGATCCGCGAGGCGCTCCTGGCGGCTCAGAGCTCGTGAGCTGTTGGGGCCGGCGGAGCATGGCGGCGATTGGCGGCCTGTCAGGGCTGCTTTCGCCCCGGCTTGCGGGCCCTTGTGTTTCAGTGGAGCCGGGTGTAGGTTCGCCCGGAGACGCGCAAGCTCCTGCGCGGCCAGATAGGGAGGACAAGGATGCCAGCCAAGCGTCGCCGGCACGACGCCCCCGCGACGCTCGTCTCGCTTGCGGTGGTCCTGGGATTAGCTGCGGTTGCCCTCGTAGCTTCAAGCGGCGCCGAGATTGTCGCCAAGCAGCCGAAGTGCGGCGACACGATCACCGCCGACACGACCCTCCACAAGGATCTCGTCGACTGCCCCAACAACGGCATCGTGATCGGCGCCGACAACATCACCCTCGACCTGAACTACCACCGGATCGACGGCGACGGCACCCCAACCGCCGAATGCAACCCCGAGACCGAGTTCTGCGACGAGGGCGTGGTCAACGACGGTCACGACGGGGTCACCGTGATGCACGGCTCGGTGCGGGAGTTCGGGATCGGTGTGGATGCCGGGAGGGCGTCCCATGCCCGCTTCCTCGGCGTCTCCTCGACCAGGAACGAGTTCCTCGGCATCGGGATCTTTTCCGCGGCGCGAAGCCTGGTACGAAACAGCTCGGGAGGTGGCTCGACCGGCTCCGAGGACGGGGTGGGGATGTTCTTGGGCCGCTCGCATCACGTCCGGATCCTCGCCAACTCCTTCCGGAACGGCGGCGACCACGGCATCCTCGTGAGCGAATCCACCGATAACCGGATCAAGGGGAACCTGGTCTCCCGCAACCAGGCCGGGATCATTCTCGAAGACGCCAATCGCAATCACGTGAGAGGCAACCGCTTCGTTCAAAACCGCGAGGCCGTCGACATTGGCCCCGGGAACCGAAATGTGATCGCCCGTAACCGCGTCTCCGGAGGCCTGGCGGGCATCGGGATCGACAAGGGACGCGGCAACCTGGTCGCGCACAATGTCGTCGTCCGCGTTCGGCGGGTGGGTATCCGCCTCGGATTTCGCCACCCCTTCATAGGCGGTGCCCACAACATTGTCCGCCGAAATCGGGTCAGAGGGAGCGGCGGCGATGGGTTCCACGTCTACGCGAGGGACCGCCATAGCCTCCTCAAGCGCAACGTCGCTAAGGGGGCAGGGGACGACGGCTTCGACATCGAGAGCTCCACGGCGAAGCTGGCCAATAACCACGCGGCGCGCAACACCGACCTCGGCATCGAGGCTGTCGGCGGCGTGATCGACGGCGGCGGGAACATCGCCCGCCACAACGGCGACCCGCGCCAGTGCACGCACATCGCGTGTAGCTGATCAAGTCAGGCGCTCACTCGGCGCAGGAACGCGGCGTGACGGGGTGCAGAAGGGTTGACTGGGCCCGACTGGCGGGCTTGACTCTCATGCGAACACTGCGCTCGGCATCGACGACCTCGTGATCCCCACGGGCGGCGACGGCCATGTCAGTGTGTTCGTCAATCAGCCCCTGGATCCCGGCTATTGCCCTGAGAACCAAACGTGATGAGAGCCGTGCTCGTGCGTAGGACTTCCGTGGTCACTCAGGAGCGGCGGTAAAGTGCGAATCGCAACGAGCTTGGCGAGTGTCATCGGGAGGGTGATTTCGAATGAAGCGCAGAGGGCGCTTATTGGCCTTGCTGTTGGCTCTGGTGGTTGCCGCGGCGGTAATTACGGTCGTAGCCGGAGCCGGCGCTCGGGACACCCAAACCACAACTAGCGGTACGGATTCCGCGGCGATTCCCGCAGGGCCGGAAGTCGATTTCTGTCCTTCGCCGGAACTGACCCAAGCTCATTGGAAGGAGCACGGCTTCGACGACAAGCCGATTGTCTTTTGTGGACCGGACGATGGCCAGGACAAGCCGCAACCAGGGCTCGTGGATGAGGATGATTTCTCGGCGGCACAGCGTGAGGCGGCAGAGCAAGCACTGTTGAAGAGTGCAAAGCCAGCAGCGGACGATGACGGAGATCCAACGACGATCGAGGGTGTTCTTCCACACGGTCGCCCGATCGTCATCTCGATATCAACATCGGATCCGGACCGGTTCAAGGGCATGACGCCGGCCGAATATGCGGAGCTTGCCTTCGACGGCGGCAGTCCCGTCCCGGGGAATTAGCAGGAAGCGACCGGCCATGGATGGCTCCGGGGGATCACGACCGTGGCGCGCATTGCTCGCGATTGCCCTGCGGGCCTTCTCTCCGGGCTGATCCACGCTCGTTTAGCGCGGACACTCGAGTCGAAGCCGGTCCGAGATGCGCTATCCAGGATCGCGCGAAGGCGCGGTCGGGGTGGGGAGCGACCGTTCGCCTTGAGGGTCGACGTCACATGCGGCAAGAAGTCAAGCCACGGGATGCTCCAAGCCCGGGGCCAGGCAAACGCCGCCGCCGCTGGCGCGGCCGGGGTGACGCGCTCGTTGTTGGACGGCGAAGTCGCCGAGCCTGGCGCCTGGATGCCCGAGCAGGTGATCGACCCAGAGTGCTTCTTCTCGCGGCTCGCCCCACACGGCCTGCGGGTCGAGCTTGCCGGAAGCGGCCCCGTATAGAGCGCTCGGCGAGCTCGCTGGCGGAACTTAGAGCTATACCGGGTGGGGGTATATACTGACCACATGAGCGAGCCCGGATACAAGGCAAGCAAGGAGCAACTTCACAAGCGCCTGTCCCGGATTGAAGGTCAGGTTCGCGGCGTGCAGTCGATGGTCGATGAGGAGCGCTACTGCATCGACGTCTTGACCCAGATCAGCGCAATCCGCGCCGCCCTTGACAAGGTCGCCCTCGGCCTCGTCGACGAGCATGTTCGCAATTGCATGCGCGACGCCGACGGTAAAGACGAGGAGCGCGTCGAAGAGCTGATGGGCGCCTTGCGGCGCCTGCTCACGCTGTGAGCGACGTCGTGGGCAAGATCGGCGACGGGCTCTCCAACGCCTTCCTGATGGCGTGGGAGGTCTGGTGGGCGCTGGTGCTGGGCTTCGCGATCTCGGCGATCGTGCAGGCCTGGGTCCCTCGCCAGCGGATCGAGGGCGCGCTTTCCGGCACCGGCCTTGCTCCGATCGCCCGGGCGACCGGACTCGGGGCAGCATCCTCGTCGTGCTCCTACGCGGCGATCGCTATCGCCAAGTCGCTGTTTCAGAAGGGTGCCTCGGCGATCACCGCACTCGCCTTCCAGTTCGCGTCGACAAACCTGGTCTGGGAGCTCGGTCTTGTGTTGTGGCTCTTGATCGGCTGGCAGTTCACCCTCGCGGAATTCGTCGGCGGCATCGTCTTGATCGCCCTGATGGCGGGGCTCCTTCGCTTCTTCGTCTCCCCGCGACTCGAAGCACGGGCCCGCGAGCACGCCCGGGGTGCCCAGGCCAAGCATGAGCACCACGCCGCCGGTTCGGAGGGAGTGAGCTGGCGCCAGCGACTGACATCGAGCGCGGCTTGGTCGGACGTGGCCCACAACTTCCGAGGCGACTGGAAGATGCTCTGGAAGGAGATCTCGATCGGATTCCTTCTCGCCGGCTTCATCGGGCTGCTCGGAGACGACGTCTTCAACGCCCTGTTCGTCGAGGATGCCCCGCCGCTCCTTCGAACGATCGAGAACGTAATCGCGGGTCCCATCATCGCTGTGTTGAGCTTCGTCTGCTCGATCGGCAACGTGCCGCTGGCCGCGGTGCTGTGGTCAGGCGGAATCTCGTTCGCCGGCGTGATCGCCTTCATCTTCGCCGACCTGATCGTGTTGCCGATCATCTCCGCCTACCGCAAGTACTACGGCTGGAGCTTCGCGCTGCGGATCACGACGCTGATGTTCGTGACCATGGTCGGCGCGGCGCTGGTCATCGACGGCCTGTTCTCGCTCTTCGGCCTGATCCCGACCGCTCGCCCCACGGAAGAGGAGATCTTCAGCTCGATCCAGATCGACTACAAGCTGGTCCTGAACGCGCTCGCTACGGCCGTGTTCGTGGCGCTCATCTATCTGACCGTCCGTCGCGGGGTCACCGATCCGGTCTGCGGGATGAAGGTCGATCGCGACAAGGCGCTGCGGCTGGAACACGCCGGCCGGACCTATTTCTTCTGCTCCGAGCACTGCCGCGACCGGTTCCAGTCGAGTCCCGAGCAGTACATCGGTGCCAAGGCGCCGACGGAGGCTCCTGCACACGCTCACTCCCACTGACCATGCCTGAGTCCGGCGAGCGATACGTCCCCGCGCTTCGGTTCCGCAGCCTGACCCGGCTGTATGACCCGGTCGTGCGCACGACCACCCGCGAGCGAGAGTTCAAGTCACGGCTGCTTCGCCAAACGAGCCTCGCTCCCGGCCAGCGGGTCCTCGATCTCGGCTGCGGGACCGGGACCCTGGCGATCGAGGCCAAGCTCGCACAGCCCCGCGCCGAGATTGTGGGCCTTGACGGTGATCCCGAGGTCCTCGAGCGTGCCCGCAGCAAGGCCAAGAACGCGGGCGTCGAGGTCAGCTTCGACGAGGGCCTGTCGACCGAGTTGCCCTACGGCGACGATTCCATCGACGTCGTGATGGCAACGCTGTTCTTCCATCATCTGACGCGGGTGGACAAGCTTGCAACGGCTGGCGAGATCGCACGTGTTTTGGCCCCCGGTGGCGCACTTCACGTCGCCGACTTTGGACGGCCGACCGACCCGGTGATGGCGGCCCTGTTCTGGCAGATCCGGCTCTTCGACGGGCTCGAGCAGACGCGTGACAACGGGGCCGGCGCATTGCCGGCGATCTTCGAGCAGGGTGGTCTACACGGCGCCGAGGAGACCGACCGCCTGCGAACGATCCTCGGGACACTGGCGCTCTACCGCGCCAGCGCTCCGGTATCGAACGATGCCAACGGCTGAGATCAAGGTCCTCAATCTCCGCTGCCCGGCCTGCGCCGAGCACATCGAGTCCGACCTGCGCGCCGCTCCGGGGATCTCCGAGGCCAAGGTCGACTACTCGAGCGACCGGGCTTGGGTGGACTACGCCCCCGAGCGAATCGACGTGCGGCGGATCAGCGAGCTGATCGCCGAGCGCGGCTATCGCTGCGCGATGAACGGCGAGACGGTTATGGCCCGACGTAACGGCGCTCAGCTGGGGCATGACGCCCAGCTCGCGCCGATCTGCTGTGGGACTAAGTACGACCGGATGCAGTACGAGCTCCAGCACACCTCGGCCGAACACGAGCACGACGAGGTCGAGCCGCACGAGGTCGACGAGCACGCGGGCATGGACCACGACATGTCCGATCCCAAGGTCGCCCGCGCGATGGAGAACGACATGCGCCGGCGCTTCTTCCTGGCGCTGGTGCTCTCGATCCCGGTGTTCGCGCTCTCACCCGTGACCGTCGACTTCTTCGGCCTCGAGATCGTCAAATCGGAGACCGCCCGCAACTGGCTGATGCTGGTCCTGTCGACGCCGGTTGTCTGGTACGCCGGCTGGATCTTCATCGGCGGCGCCTACACCTCGCTTCGATCACGGGCGCTCAACATGAGCGTCCTGATCGCGGTCGGCGTGCTGGCCGCGTGGTCGTTCAGCTCCCTGATCACGGTGATCGGCGGCGAGACCTTCTTCGAAGCGGCGGTGCTGCTGGTGACCTTCGTGCTCTTCGGACACTGGATGGAGATGAGGGCCCGCCGCGGGACGACCGACTCCCTACGAGCCCTGTTCGACATCGTCCCGCCGAAGGCAACCGTGATCCGCGACGGCCAGGAGATCGAGGTGCCGAGCAGCGAGATCCGAGTCGGGGAGACCGTCGTGCTCCGGCCCGGCGACAAGGTCCCGGTCGACGGGATCGCCCGCGAGGGCACCTCGGCAATCGATGAGAGCCTCGTCACCGGGGAGTCGGTGCCGGTGGAGAAGGGCCCCGGCGACGAAGTCGTTGGTGGCTCGATCAACCAGTCCGGCGCGCTTCGCTTCGAGGCGACAAAGGTCGGTGCCGACACGGCACTAGGCCAGATCATCGACCTCGTCCAAGAGGCGCAGAATTCGAAGGCGCCAGGCCAGCGCCTCGCCGACAAGGCCGCCTCCTACCTCGTCATCCTCGCCGTCTCCGTTGGGCTGATCACCTTCGCCGTGTGGACGGCGATCGCGGGCGAGAGCTTCATCACCTCACTGACCTTTGCGATCTCGGCGGTGGTCATTGCCTGCCCAGATGCCCTGGGTCTGGCGACGCCGACGGCCGTCGCCGTCGGCACCGGGCTCGGCGCGAAGCACAACATTCTGATCAAGGACGCGGCGACGCTCGAGTCGGTCGGCTCGCTCGACGCGATCGCGCTCGACAAGACCGGCACCTTGACCGAGGGGCGTCCAGCGCTGACCGATGTCGTTGCGGCGGACGAGCTGGACGAGAAGGAAATGCTGCGGCTCGTGGCGAGCGCCGAGCGCGGTTCCGAGCATCCGCTGGCGCGGGCGCTCGTCGAGGGGGCCGAGGGCCGGGGGATTGCCCTGACCGACGCGTCGGAGTTCGAGGCCGTTCCCGGCCACGGTCTTCGGGCCACGGTCGAGGGTCATCAGCTCTTGATTGGCAATGCCCGCCTGCTTGAGAGCGCCAGCGTCGCTTCGGATGGCCTCGACGGCCGCGCTTCCACCCTTGCTGCCGAGGGCAAGACGGCGATGCTCGTTGCCGTCGACGGCCACCCGGCTGGCGTTGTTGCCGCGGCCGATCAGCTGAAGCCGTCGGCGGCCGCCGCGATCGCCGGCCTTAAGAACCTGGGTCTCGAGGTGGCGCTGATCTCCGGCGACAACGGGGCGACCGCTGAGGCGGTGGCCGCCGAGCTCGGCATCGACCACGTCTTCGCCGAGGTGCTGCCGGCCGATAAGGCCGGCTACGTCAAGCGCCTCCAAGGTGAGGGCAAGAAGGTGGCGATGGTCGGCGACGGGGTCAACGACGCCCCGGCCCTGGCCCAGGCCGACGTCGGGATCGCGATCGGCGCCGGGACCGATGTGGCAATCGAGACCGCGAAGGTGGTTCTGATGCGATCCGATCCTGCAGACATCGCAGCGGCGATGCGCCTCTCCCGAGCCACGGTGCGGAAGATGAAGCAGAACCTCGCCTGGGCCAGTGTCTACAACGTCGCCGCGATCCCGATCGCCGGCGGCGTGCTGTTTCCCGCCTACGGAATCGAGCTCCGCCCCGAATGGTCGGCGCTCTTGATGTCGCTGAGTTCGATCATCGTCGCCACCAATGCCGTGCTCCTCAGGCGCGCCGAGGGCCAGCTCGCCGGCGGAACCTGAGAGTGCTCGCGCAAGCATCAACCAGTTGTTTTGCAAGCGCTATTCGCAGATCCGTTGCCGAAGGATGAGGCTCATTATGAGCGCGACGACGTCGTGGAGGTGCTGGTCACGCCGCACATCCTCGGCGCGGCACGGCGCCGCGCTGATTACCGCGACCTCGGCCGCGCCATGCGAGTAGCTTCGAAGACGAGATGATGGAGATGAGTACAGCCTTCGTCGTCATCATGGTCGTGATGATGGGAGGAATGGTCGCCGGCGGCGCGTGGGCGATCCTGCGGCGTCGAAAGCACGACGACGACCACTAACGCGGTGGCCGCTAGCGCTCGCCGGGGCTTTCTTTCGTGACCGATCGACCGAGGCTTCTGCTCGTTCCCGAGTTCACCGAACTCGAATGGGACGCGATCAGGCCACGCCTCGAGCAGTGGGCCGAGGTCGCCTCCTACGATCCACCGGGCGTGGGGGAGGAACCTCGCGCTTCAAGGCTCGATCGGCGGGCGATTGTTGAGCGGGGATTGGTCGAGCTCGATCGGCTCGGCTGGGAGCACTACTTCCTGGCCACTGACAGCTGGGGGATACGGAGCATGCTCGAACTCGCGCTTGAGCGCCCGGGGCGAGTGCTCGGCGTCGAACTGAATGATCTGCTCATTCGATCTTTAGTAACGGTGGAATGACTCGGCAGACGAACGGGGCACGACCACGCTTGACCTCGAACCCGAGCGCTGACATGGTCTGTGGCAGAGCCGTAATGCGTTGGCCGTTGATCCTCTGCGTCGGCGCCTCTGCCGGACTGTTGGCGGGCTGTGGCGGCTCGTCGTCGAACCCTCAGACTGGCGATCGCTCGAGCATCATCCACACCGCAAGGAGCTACTTCGTGTTCGACGCGAGTCCGGATCGCGACACCTACTGCGCCAGCTACGTCGAGCTGCAGCGTTCCGACAGGTTCGGCGCCGGGAGCCTGGTCGACGATGCCGATCGGACCGAGTCCAGGTGCCGGCGGTTCTGGAGTCGGCTCTCGCCGAGCCATACCGGCTGGCGGGACGCGACGATCAGGCGCGTTGAGATAGATGGTGATCGCGGTCACGCCCTGGTTACGTTCAGGGTCCGCGGCAGAATGACCTCGCGCAACGCGTGGGTTGGCGAGGTGGGTCCTGGCGATTGGCGGGTCCTAAATGCCGGCTACGACTAAACGCCCTCGTGGCGCCAAGACCGGCGAGCCACAACGCCGACTACCGAGGCTCCGCTTTCGACGACGAGGTTTTGATCTTGCAGGGCCGGCCGGGGACCACATGAACCACGGCGACAACCCGCTCTTGGTCAGTAAGAGCGAACTCGATTGAGCATTTATCGGTCGGCGCGTCCTTCATCGGGCACGCAGCGTCACACGGCTGTTGGAAGCTCGTGAGGATGTAGGTCGCCCTCGGTGGGAGGGCCTGAAGGGATCGATCCAGGATGATTTGCCGGCGTTCGGGATAACGGACGCGGGCCCTGGCGGGGACGGCATCGCCGGGAGCGACAATCATGGCCACGGATTCCGTGCCCTCCGTGTAGCCGACAGCACCGACCTGGACGACCTTGACGTGACCCCGGCCGAGCGGCTCGATGTCTTGGGCACTTCCCTCGCCGCATCCGTATAGAACGACCGCCGCCGCAGCGACTCCCACGATCGATGAACGCACCACCAAGCAACATACGCCGCTCTCGCGCCGTCGTCACAACGTCGGGCTCATGCGAAGGCGCAGATTATCCACCTGGAGTGCGCATTCATCCGGTGGCGTCAGGTTGGGATGGCGGGGGGCGGTGCGGGGAAGAGTGGTCCCGGAGCTTTCGAGCAATGACGCCGGCGATCCCGAGTAGCCTCAGGTAGACCAGCGTGACAACGGCAACCGCAACGTCGATAGGTAGCCCGTCGTCGTCGCTCGGGATCGGCCCCGCTGGAATCGCGATGAGTATTGGGACCAACATCAGTGGGATGAACCACCATCTGCCGATAGCGAAGCCGGCAGTGAAGTAGACGACGAGAGGCACGACGATCTGAAGAAGCGCGGGGAAGTTGTCGGGGTCGCCGCTGTTCGACCTGTAGTACCCGAAGACCAGGACCAAGGTGAAGCCGAGAAAGACGACGACAGCCAACAGGCGCACCCAGCGCTGATGCATCAGTTGAGCTACACCGTGCCGCTCGCACCGTTTCTGCCGAGGGCATGGGAGCGATGAGCGCGACGCCGTGCATGCAGCTTTCTCGTAACGGCAATTAGGCTGGGCCCCGTGACGGCGAAGCTGTACGCGATGCCGGCCTCCCACCCGAGCATGGCCGCCGCGCTCATGCTCGAGCGCAAGGGTATCGATTACCGGGTCGTGTGGCTGCTGCTCCCGTTCACCGGCCCGATCCTCCGTATGTCGGGGTTCTCAGCGCGGACCGTCCCGGCGCTGCGCCTCAACGGCGAGAAGATTCAGGGCTCGCGCCGGATCTCAGCCGCGCTCGATGAGCTCGTCCCCGAGCCGCGTCTGTTTCCGCGCGACCCGGCCAGACGGGAGGAGGTCGAGAAGGCCGAGCGCTGGGGCGACGAGGTCCTGCAGCCGGCGGCACGGCGGATCGAGGTCTGGGAGCTGCGCCGCGACCCGGCGATGGTTGCCGCTCAGCTCGCCGACTCGCGCCGGATCCAGGGCGCCCGGGTGCCGATCAACCCCCGACTTGCCGCCATGACCGGCCGACCGACCATCGCCTGGTACGCGCGCCTGATCGGTGCCGACGACGAGACGGTGCGCACCGACTTGCGAGCCCTGCCCGCGATGCTCGACCGCATCGATACCTGGATCGCCGCCGGTGTCCTGGATGGTGTGGAGCCGAACGCGGCCGACTTTCAGCTCGCTCCGAGCCTCAGCCTGCTGATGACCGTCGCGGAGCTGCGGTCCGCGATCGAGCCCCGGCCGGCGGGTCAACTGGCGTTGCGACTCGTTCCCGAGTACCCGGGCCATTCGGCCGGCGTCCTGCCGCCCGGATGGCTTGAGGAGGTGGGAATGCGCGGCGACTAATTCGCTGCGTTTCGACGATCGCCGTTCAAGGCGCCCGACGCGCTTCGACCGCGCCGTGCATGCTGAGAACGTTCGGGGCACCCCTGAGGCTGGCGATAGACCTGCTTACTCGTCTGTCACGGCCGCCTCGCCACTCCGAGGATGTGCGCGAGAGGGGGGACCGGCACTCCCGGGCTGAAGGGGAACCTGTCTTGGCTCTCGATTGCGAAGCCCGCCTCCTCGATCGCCCTTGCGGTGTCGCGGCTCATGTGGCAGCCACCGCCGACGCGCGGCCAGAAGGTGGCGTCGGCGATCCGCTGCAACCTCGCGGGAGACGGCCGCTGCGAGACCACGTGCTCGTAGAAGCGGAGCTCGCCGCCGGGCCGGATGACGCGGCGAAGCTCGGCTAGGGCGCGGGCCTGGTCCGGCACCGAGCAGAGGACCAGCGAGGCGACTCCGGCGTCGCAGGAGCCATCCGTGGCCGGGAGCCGACCAGACACGCCATCGATGACCTCGATCCGCACGGGCGCCTCCCGTGCTGCCTCCAGCGCGGCATCCCGGAGAGTCGATTCCGGCTCGACTGCGATCACTTCGGTCACGGTCTCGGGATAGAACGCGAAGTTGAGCCCATTTCCCGCGCCGACTTCGATCACGCGTCCCGATAGGCCGGCCAGCAACCGGCGCCGGTGCTCCTCCTCGCCCCGGGCCTTGCGGCTCTTCGTCATGCGGAGGTAGAGCCGCGCGAATATCGGGTGGTGGACCTTCTCCTCGGGCACCGGGGACGAGCTTACGCTCGCCTCGGGCCGAGGGGCTCCATCCTGATCCGGCGTCATTCGATCACTCCGTTCTGGGCGCGGACGATCTCGAGCGCCCGCCCGAGCCCGCCGGTCCAGGGGTCGCCGTGGGCCACGAGGACGACCTCTCCCTCGATCGGGTCGAGCCGGTCGAGGGAGGCAAGCGCGATCTCGCGATCGTCGTTCAGCGGATGCAGGCCGACCCCTCGTTGTCCGGTCACGTAGTCGAGGGTCGCCATCGCGTCCCCCGAGACCAGGACGCCGCGCTGGGGAAGCGCCACCGAGTAGTGGCCCGCGGTGTGGCCGGGCGTGTGGATCACGTGCGGCCGCCCCGGCAGGTCGAGCGTCTGGTCCTCCCTGATCGGCTCGACCTCCTGCACGGGCTGGTACCTGGCGCCTCCGGCGGCAGCGCTGTGGGCGATGAACCCGAGCCCGCTCCGCCGCCGTGAGCAGCGCCGGTAGAAGCCGGGGCTCGCATGAGACGGGTACTTCCCCGCGACGATCCAGGCGTCGCCCTCGCCGGCGAGAACGCGGGCGCCGGTGCTCGACCGTAACCGCTCCGCGGTGCCGACGTGGTCGGCATGGTGGTGGGTGAGGATCGCCGCTCGGATCGCTCCCATGCTCGCGCCGAGGGCATCGATCGCCTCCTCGAGGAGCTTCCAGTACCCCGGGTAGCCGGCGTCGATGAGCGTGAACTCCCCCTCGTCCTCGACCAGGTAGAAGTTGATCCACTTGGTCCCGAGCCTGTAGACGCCCTCGGCGACCTCCGGGGGCATCGTCGCTGGATTGCGCCTGCGTCGTGTCCGCTCCATGGCTTGCGTCAGCCGCGCGGGGCGGGTTGTTCGGCGCCTGCCGGCTGGCTCGCACTCTTCTTGCGGTTGGCCAAGAACTTGCCCGAGAACCAGGCGAACGCCCCCATCGTCAGCATGCCCAGCGGACACGCCGCGAGTGCCAGTATCAGCGGGATCTCCTTCATGTCGTCTACCTCCTGAATGATGGACTACAATCAGAGTTACGCTCTAAAAAGAGCGATGCTCTGAAAGTACCACCCGAGGAAGGATCGCAAACGTGACACCGCGCACACGGGCCCGGGCCCGGCGCCCGAACCGGGCCGAGAAGCGCGAGGCAAACCGCGGCCGGATCCTGCGGGCCGCGCGCACGGTGTTCGGCGCGCGCGGCTTTCACGCGGCGACGATCGAGGAGGTCGCCGAGGAGGCCGGCCTCTCGAACGGCGCGATCTACTACAACTTCGGCAGCAAGGGCGACCTGTTCTTCGCGCTGATGGAGGAGCGCCAGGAGGAGCGCATCCGGCACATGCGCCAGACACTCACGAGCTCAGCGCGAGATGGCGAGCGCGACGTCGCCCTCGACGCGGAGGCGCGCGATGCCACCCGCGGCCTCAAGGAGAGCCGCGAATGGCGGCTGCTTCTGTTCGAGTTCGTCGCTCACGCGGCTCGTACCCCAAGCCTCGCTCCGAAGCTGAGGGAGCACAAGCGAAGGTTCAGGACCGCGCTCGCCGAGCTGCTGGAGGAGCGCCTCGCCGAACGCGGGGTTCCGCCGCCGATCTCGGCCGAGGAGCTCGGGCTTACGGTGATGGCCCTCGCGAATGGCCTCGCCTTCGAGGAGGTATCGGACCCTGGCTGTGTGCCGGATGAGCTCCTCGGTGATCTGCTCGCCATATGGCTGGATCGAGGCGGCGGCTCAGAGCCGGGCCTGGCCGGACAGTCTCCATAGACATTCGTCTATGAGCGTGCGTAACTTCGAGCATGACCATCACGACTGTCGAGCCAACCCGCGGGCGAAGGCCGCACGATGAGCGCTTCTGCAAGCCACCGACCGCCCGTCCGCTCTCGTCCGCGAGGGCCGCACGGATGGCCGAGCTCGGCAAGGCGCTCGCGGACCCGATCCGGGTGCAGATCGTCGACCTGCTGCGAAAGCATGGGGAGATGCTGTGCGTCTGCGAGATCGTGCCGCTGTTCGACGTGTCACAGCCGACGATCTCCCATCACCTGAGGGTTCTACGCGAGGCCGGGGTGCTCGAGGTTGAGCGCCACGGAATCTGGTCCAACTACCGCATCGCTCCGTAGGCCCTCGCCGAGCTGACGGCGTGGCTGGGCGATGGGGGTAATGGAGGAGGCGGCGAGCTCGTTCGTCGACCTCACGCTCCAGGTACTCCCCTGGTTTGCGGTTGGGACGCTCACGGCCGCGTTGATGCAGGCCTTCGTGGAGCAGATCGACGTCTGGGAGGTGCACGAGGCGTACGGCGCGCAGACGCTGGCAGTCCTGCGCGAGCTGCCGAAGCAGCTACGCGATGGACCTAGTCCTCAAGCCCGGCGGATTCGAGGGCACCCGCCCGGTCCTCTCCGAAGTACGTCCATCTGACGGGCTCGCCATCGCGGAACGTCCACAAGTTCCAGACCAGAGCCTCAACCTCAGCGCCACTCATCTTGTCGCGCCCGCCGAAGCGGATCAGCACGAGCACCCGGTCGCCTGCGTCGATCAGCTCTTCAACTTCCAGACTCGCGCCCCCCGCCCAGTGCGCGTCGAGGTCCCCATAGAAGGCGCGCATTTCATCAGGCCCACGAAGGATCACGGGGTCTATGAGCCGCCGCGACAGATCGATCACGAAACGCGGCGGAAGGAGGTGCCAGGCGTTCGCGTCGCCGCGGTCGATCATCGCGTAGAAGTTCCGGACGAGCTCCACGTTCTCCTGCGACATCGCCTACTCCGACAGTCCGGCGGCTTCGAGGGCTTCTGTCTCGTCCCGAAAATCCCGGAAGCGAATGATCATGCCGTCCCGGATGGTGAGCAGCTCGTAGTTGAGCGAGCGGACCTCGGCTCCGCTTATTGCGCCAGTTGCCACCTCGAGCCCGATGACGAGCACATCATCGCTACCGCAGTCGATTATCCGCTGGACCTCAAACCGATAGTCATCGAAGCTCTCGAGGTAGCGTTCCATCGCCCCCATCGCTCCCTCACGGCCCCGGTAGGTCAACCCGTCCTCGCGACTCGTCCACTCCACGTCGGGGTGGCAGAGGAGCATCGCCCTCGGCATGGCGGCCAGCAGCTCGTCCTTGCTCGTCGCGGGCTCGTAGAAGCGGGCGGCCAGCTCGACGTTCTCCTGCGACATCCCCTCCTCCCGCAGCCCGGCGGCTTCCAGGGCCTCCTTGGGGTCGCTGTAGCTGTCGACTCGCGCGAAACGCGAGTTGTTGACCACGAACACGGTGGCGAACCTGCGGACCACCTCAGCGTTGCTGGTCTTGCCGGTGCCGCGCATGACTCCAACCGCCACTACACGATCTCCGAGTTCGTGGAAGTCCTCGACCTCGACGCGAAGGTCCGCCCACGCCTCGTCCAGCTGCTGAAAGTATCGCCTCGTTCCCCCAGGTTCCCACCGCGCCGGCAGCCCGGCCCTCGCCGAAAGCGTCGTGACCTTCGCGCCGGAGGCCAGCAGTCGGTCGACGGCCTCGACGTCGCGGGCGTTGTAGGCGTCGAAGAAGGCCACGACAAGGTCGACGTTCTCCTGCGACATCGCCCACGCAGTATCTCGCGAGGGGACAGTTGGCAAGGATCGCGCCGCCTGTCACGGATAAGGAAGCTCTTCTCCGATATTCAGGCAGAGGGTGTTCAGCTCCGGTCCGTAGAGACCGCCACGTTGCCTTCTTTATAGGCCTGCTGCTGAGACCAAGCCGACGAGGCCGGCTAGTGGGGCACCCGCCGCAGAAGGCTGAACGTGACACTGCGCGCCTTAGCCTGCGGCGTGCAGCTCCCAACGTTTACCGATGCGCTGCGGGCGCGTCCGCGGCCTGGTGGATCTGGGAGATGACGACCGATCCGTCGCCGACCGCGGATGCCACGCGGCTGATCGAGCCGTGGCGGACATCTCCGGCGGCGAATACTCCGGGGAGGCTCGTTTCGAGGATGCGGGGGCTGCGCGCGAGCGGCCAGCAGTCGACGACCTGGCCGTCTCGGACGAGGTCCAGCCCGGTAAGGAGGTATCCGCCCCGATCGCGTTCGACGTTCGCCGGCAGCCAATCCGTGTGGGGCACCGCGCCGATCATCAGGAAGAGCCCCGCCGCCTCGACCCTCTGCACCTCGCCGCTGATGTTGTCGCGTAGGTCGAGCCACTCAAGCCGGCCGTCTCCGCCGCCGTACGCGACCTCCGTCCGTAGCCGCACGTCGACGTTCTCGGTTGCGTCGAGCTCCGCACGGAGGTATCGCGACATCGTCTCGTGGAGCGCCGCACGCCGGACGAGGAGCGTCACCCGCTCCGCGTACCTCGAGAGGTGCATGACCGCCTGCCCGGCGGAGTTGCCGCCGCCCACGACGTAGACGTGCTCGCCCTCGAGCCACGAGGCCTCAGAGGTCGCGGTTCCGTAGAACACCCCGGAGCCGGTGAGGTTCTCGAGCGAGGGAATGCCCAGCCGCCGGTATGAGACACCCATGGCGAGCACCACGGCCCCGGCCGTCACCTCCCCCACGCCGCCTACGTCGATCGCAAAGTGGTCGCCCTCGGCGCGAAGCTCCACCACCTCTCGCATGAGCAGGAATTTGGTGCCGAACACCCACGCCTGCTGGTAGGCCCGCTGGGCGAGCTCGGCCCCGCTCACGCCGCGCGAGAAGCCGAGGTAGTTTCGAATCAGCGAGCTGGACCCCGCCTGGCCGCCGATCGCCTGGCGCTCGACGACCAGGGTGCTCAACCCCTCGGAGGATGCGTACACCGCCGCGGTCAACCCGGCCGGGCCGGCACCGACCACGATCACGTCAAACGCCCGATCCGAGCCAATCTCGGTCTCCACCCCGAACGCAGCCACGAGGTCCGTCGATGACGGGTCGACCAGAGTTCGCCCGTCGTGCATCAGGGCCACCGGCAGGTCGCTGCCGGCCACGCCGCAGTCGCGCAGGATCCTCCGTCCCTCGGCCGAATCGCTGGTGCGGAAGACATGCGGAATGCCGTTGCGGGTCAGGAGCTCCCGCAGCTCGTAGCCGCGTCGCGACGGTCGGTGCGCCACCAGGACGACCTCGCCTGCGGACGGTTGTGATTGGGTGCGGGCCCACTCGTGAAGGAACTCCGAGACCGTCCGGTGGAACTGTTCGTCGGGAGGCCGTCGGGGCCGCATCACGTAGTAGTCCATGTGCCGCTGCGCAATACCCGCGAGGATCGCCTCCGCGGTCGGGCGGTGGCCCCACCCGCCCCAGTCGATCAGCAGCGCGCGCTTTGCGAGCGGGTGCAGCTCGCCCACCTTCGCTAGCAGCTCGACGCCGCGGATCCCGTCCATCCACTGCGCGGCAAGGACGAGGGCGACGGCCTCGCCCCGGCCGCGCATCTCCTCGAGCACTTGGAGGGCCGAACCCGCCGAGCTCTCACAGGCGACGCGATAGTCCGTGCCGTAGCGGCTCGTCAGCTCGCGCCGAATGCGCTCGAGCGACCGCTCGTCGTCGTCGACGGCGAACACGACGGACCTTGCTGCATCTGAAGCGCCCTCCATGCTCCGGCCGGCGGCCGGAGCCCAGATGCTACCCGCGTGGGACTTGGGCCATCGGCGCGCGACCGCGCGAGCTCGCCGCTAGCTTGCTCGACGCACATTTCCCGAAGGCGTCGAGGAGGCGCTGGTTGCCGTGCTCGGCGCAGCGGTTCGCGTCAACCAGGCGTCAGCGAACGGCAGCATCAGCGAGGGTCACTCGAAGAACGTCGCCGACACTCGATCGGGCGAAACCCGCCCGGTTGCACGGGTTCTGGCCGAGTGATCGTGATTCCGGGTGTCACCGAGTGACACGCGGGAGGACGTACCACATCTGATCTGGGGCAGCCGTGGCGATGTCGCGAGAGAACGTGGAGGTGGTGCAGCGGAGGCTCGACTGGCGGAACTCCGGTGACGTCGAGGCTTGGCTGGACTCATGGCATGCGGACGCGGAGTTCATTAGCACGCCGATTGGAACCTTCGAGGGGAGGGCTAGGACCTATCGCGGCCATGATGGGCTGCTAGGCGTCACGCGCGACGTGTTCTCGAGGTAGGTGACGGCAAGATCGTCAATGCGCGTGATTTCCTCGACCAGCGGGCGGTCCTTGAAGCGGGCGGGATGAGTGCCTGAGTCCGCTGTCGGGCTGGTCATCGCGGCGGCGCTCCGCCCGTCGGAGCCGGTACCTTGGCCTCGATCGTGAACGGAGAGTCACGGGTTTCCGAGCGCGTCGCGGCGGTTGCGCGCGAGGCGTCGCAGACGGTCGGCTATACGCCGCTGGTCGTCCTGCAGCGCATGGGGGATGACCTCGGGGCCGAGGTCGTCGCGAAGCTCGAGTACCTGAACCCCGGCGGCTCGGTCAAGGATCGGATCGGCGTCGCGATGATCGACGCCGCCGAGCGGGACGGGCTGATCGAGCCCGGGCGCTCCGTGATCGTCGAGCCCACGAGCGGCAACACGGGGATCGCGCTGGCGATGGTCTGCGCGGCGCGCGGCTACGAGCTCGTGCTCTCGCTGCCCGAGGGGATGACCCGCGAGCGCACCGCGCTGCTTCGCACCTACGGCGCCGAGGTGCACGAGACGCCCTCGCTCGGGGGGATGAACGAGGCGGTCGCGCTGGCCGAGCGCATCGTCCGGGAGCGGGGGGCCTTCATGCCGCAGCAGTTCAACAATCCCGCGAACCCGGAGATCCACCGGCGGACCACGGCCGAGGAGATCTGGCGGGAGCTCGACGGCGAGGTGGACGCGTTCGTCTGCGGCGTCGGTACGGGCGGCACGATCACCGGGGTCGGGCAGGTGCTGAAGGAGCGGCGCCCGTCGGTTCACGTGGTGGCGGTGGAGCCCGAGACGTCCGCGGTGCTGTCGGGCGGCATTCCCGGACCCCACAAGATCCAGGGGATCGGCGCCGGGTTCGTGCCGGAGGTCCTCGACCGATCGGTGATCGACGAGGTCATTCCGGTCAGCGACGAGGCCGCGCTCGCGAGGGCCCGCCAGGCAGCTCGTCAGGAGGGCCTCCTCGTGGGGATCTCGGCGGGGGCCGCGATCGAGGCCGCGTTGGACGTGGCGTCGCGGGCCGAGCTCTCGGGCAAGCGCGTGGTCGTGATCGTGCCGGACGGAGGCGAGCGCTACATGTCGCTGCCGTTCTTCGCGCCCGACGGCTAGCCCGCCTACCCTTCAGTGGCGATGATCGGACTCGGGACGCTCAGGCGCGTGGCTCAGGAGATCCGCGCGGACGTGGCTTCGGCGCGGGATCGCGATCCGGCAGCGCGCGGTGTCGGGACCGCCGAGATCCTCATGAACTGGGCGGGCGTGCAGGCGATCCTCGCCCATCGCGTCGCGCATGCCATTCACGACGCCGGCGTCCCGGGCATCCCGATGGCGATCTCGTACGCGAGCCGGGCGGTGACCGGTGTGGAGATCCATCCCGCGGCGAGAATCGGCGACGAGTTCTTCATCGACCACGGCTCGGGCGTGGTCATCGGAGAGACGGCGGAGGTCGGCGATCGGGTGACCCTCTATCAGGGGGTGACGCTCGGTGGCACCGGCTTTCAGCGCGGCAAGCGGCATCCCACGGTCGCCCATGACGTCACGATCGGCTCCGGGGCCAAGCTGCTCGGCCCGATCGTGGTGGGCAGCGGCGCCAAGGTCGGCGCGAACTCGGTGGTGGTCGCCGACGTGCCGGCGAACTCCACGGTGGTCGGAAACCCGGGTCATCCGGTCCGGGTCGAGGGGCGCAAGGTGGAGGGTCCCGACGCCGACTGGATCCACCTGCCCGACCCGCTCGCCGACGCGATCAAGAGGCTCTCGGAGCGGATCCGCCGGCTCGAGGAGCGCCTCGCCGAGCTGGACGGCAAGCCGTCCGAGGGCGAGGTGCGGGAGCTGAAGCCGAAGCGCGGTCCCTCCTCGGCTGGGGGGTAAGGCGCCCTCCGTGCCCGTAGCTATGCTCGGCCGGTGGCGACCGAGACGACACCCGGCGCCCGCGTAGACCCGGGCGCATCGCAGACCGAGCGCCTGCTCGCCGACCTCAACCCTCCCCAGCGGGAGGCGGTCACCCACGGCGAGGGGCCGCTGCTCGTCCTGGCCGGCGCTGGCTCCGGGAAGACGCGCGTCCTCACGTACCGGATCGCCTACCTGCTCGCGACGGGCCAGGCGCTGCCCTCCGAGATCCTCGCGATCACCTTCACGAACAAGGCGGCACAGGAGATGCGCGAGCGCGTCGAGCGGCTGGTGGGGGGCGTCTCACGGGTGATGTGGGTGATGACCTTCCACTCCGCGTGCGCCCGCATCCTGCGCACCGACGCCAAGCGACTGGGCTACAAGCGGGCGTTCACGATCTATGACGAGGCCGATTCGCTGCGCATGATCAAGCGCTGCGTGAAGGAGGCCGGCGTCGACCCGAAGCGCTTCCCGCCCCGGGCGATCCGAGCGGCGATCTCCGGCGCCAAGAGCCAGCTCACGGACGCGGAGACGTACACGGAGGCGCAGGGCTCCTACTTCGAGGAGACGGTCGCCGACGTCTACCGCCTGTACGAGAAGCGGATGCTCGAGGCCAACGCGATGGACTTCGACGACCTGCTCGTCCGCACGGTCAACCTGCTGGAGCTGTTCGAGGACGTGCGCGAGCGCTACCGCAAGGCCTTCAAGTGGGTGCTCGTCGACGAGTACCAAGATACGAACCGCGCCCAGTACCGGCTGCTGCAGCTTCTATGCGGTGAGGACTCGGACTCCGGTGGCCCCGGAAATCTGTTTGTGGTGGGCGACGACTTTCAATCGATCTACGGCTTCCGCCACGCGGACATTCAAAACATTCTGGGTTTCGAGGACGACTTTCCCGACACCACAGTCGTAAAACTCGAGCAGAACTATCGCTCGACCGGCACGATCCTCGACGCCGCGAACGGGATCATCGCCCACAACCACGAGCAGAAGCCCAAGCACCTGTGGACCGATGCGGGCCGCGGCGAGCCCGTGACGGTCGCCGAGCACGACGACGAGCACTCCGAGGCCCGCTACGTCGCGTCCGAGGTCGAGCGCCTCGTCACCGACGAGGGGATCCCCCGCGACGGCATCGCGGTCTTCTACCGCGTCAATGCCCAGAGCCGGGTGCTCGAGGACACGCTGGTGCGCTTCGAGATCCCCTACCAGGTGATCGGCGGCACCAAGTTCTACGAGCGCGCAGAGATCAAGGACGCCGTCGCCTACCTGAGCCTGCTCGCGAACCCGGCCGACTCCGTGTCCTTCGCGCGAATCGTCAACTCGCCGCGGCGAGGCATCGGAGACACGACCCAGGCGCGGCTGCTCTCGCACGCGAATACGACCGGACAGGACATCTGGGACGTGATGCGCGAGGCCGAGCGGGTCCCCGCGCTCGGGCCGGCGGCGCAGAAGGCCGTCAGGCGCTTCGCCGACATGATGGTGGCACTTCGCGAACGGGCGGACGCCACCGACGGCTCCACCCCCGTCGCCGAGCTGCTGGAGGCGGTCTTGAACGAGACGGGGTACCTGGACGCCCTACGCGCCGAGCGGACGATCGAGGCGGAGGGGAGGGTCGAGAACCTCGAGGAGCTGGTCGGGGTCGCCGGGGAGTTCGACGCCAACCGCGCCGTCGAGGGATTCAGCGACGTCCGCCCGCTGGAGGAGTTCCTCGCGCAGATCTCCCTCTACACGGACCAGGACTCGATGAAGACCGACGAGAGCCTCGCGACGCTCATGACCCTGCACAACGCCAAGGGCCTGGAGTACGACGCCGTGCTCATGATCGGCTGCGAGGAGGGGGTGTTCCCACACATGCGCTCGATCGAGGAGGGAAATCTCGAGGAGGAGCGCCGCCTGTGCTACGTGGGGGTGACGCGCGCCAGGCAGCGCCTCTACATGACCTACGCTCGCCGGCGCAGCCTGCACGGCGGCCGCGGGTACAACCTGCCGTCGCGATTCCTCGCCGAGATTCCGGAGTCGCTAGTCGAGCGCGAGACGACCTCCTCGCCAACCGGCTGGGCGCGGGGGGCGGCGCTCGGTGGCGGCCTCGCCGGGCCCGAGCCGCCGCAGCCGCACGCCGTGCCTTTGGCGTTCGAGGTCGGCGCGGACGTGGTGCACGCCACCTTCGGCGAGGGGGTCGTGACCGGCGTCGAGCCAGGCGGCGTGATCGTGGTCCGCTTCGCCGGCGACGCGACGGAGCGCAAGCTCATGGCCGACTACGCGCCGCTGCGAAAGGCTGGCTAGGCGATGCCGGCGACGGTCATCGACGGCAAGGCGGTCGCGGCGGATGTCCGCTCCCGGGTCGCGGACGGGGTTCGGGGGTTCGCGGAGGTACACGGGGGCCGAGTGCCGGGCCTCGCCACGGTCCTCGTCGGCGACGACCCCGCCTCGCAGGTCTACGTCGGCAACAAGCGCAAGCTGAGCGAGGAGATCGGCATGCGCTCCATCCATCACGGCCTGGGGGCCGACACGCCCCAGGACGAGCTTCTGGCGCTCGTCGCCGAACTCAACGCCGACGACGAGGTCGACGGGATCCTGGTCCAGCTGCCCCTCCCGGTGACAATCGACCAGGACGCCGTGGTCGAGGCCATCGATCCGAGTAAGGATGTCGACGCGCTCACGGCCGGCAGCGCCGGGCTCCTCGCGCAGGGGCGTCCCGGCCTCGTGCCCTGCACGCCCCAGGGCGTGATGGAGCTCCTGCGACACGCCGGCGTCGAGGTCGAGGGCGCCGACGCCGTGATCGTCGGCCGCTCGATCCTGGTGGGCCGCCCGCTGGCGAGCTTGATGCTGAACGCGAACGCCACCGTGACCGTCTGCCACTCCCGTACCCGCGACCTTCCGGCGGTCTGCCGGCGGGCCGACATCCTGGTGGCGGCGGTCGGATCGCCGCGCCTGGTCAAGGGCGGCTGGATCAAACCTGGCGCGACGGTCATCGACGTCGGGACGAACCGCACCGACGACGGATTGGTCGGCGACGTCGACTTCGAGGCGGCCAGGGAGGTCGCCGGCGCGATCACCCCCGTGCCGGGGGGAGTGGGGCCGATGACAATCGCGATGCTGCTCTCGAACACGCTCCGAGCGGCGAGCGCGCGCGTCGAGCGGTCTCCCGCCGCATCCGCCTAGCCGACTTCGATGAGCCCGGACGCGAAGCAGCTGTCGGTCCTTTACGACCGCGATTGCGGATTCTGCAAGTGGGCTCTCGACAAGATCCTCGCCTGGGACCGCCGCCGCCGGCTCCGTCCCGTCGCGATCCAGAGCGAGGAGGGAGAGCGCCTGCTCGCGGAGATCGAGCCCGAGCGCCGACTCGACTCGTGGCATCTCGTCGCCGACGGCGAGGTGCGCTCCGGCGGCGCGGCGGCGCCGCGGCTGTTCGACGTCCTCCCCGGCGGCCGCCCGTTCGCCGCCGTGTTTCGGACCTTCCCTCGCGCCACCGAACGGGCTTACCGATGGGTGGCCGAGCACCGCGACGCGCTCGCCAGGCTCCTGCGGATCGACGCGACGTGCCAGCTGCGCCGCTGATCCCGGTTCTCACGACTCGCCGCGTCGCCCGGTATAGGCTCCCGCCGAGGTTCAATTGGACTTCACGAAACTGGATCGAGGCGAACGGATCGCCGGCCTTGCTGGTGCCCTCCTGATCCTGATCATGTTCATCTTCAAGTGGTTCGGCGCCGAGGCGGATGCCAACGTCGTGCCCGACATCGGCGCGGTTCCGAGGACGGGCGAGATCGACAGCGTCAACGCGTGGGGCGCCTACCCCTTCACCGACATCGTGCTGTTCGTGACCGGCCTGCTGGCGATCGGATTGGCCCTGACCGCCGCTTCCGACGCCGAGCTCGGGCTGCCGGTGGCGCTCAGCGCGATCGTGACGGGTCTCGGGATCATCTCGCTGATCCTCGTGATCGTGAGCATCGTCAGCCCCCCGAGCTTCCTCACCGCATCGGGTGCCGGAATCGACTACACGCGAAAGATCGGCGTTTGGCTAGGGCTCGTCGCGACCGCCGCGGTGACGGTCGGGGGATACCTCGGGATGCAGGAGGAGGGCACCTCGTTCGCCGATCAGGCCGATCGCTTCCGCGCCGGCGGCACTGGGGGCGCCGGCGGGCCGGGCGCCGGACCACCTCAGCCGCCGCCGGGGAGCGGGCCATAGACCAGCTTCCGGGACACGTTCCCGGGGGAGGAGAGGTTGACGCGACGGCCGCCGCCCGGCGGCCGTCGCGGTCTTGCCACGAGTCGCCGAAATCAGGCCAGTCGCTCGGCCACCTGGCGCGCGACGCGCGTGGCCATCGCGATGATCGTCATCATCGGATTGACGCCGATCGAGCTCGGCAGCAGGCTGCCGTCGGCGACGTAGAGCGCCTCGGCACCGTGGACCGCCCCGTCCGTCGCCGCCACTCCCTTGGCCGGATCGGCGTCCATGCGGGCCGTGCCCATCGGATGAAAGGCCTCCAGCCGCATCGTCGCCGCGGGCGGGGGAGAGGACTCCAGGTCGGCGATCCGCGCCCTGGGAATGGTCGGGAGCCCGGCGATCTGCGGGTAGACCTCCGTCGCGCCGGCGGCGTAGAGGAGCTCGGCGGCCCGGGCGATCCCGAAGACGAGGCGCCTGGAATCCTCGTCGGTCAGCCGGTAGGTGACGCGCAACGAGCCGTCGCCGGCCAGGGCAACCCGCCCGGAGGACCGGTCGGAGAGGTGGACGCCCGTGGAGGCGATGTGGTCGTAGGAGCGCACTCGCTCCTGGTGGGCGCGTCCTGTGCCGGGGAGCCATTGAGCGCCGAAGGCAAGCGGCGTGAACGTCGCCTCGAGCAGGATTCCCTGTGGTTCCCACTCGGTGACGGCATAGCTCTGCATCACGCCGTCCCAGCCTCGAACCTCCTCGTCGAACCGCGCTCCCACCCAACAAGCCGGGTGGATCCTCAGGTTGCGCCCCAGCTGGCCGCCCGGCGAGCGAAACCCGGAGCGCAGCAGGAGCTCGGGCGTTCCGAACGCGCCTCCGGCCACGACAACGCCCCTCCTGGCCCGGACGCGGTACCGGCGGGCCCTGCCGTCGGCTCGGATGAAGCACTCCAGGCCGGTGGCGCGCCCGTTCTCGAAGGCGATGCGGCGCGCGTCGACGCCGGCGCGCACGCGGGCCCCGGCGGCGACGGCCCGCGGCAGGTAGGAGACGTGGACCGCCCGCTTCGCGTCCAGGCGGCACCCGGACGGGCAAGAGCTGCACTGATAGCAGCCGCCGGCGTTGCGACGCAGCGGCTCGTGGCGCGCGCCAAGGGCCTCGGCGCCCTCGCGCAGGAGCTGGCCGTTGCGACCCATGCGCTCCGGATCGACCTCTCGCACCCACATGATCTCCTCGGCCTCCGCGTAGTCGCCGTCGAGCTCGACGGCCCACTCGATGCCGTGCTCGTCCCGCCACGCGGCGAGCACCTCGTGCGGAGCGCGGAAGCAGGTGCCCGAGTTGATGACCGTGGTGCCGCCGACGGCCCGGCCCACCGGCGTCGGGATCGCCGGGCGTCCCTCGGCGATCGTCAGTCCGCCGTCGCGATAGAGGGCCCGGAGCGCCGCGAGCGGCTCCTCCGGGTAGCTGGAGCTGTCCATGTACGGGCCCGCCTCGAGGACGAGGACGTCGAGACCGGCCTGGGCGAGGATCGCCGCGCACGCCGCTCCGCCCGCCCCCGAGCCCACGATCGCCACGTCGCAGTCCTCGCCGCCGGCCGGCGGGCGCAGGTCGCCGAGCCCCGCCGGGCCTTCGGTCGGCGGCGGCAGGCCGTCGCTGACCTCGCAGCGCATCTCGTATCCCACCGCGTTCCTGACGCGTGCGTCGTTGCCGTACCCCAGTCCCGCCAGGACCTTCAGGAAGAGCAGCAGGTCGGCCGCGTGCGGAAAGCGCGAGCCCTCCAGCTTGCCCAGGAACTCCTGCCGCGCGTCGACGCTCGCCCTGCTGAACCGCCACGGGAACGGCATCAGTTCGAGTGCCCACAGGGCGAGCTTCACCTGGCGGACGGCGCGGTGGGAAAGGCTCGCCAGGTAGGCGTCGATGGCGGCGACCGTGTCCACCGCGCCGTCCGCGCGCGGATCGCCCGCGCGCTCGGGTCCCAGGGCGGGCGGAAGCCCCTCGACACCCGGCGCCATCGCCTGGGCGAAGGCGGCCAGGATCCGGCGCTCGGCGGCCCCAAGCCCCGGGGGGCGCCTTCAGGACGGAGCGGCGGGCTCGCCGATCCTGCCGGCGATCGTCCAGAGCAGGAGCGAGACGCCGACGAGCAGGCCGTCGACGATGAAGTTCAGGAGGTAGATGAAGACGTCGCTGTCGAAGACGAAGAAGCCCAGCGCCGCGAGCGACGAGGCCGCTTTGCCCGCGGCGAGGACGAGCAGCAGCGGCCGGTAGCGGACCACGTCGGCCTGCACGACGGCGCAGATCCCCGCGATCACCACCATGTAGGCGAACCCGAGCGCCAGCCAGAACTTCTCCACCGTCTCCGGCGCGCCCGTGAAGCTGCCGATCTCGTCGCCGAGGTCGGAGATGACGTCCAGCACGCCGTTGGGAACGGCGATGAACAGGATCCCGACGACGGCGAAGCTCGCCGCCAGGAGGCGGAGGTTTCCGACGACGAATCGCTCCGCCCGGGCCCCGGTCATGCGCGCGCGGGATCCTATCCCGACTCTGCGGCGACGAAGTCGCGCCTAGAATTTCCCACGTGATCGATCGCGATCAGGTCCTCCACGTCGCGCGACTGGCGCGCTTGGAGCTGAGCGAGGACGAGCTCGAGCGCATGGCGGGGGAGCTCTCGGGGATCCTCGACCACGTCGAGCGGATGAACGAGCTGGACCTCGACGGCGTTGAGCCCACCTCGCACGTGGTCGAGCTGGAGAACGTCCTTCGAGCCGACGAGCCACGGCCGAGCTGGCCGCGCGAGAAGATCCTCGAGCCCGCTCCGGATCCGGACGAGGGAGCATTCCGGGTCCCGTCGCCGCAGGCATGAGCGACATCCTCGAGCTGACCGCCGCCCAGGCGATCGAGCGGATCTCCGCGGGCGAGATCAACGCGCACGAGTACTTCGACGCGTACGCGGAGCGGGCCGCGACCGACGACCTCGGCGCCTACCTCTGGCGCGCCGAGTCCGGCTCGGCGAACGGGGCGGGCGATGGGCCCCTTGGCGGCGCGCCGATTGCGGTCAAGGACATCTTCTGCACCGAGGGAATCGAGACGACGGCCGGCTCGCGGATCCTGGAGGGCTATCGGCCGCCCTACACGGCGACCGCGGTGCGCAGGCTGTCCGAGGCGGGCGGCCGGATCCTCGGCAAGACCAACATGGACGAGTTCGCGATGGGCTCCTCCAATGAGAACTCCGGCTACGGCCCCGTCAGGAACCCGTGGGACCGTGAACGGGTCCCGGGCGGCTCCTCCGGCGGCTCGGCCGCCGCGGTGGCCGGGCGGCTTGCGCCGTGGGCGATCGGGACCGATACGGGCGGCTCCATCCGCCAGCCCGCCTCGCTGTGCGGAGTGGTGGGGCTGAAGCCCACCTACGGCGCGATCTCCCGCTACGGGATGATCGCCTTCGCCTCCTCGCTCGACCAGTGCGGCCCGCTGACGCGCGACGTCACCGACGCCGCGATCCTGATGCGCGCGATGGAGGGCCACGATCACTGCGACTCGACCTCTGTGGGCATCGAGGGCGGCGTCGCGCTGCCATCCCGGACCGACCTGAGGGGGCTTCGCTTCGGCGTCCCGCGCGAGCTGTCCGCCGACGCGGAGGGGATCGAGCCCGGCGTGACAGCGGTGTTCGACCGCGCCGTCTCCGTGATCCGCGACCTGGGGGCGGAGGTCGACGAGTGCGAGCTCCCGCACTCGAATCACGGGATCTCGGCGTATTACGTGCTGGCGCCCGCGGAGGCCTCCTCGAACCTGGCCCGCTACGACGGCGTTCGCTACGGGCTGCGGTCGGCTCCGTCCTCGGATGCCGAGGGCGGGCTCGGCGACGGGATCGCGCCCGTCGAGACCGAGCTCGTCTCCATGTACGAGCGAACGCGCGCGGCGGGCTTCGGCGCCGAGGTCAAGCGCCGGATCATGCTGGGCACCTACGCCCTGTCGTCCGGCTACTACGAGGCCTACTACGGGCGGGCGCAGCGGGTTCGCACCAAGATCGCCGAGGACTTCGCCGCCGCCTTCGACCGCTTCGACTACCTCGTTACGCCCACCTCCCCGACCGTTGCCTTCGAGCTGGGGGCGCGCGCAGATGATCCGCTGGCCATGTACATGTCGGACTACTGCACGGTCCCCATGTCGCTCGCGGGGCTGCCCGCGATCTCCATGCCCGCGGGCCTGGCAACGCCCGACGGCGGCGGGCCTGAGCTACCCGTTGGACTCCAGGTCGTCGCCCCGGCCTTCGGTGAGTCGGGCCTCCTCGACGCCGCGCACGCGATCGAGGGTGCGATCGGATTCGATGGCGCACCGCCGGGGAGCCGATCGTGACGCTGGCGCCGAACGGATACGAGGCGGTGATCGGGTTGGAGATCCACGTCCAGCTTTGCACCCGGACCAAGATGTTCTGCGGCTGCCAGCCCTCGTTCGGCGACGAGCCGAACATCCACACCTGCCCCGTCTGCCTCGCGCATCCGGGGTCGCTCCCGACCGTCAACGAGCAGGCCGTTCGCTACGCGCTCCAGATCGCGCTGGCGCTCGAGTGCAACGTGGCCCCGCGCTCGATCTTCCACCGCAAGAACTACTTCTATCCCGACAACCCGAAGGGCTACCAGATAAGCCAGTACGACCTCCCGCTGGCGACGGCCGGGAGGCTCGGTGACGTCCGCATCCACCGGGTGCACCTGGAGGAGGACGCGGCGAAGATGATCCACCTCGGCCAATCGGGCCGCATTCACGGCTCCGCGCACTCGCTGGTGGACTTCAACCGCGGCGGCACGCCGCTGGTCGAGATCGTCACTGAGCCGGACCTGAGGAGCCCTGAGCAGGCGCGCGAGTGGGCCCAGCTCCTGCGGACGACCGTGAGGCAGCTCGGCGTGTCCGACGTGAACATGGAGGAGGGGAGCCTGCGGGTCGATGCCAACGTGTCGCTGCGGCGGCCCGGCGACGCCGAGCTCGGCACGAAGACCGAGCTCAAGAACATGAACAGCTTCCGCTTCCTCGAGCGGGGGATCGCCACGGAGCTCGAACGCCAGGCGGCGGTGCTCGGGGAGGGAGACGAGGTGGTCCAGGAGACCTTCCACTTCGACCCTCGCACCGGCTCCCTCACGCCGCTGCGCTCCAAGGAGTACGCCCACGATTACCGCTACTTCCCCGAGCCGGACCTCGTTCCGCTGGCCCCGACCGAGGAGATGCTGAGCGAGGCGCGTGCGGCGCTGCCGGAGCTGCCCGCAAAGCGCCGCGAGCGCTACGAGGCCGAGCTCGGGCTTCCCGAGGTCACGGCGCGCCAGCTGGCGTTCGACGCCGAGCTGGGCGAGTACTTCGAGCGCGCGCTGGACGCGGGCGACGGCGCCGAGCCTCGGACGATCGCCATCTGGGTCACCGGCGAGCTCGTCGCACGGCTGCGCGAGGCCGGCGACGGCGAGGCCGATCCCGCCGGCTCGAACGTCACGCCGGAGGCGCTCGCCCAGCTCGCGGGGATGGTGGAGTCCAAGCGAGTGACCACCGGTGCCGCCCGCCAGGTGCTTGCGACGCTGGTCGCCGAGGGAGGCGATCCCGGCGCGATCGTCGAGCGCGAAGGTCTCGCGCAGATGTCCGACTCGGGCGAGCTCAAGGGGATCGTCGCCGCCGCGATCGAGGCGGAGTCGGCGGCCGCCGAGAGGGCCAAGGAGGGCAACCCAAAGGCGATCGGCCCGATCGTCGGCGCGGTGATGCGCGAGACCAAGGGCCGGGCGGACGGCGGCGAGGTCACCCGCCTGATCCGCGAGCAGCTCGGGATCGGCTGATCGGCATGGCCGGCGGCGCCTACGTTCTGATTGCGCTCACCTTCGCCATCGCGACGGGGGTCATCGGCCGCGCCAAGGGCAGCTCGTTCTTCCTGTGGTTCCTGATCGGAGGGGTGGTTCCCGTGCTCGGGCTGATCGCGGTCATTCTCTACCGCGGCGAGGCCGAGGAGCCTGAGCGCCGCTGCCCGACCTGCGGCAAGGCCGTGAAGCTCTACGTCCAGGTGTGCCCGCGCTGCGGCACCGACCTGTACCTGCCCGACCCGGACGAGGTCCGGCAACCCGGCGAAGCGGGCACTACCGCAACCAGGCCCTGACGATCGCGTTCGCGAACCCCAGGCCGTAGCGAACCACGGCGGGCTTCTTGGAGTGGCCGTGCAGGCGCCGCGCCACGGTCACCGGGACCTCTTTGGCCGGGATGCCACGCTTGATCGCCTCGATCAGGAACTCGGAGGTGTGGAACTGCGCCTGGCGCAGGACGAGCTGGGAGAGGACATCGGCCCGCACCGCCCGGTAGCCGTTGGAGCAGTCGCTCACCTTGGTGCGTGTGATCAGCGAGACCATGCGGTTGAAGAAGACGATTCCGAGCTCCCGCGCCTTGTGGTTGGGCTCCGCCTCGCCCAGGACGCGCGAGCCGTGGGCCACCGCGACCTCCCCGGACAGAACCGGCTCCACGAGGCGCTCCATCTCCGACGGCAGGTGCTGGCCGTCGGCGTCCAGCGTGACCACGATTCGCGCTCCCGAGTCCGCCATCAGCCTGTAGCCGGTTCGCAGGGCCGCGCCGCCGCCGCGGTTGATCAGATGCCGCGCGACGACGGCGCCGTGCTCGGCGGCGATCTCCGCCGTCCCGTCCCGGGAGCCGTCGTCGACGACCAGGACGGCTGTCTCCATGCCACACACCGTCTCCGGAATCCGGTCCAGGACCCAGGCGATGCTGTCGGCCTCGTTGTAGGCGGGGATCAGGACCCCGATCCTGTCTCGGAATTCCTCGGGATGGCCGTCCATCCTGAACTGCTCCCAGGCGAGCCCCTCCAGGACGCTCGAGAGCTCGCGCGTGATCCGCGACCCCTGCGACAGCGCGCGCACCACCAGCAGAAACAGGATCAGGATCGCGAACACCGCCACGCCAACGATCCGCGTCCCGTTCGAGCGCTTGAACGAGAACGCGCTCAGGACTGCGTCAAGGAGCTCGGTCCCCGACACGACGGCGAGACCGACGGCGATCAGCAGCAGGATGATGA
>JBKPFQ010000148.1:0-33403 GCA_046728915.1 Actinomycetota bacterium | reverse complement strand
GGGCACCGGTGCGGCGGCCACCGCGCCCGGGGCCGCTCCGAGGGCCGCCGCGGCTGCGGCCGGCGTGCCGCCCGCCCGGACGCCCAGGTTGGTGGCCCCCGAGTTACCCCCGTTGCCGCCGAACGGGATGCCCTTGAACGCGACGAAGGCGGCCAGCGAGAGAAAGACGATCACCGTTCCGGCGATCAGGGCCCCGGTCGCGCCGGTGCCCGCCAGGTAGGCGCGCAGGTGCGTGCGAGGAGCTTGAGTCTGGGTCTCGCTCAGCGTCGTCATCTAGCTGGTCCCAAGGATGGCACGCGACGCCCAACCTATGGGCGTTCCATGTAACGAATCGGCAGTCCGTGCCAAACCTTTAGCGCCAACCCGGCGCAGCTAGGGCAGGTAGGCCATCGGGTCGGTCACCTGACCGTTCACCCGGACCTCGAAGTGCAGGTGCGGTCCGAAGCAGAGCCCCGTGCAGTCGCTGATCCCGATCACCTGGCCCTGGCTCACCTGCTGACCGACCGACACCGAGATCGACTCTTGGTGCGCGTAGCAGGTCGAGATCCCACCCCCGTGGTCGATGCAGGTGTAGTTGCCGTACCCGGACTCGGGCCCGGCGATCGAAACCGTCCCCGCGGCGGCCGCCTGGATGGGCGTTCCGCTGGGCACCGCGATGTCGATTCCGGGATGGCAGCTCTCCCAGGCGCGTGCCTCGCAGAACGGCGAGGTGACCGGCCCGTTGACAGGCCAGATCATGCCCGAGGAGCTCTCGCCCTGCACCGGCCCGGCGGGCGCGGTCGTGGCCCCCGAGGAGTCCTGTGCGGCAGCGGCTGCCGCCGCTGCCTGCGCCTCCTGCTGCGCCTGGAGCTGGGAGGCGATCTGCGCCGAGATGCCGCTGATGTCGCCCTCGAGCTCGTCCTGGGTCGTCTGGACCTGGCTCAGGATCTGCTGGTCCTTCTCCCGGGCGGCGGCGAGATCAGCCTGCCGAGCCTCGAGCTCCGCCTGTGTGCGCTCGAGCTCGACCTCCTTGGCGGCGATCGCGTCGCGGGCGGCTCGCACGCGCTCGACCGTGTCCTTCTCCTCGTTTCGCAGGCGCTTGACCCGCACTGCGATCGCGGTGTCCTGCTCCTGGATCCGCTGGAGATAGTCGTAGCGGCTGAGCATGTCGTCGAAGCCGCGCGAGTTGAGGATCACCGTCATGGCGTCCGGGCTGTTCGACTCGTAGATCGCAACCAGCCGTTGGCGCAGGATTCGCAGCGACCGCTTCAGGCGCTCGCGCAGGGCGGCGAGCCTGGCCTTCGCCTCCTTGAGCTCCGCCTCCTTCTTGCGCAGCTGGGTCTGAACGATCGAAATCCGGTTCTGGAGCGTGGCGACCTCGCCGCGGAGCTGGTCGAGTTGCTCGCCGTACTTCTGGATCGTGGTGGAGAGCACTCCCGCTCGATCCCTCGCGTGCTGAAGCTGCGACTGCTTGTCGTCGAGGCGGGCCCTCGAGGCGTCGATCCTCGACTGGATCGCCTCGAGGTCCTGGGCGGGGGCGCCGCCGGCCACCGCGAGCGCGCAGCCCACCGCGAGCATCGCGACGAGCGCGAGCAGCGTGAATCGGCGATTGGATCTGAGTCCCGGTCGGTTGTTCGGCTGTCTCATGTCTCGTTCGAATGCCTACGGGGTTAGCTGACGGGCTGGCGCGGACGAGACGCGCTTGGTCAGCTGAGCCTCGAGAGCTCGTCGACCATTCGCCCCTGGGGTTTGGTTCCCCCGCTCCATCCGGCTGAGTGCTGGATGGACTCGGCAAAGTGTCCGCGGACCCTAGCAGCCGCGAGACGGTTTGCAAGCAGTTCTTAACACCATTTATCCCGGCTGCAACGCATATTTCAGGCGGTTGCAGGATTCCCGGGCGAGACCGCGACGGGGTCAGGTCTCGACCTGCAGGAGGGCGTCGTCGTCCCCCGGATCCTCCATCTGAAGCGTGGTGTGCTCGATCGAATAGCGGTCGCGGAGCACGAACTCGAGCTCCCGCCTCACCCGGTCGCGATCCTGGCCCCGGCGGACGACCACATGCGCCGCGAGCGCCTCGAAGCCCGGCGTCACGGACCACACGTGTAGCTCGTGGACGCTCTGAACGCCGGCCACCGAGCCCATCGCCCGGGCGACGGCGTCGGCGTCGACCCCCGCCGGCGCGGCCTCCATCAGCACGTCGAACGGCTCGCGAACGAGCCGCACCGAGGAGGCGAGGATGAGTACCGCGATCGCGATCGCGATCGCCGGGTCGATCGGCCGCCAGTCGGTGGCCAGGATGACGACGCCCGAGATGACGACGCCGAGCGAGCCGAGCGCGTCCCCGGCGGAGTGCCGCAGCACCGCCTCCAGGTTGATGTCCTCGCGCTCGCCCCGAGCGAGCACCCAGGTGGCGGCGCCATTTCCCGCCAACGAGAGGACTCCGAGGATCACGACGCCCAGGCCCTCGACATCGGGCGGGTCGCTGAACCGGTCGACCGCCCCGATGACGATGACGATCGCGATCCCCACGAGCGTGAGGCCGTTGACGAGTGCGGCGATGACCTCGCTGCGCTGGTACCCAAACGTGCGACGGGGGCCTCCGGACCGCGTGGCGACCCTGGCCGCCAGCAGCGCGAGCCCGATCGCCGCGAGGTCCGACAGCACGTGGCCCGCATCGGCCAGCAGCGCCAGCGAGCCGGTGACGATCCCCCCGGCCACGCCCAGGCCGACCATCGCCGCGTTGATCGCAGCCGCGGCCAGCATCCGGCGCCGGTTCGCGGAGCGGCGCGTCGCCAGCGACTCCGGACCCCCTCCCGACGCCCGGCGCCCCCCGAGCCCCGGACCGTGGGCATGCGCATGGGCCATCGTGCCGAGCTTAAAGCTCCGCGCGGCGAGCGAGCCGTCGCCCGGTGCTCGCTCTCTCAGTGCTGCTTCGCCGGACCCGGCGGAAGCCCGCCCGGCTTGCCGGCGAGGCCCGGCGGCGCATCGCCAGGCTTAGTCGCGAGCCCCGGGGGAGATCCGGCCTCTCCGGGCTCACCCGGCGGCGGACTCGTCGCCTTGCTCGCCTGTCCCGGCGGCGCCCGGCCCGGCTTCTTGGCGAGGCCGGGAGGTGTCGAGGGACTCGGCTCTGGCGGAGGCGCCGTCGTCGGTTGCGGTGTCGGGGCCGGCTCGGGGCGCGGGGGCGGGGCCGGCTCGGGGGGCGGGGGCGGGGCCGGCGGTGCGCCACCCGACGGCCCACCATTTGAGGGCCCGGGAGAATCGCCCGGGGGGACGCCCTCGCTACCGTGCCCGGCGCCGCGCGGGTTTCCGGCAACCTGACCCCCACCGCGATGCGAGCCTCCCGCCGCCGGGCGGCGGGAGAGGACGGTCGCCGGGGGCCCCAGGTGAGAGACGGTGGAAGCAGTGGGCGGCAACCGCCCGGCCGACCCGGCCGCCGAGCCGGTGCCCGCGCCATGGTCACCGACGCCGAGGCTGACCGTCCCGGACGCGGACGGCGCGAGGCCCGAACCGCTGGGGAACAGCGTGCCGCCCACCAGCGCCGAGATCGAGAGGCAGGCCGCGATCGTGCCCCCGATGAGCGCGCCGGAGACGGCGCCTCCGAGTACGTATGGGCCGATGCGCTCCATCGCCTCCTCCGTGACTGACTCCGGTTCGATCGTCTCGATCGGTCGGGCGCCCGGCCATGCCGGTTGGCGCCGACACACCTCTATCGGCGATTCGGCGCGTCCGCTTTATTTCTCGGTTGTCAGTCGAGGGTCGCGGCGCCCTCGCGGGCGGGGCCCATGCGGTTGGCCGAGCCGGTGGCGGGCGCCACCGCCCGCTGCGCCCGGGCGCCATTCGTGGCCGCTGCGTCCTCGATCGCCTCGGCGGCGACGTCGGCGCCGTCCTTGAGTCGCTCGCGGTACTCAGCCGCCTGCATCCTGGAGATGACCAGCCGCTGGATCTCGGCCGTGCCCTCGAACAGCTGGTAGATCTTGGCGTCGCGGAACCACTTCTCGAGCGGGGTGGCGGTGGTCTGGCCGACCGGGCCGACCAGGTCCATGCAGGTCCGGGTGGCCCACATCGCGACGTCCCCGCCCTTCAGCTTGGACATCGAGCCCTGGCCACCGGTCATGGGGATCCCGTTGCGGCCCATCCACGAGGCGCGCTGGATCAGGAGCCGGGCGGCCTCGATTTCCGTCGCGACGTCGGCAAGCCGCTGCTGGATCCCCTGGCGCTCGAGGGCGGGCCTGCCGGCGGTCGAGCTCTCGTCCAGGAGCTCGGCCAGCGGGTCGGAGGTCGCGTCGTTGTCCAGATGGGAAAGGGTCCACTCGTACGCGGCCTGGGCGATCCCGATGGCCGAGGCACCGACCACCGGGCGAGTCAGCTCGAAGGTCGCGAGGGCGTTCGAGGCGCGCCCGCTCGACTCGCCGGACCGCGCTCGCTCCAGCTTGCGCTCGAGCTTCTCCATCCCGCCGAGCAGGTTGTCGACGGGGATCCGGCAGTCCTCCAGGATGACCTCCGCGGTGTGCGAAGCACGGATGCCGAGCTTGGACTCCTTCTTACCCTGCCTCAGGCCGGGGGTGCCCTTCGGCACCACGAACGAGGCCTGGCCCCGATGGCCGAGATCCGGATCCACCGTGGCGACGACGACGTGCACGTCCGCGATGCCGCCGTTGGTAATGAAGACCTTGGTCCCGTTCAAGACCCACTCGTCGCCGTCCCGCCTCGCGGTGGTCCGCAGGCTCTTGACGTCGGATCCGGCCTGCGGCTCCGTCACCGCGTAGGCGCCCAGCTTGATCTCGTCGCCCATCCCGAAGCACTCCGGCACCCAGCGCGCGATCTGCTCCGGCGTGCCGGAGGATGCAAGCCCGGCGGCGGCGAGGGTGGAGCCGGTGATCGCCAGCGCAAGTCCCGCGCAGCCCCAGTGGAGCTCCTCCGCGTAGATCACCGAGGACTGGCCGTCCGGGTCGTTCGCCAGCCGCTGCAGATGGTCGACGCCGTTGAGACCCCACTCGCGGGCGGCCCTGATCGCCTCCCACGGGGTCGACTCCTCGGCGTCGTGCTTTGCGGCGACCGGGCGAATCACCTCCGTGGCGAACCTTCGGCACAGTGACCTGAACTCGCGCTGATCGTCGGTCATTCCGAAGTCCATCTAAACCTCCGTGATCCGCGGTCGCCCTCATCAGGAACGGCGGCCCGTATGTCTGATTGACTGGTCAGTCAATCAGTTCGCAGTCTACCCACACGGTGGGCGTCTGGGCGCGGATGGATACGGTTTCTCGGCCGTGTGGCTGATCTGGAGACGGCGGGTGGCGATCGCGGGTGGCGTTCTGCTTGCGCTGGCCGGCATCGGAGTGGGCGTGTATTTCCTCGTGGACGCGCTGCGCAACGAGCCCGAGAAGATCGCGGCGCCCCCGCCCGCGCCGAGGATCGTCGTCCATACCGAGCGTCCGCAGCCCAAAGCGGCCCAGGACCTGGGCTTCCCCGAGTTCGCCACCAAGAACACCACCAGGGTCGCCGGGGCCGACCCCGCGGCCGATGCCGCAGCCGTTGCGCTGGCCGTGTTCCCCTCCACTGGAGGGGTACCCGGTCCCGATGCGGTTTCGCTGGTGGACTCACGCGACTGGCAGGCCGGAATCGCGGCCGCCAGCCTGATGGCTCCGCCCGTCGGCGTGCCCATCCTCATCTCGACGAGCGACGAGGTCCCGAGCCTTACCACCGATGCGCTCAAGGCACTCGCGCCGGATGGCTCGGCCGCCACTCAGGGAACGCAGCTGTTCCGGATCGGCAAGGCGGAGGCGCCCTCGGGGCTGGACACACAGCGGGTGAACGGCAAGAGCCCCGCGGTCATCGCCGCGGAGATCGATGCGCTGCGGCAGAAGCTCACGGACACGAAGCCCAAGGACGTGCTGCTGGTGGGCGATGCGAAACCCCGCTACGCGATGCCGGCGGCCGCCTGGGCGGCGCGTTCCGGGGAGCCCGTCCTGTTCGTCAACAAGGACTCGGTTCCGAAGCCCACGATCGAGGCGCTGAAGCGCGACGATGGCGCCGACCTGTTCGCGCTCGGCCCGCCATCGGCGATCTCCGACAAGGCGCTGAAGGACGTCGAGGACGCCGCATCGCCCGTGGTGCGGATCGGGGACCCGGACCCGGTGCAGAACGCGATCGACTTCGCCCGGTTCTCAGCGGGCAGCTTCGGCTGGAACATCACCGATCCGGGACACGGCCTGGTCGTGGCGTCCGACAAGGAGCCGCTCGACGCCGCGGCCGCGGCCGCCCTGTCCGCCAGCGGCGACTGGGGCCCGTTGCTCGTGACGGATGACGGGCAGCAGGTGCCAGAGTCGCTTCGCGGCTACCTCCTCGACATCAAACCCGGGTACGTGAGCGACCCGACGCGCGCCGTCTACAACCACGTTTGGATCATCGGCGACCAGGCCACGATCTCGGTCGGGTTCCAGGCGCAGGTCGACGATCTGGCGGAGCTGGCCCCGGTAAGGTCCGGCACTGGAACCAGCGTGAAGCCCCCGCCCTCGAAGCCGAGCAAGAAGAAGGGAAACGCCAAGCAATGACCGGCCCCCGGAAGGATCGCTCATGAGCGAGGCCGAGCGCCCCGACCGGCTGGCGGATGGACACCGCGTGACGATCGAGGACATCCGCGCGCTGGCCGGCCCCGCGACACCCCACTTCGCGCTCCAGATCCGAAACCGCATCCGCCGGTTGATCGCCGGGCTCCCCGAGGACGATCCCGTTCGCATCGAGGGGGAGCGGCACATAGCTCGACTCGAGGAGCTGGCCCAGCACTCCGGCGAGCCGCGTGGCGTCGGCCCCGGGGCGCCGGCCGCTCACTGATGAGCACCGTGAGGCCCGCGGAGCCGGTGGGGCTCCGCCGCGCCAGGGAGCTGTTGACGCCGGAGGCTGCCTCCATCGCCGAACTCGAGGGTGCGACGAAGCACGGGTACCTCGACCTGTTGCCCGAGGACCTCGACTCCACCGGCGCCGCCCAGGACCTGATGACCACGAGGCTGGTGCCGACCATCTACGAGCGCTACTGGCGACCGGCGCTCGCTCGCGTTGCCAAGGGGCTCACCGGACCTGGGATGGCGGAGGAGGTTCGGATCGCGCGGCTTCTGCTGGGACTCGGACCTGGGGATGTGGTGCTCGACGTGGCGTGCGGCCCGGGCAACTTCTCGCGCGAGTTCGCCCGGGCGGTTGGAGAGGACGGGCTCGTGGTGGGAATCGACGCCTCGCCCACCATGCTCGCGCGAGGGGTCGAGGAGCTGATCGAGGCCGGACTCGCCAACCTCGCCCTGGTCCGGGGGGACGCGGCGCGCCTGCCTTTTCGGGATTCGAGCTTCGACGCCGTCTGCTGCTTTGCCGCGCTCCATCTGTTCGCGGATCCGTTCGCCGGCCTCGACGAGATGCGGCGCGTGCTGGGGGCCGGCGGCCGGATCGCGATCATGACCTCGGTCCGCCGCAAGGTCACGCTCCCGCCGCTGAAGCCGGTCATCGAACGCGCCAGCGGGATGCGGATGTTCGAGGCCGACGAGATCGTCAGGGCGCTTCAGGACCGAGGTTTCGAGAGCGTCCGCCAACGGCTCGCCGGGGTCGTGCAGTTCGTCGGCGGGCGATTGCCCGAATAGACGGGCGATCAGGCCCCGACCGGCGCGAAGGCATCGACGATGCGGCGCTGGTACTCCGCCAGCTCGTCCGGCGCGATGAAGTAGGTGGGCGGGGTCAGGAACACTCCATCGGCGCGCTCGCCGACCTCCCGGACCCGTGCCCGAACCTTGTCCAGCGGCCCGGCCGCGCAATAGGCGTCCACCATCTCGTCCGGCACCAGGGAGGGCATGCGGGCGAGGTCGCCGGCCCGGAAGGCGTCGCCCACCGCGTCAGCCGTATCGCCGAAGCCGTGCATCTCCCAGAGCGGGGCGTACGTCCGGACGGTCGCGTAGAACGCCACCGTGCGCCGGCAGGCCTCGTACGCGGCCTCCTCGTCGTCGGAGATCGCACAGCTGACGGTGGGGATGAAGTCGAACCCCAAACGCTCGCGGCCGGACCGGGCGAGCCCCGCCTCGAAGTTGGCGATCAGGACCTCCTCGAGCCACCGCAGCGAGCACATCGGATGTCCGATCAGACCGTCGGCGACGTCGCCGGCCATGCGGGACATGCCCTCGCGAACCGCCGCCACGTAGATCGGCACGGTCTCCCGCGCCGGCTCGTGCGGTCGGACCCAGCCCTTGATGTCGATGTCGTGGTAGTTGCCCTCGTAGCGGATGGGTTCGCCGCTCGGCGCCTTCCGCATGATCATCCGAGTCGCCTCGACGGTCTCGCGCAGGTGCGGCGCCGGACGGCCGTACTCGACGCCGTGCCAGGTCTCGTTCAGCCGCTTGACGCCGCCCCCGAGCCCCAGGCGAAACCGCCCACCGGACATCTCGTCGATGTCGAGCGCCGTGACCGCGAGAATGAACGGGCTGCGGGTGAACGCCCACGCAATCCCCGTGCCGACGCCGATCCGCTCCGTGGCCGCGGCGATCCACGTCGCCTGCGTCACGGAGCTCCGGAAGAGCTCCGGGGCCCAGACGCAGTCGACGCCGGCCGCCTCGGCGTCCCGTGCCTGGGCCGCGAGATCGTCCGCCGTGTCGGCGATTGCGGCGATCGAGATACGGTCGAGGGCGGACCCGGCCATCCGCCGGCAGCCTATCCGCCCTCGAACGAGCGAAAGGCGCCCGCGGGCGCCCTTCGCGACGGCAGTCAAGTGGCTCGCGATCAGCCGCTGTCGCTACCGCACTTGTCGAGGCCGTAGGCGTTCGCCAGCTTGTTCGCCTCGGCGAACGGGTCGCTCCGGCTGCCGCCCTGGTCCGTGAGCAGGCTCGGGTCGGCCTTGGCCTTGTCGAGCGCCGACTGCGCGGCGTCGACGATCGCCTGCACCTGATCCTCGTCGCCGGAGGGCGGCGACAGCGCGTCTGATCCCGTCGACCTGATCCTGGAGGTTCGGGATCACCGTGTCCGCGACGAACTTCTCCTGGGTGGCCTGGCTGCGCGCCTGGCTCTGCGTGAAGACCTTCTTCGCCTCCGCGTTGATCTCCTTGTCGCCCCTCACGCAGATGGCGTTGCCCTGGGTTGCCCGGACGGCGAGCGCGGAACCGTAGCGACCGGATCAGGTCGGTGCGTTATCCAACGAGCGCCACAGGTACAGGCAGGCGAGGGTTCGGTGCGGGCGCCACGGCTCGGCGATCCGCTCGAGGTCGGTCGGTCCGGGCAGGTCCTCCAGCCCGTAGGCGACCTGCACCGCGCGGCGGATGCCCAGGTCGCCGATCGACACGACGTCGGGCCGTCCGAGGTGGAAGATCAGGAACATCTCGGCCGTCCACGGGCCGACCCCCTTGATCTCGGTGAGCGTCGCGACGATGTCCTCGTCGGACATATCCGCAAGTGCCCCGAGATCCAACCGCCCATCTCCTACTCGCTCGGCCAGGTCCCGCAGGAAGTTCACCTTCGAGCGGGAGAGGCCGGCGCCCCGAATCGTCTCCGCGTCCGCTGCGAGCAACCCGGCGGGCTCCGGAAAGGTGCCCCCGAGAATGTGGACCAGGCGCTCCCAGATGGAGCGCGCGGCCTTGGTCGAGAGCTGCTGGCCCACGATCGCGCGGGCGAGCGCCTCGTAGGCGTTCGGCCGGCTACCGCGCCGGTCGGTGTCCGGGTCGATCGGTCCGCCGTCGTCGATCAGCCCGCGCATCACGCGGTCGACCGACCGCAGGTGCTCGTCGGCCTCGCTCAGCGCGCGAGCCTTGCCTCGGGCGTGTGCGCCGGCCGGCCGGGGACTCATCCGTAACGGAAACGGGCCAGCCGGCGATTTCGTGAGGTCAGACCCGCTGGATCAGCGTGCCGGTGCCGAGACCGCCGCCGCAGCACATCGTCACGAGGCCCCACTCCTTGTCGGAGCGCTCCATCTCGTGGAGGAGGCTGGTGATCAGCCGGGCGCCGGTCGATCCCAGGGGGTGTCCGAGCGCGATGGCGCCGCCGTTCACGTTGACCCGATCCATGTCGGGCTCGACCTCGCGGCGCCAGGCCGCGACCACCGACGCGAAGGCCTCGTTGATCTCGATCAGATCGATGTCGCCGATCTGCATCCCGTTGCGGTCCAGGAGCTTCCTGGTCGCCGGGATCGGGCCGGTCAGCATCATCACCGGGTCGACGCCGACAGTGGTCTGATCGGCGATCCTCGCGCGAGACTTCAGGCCGAGCTCATCGGCCTTCTCGCGGGTCATCAGCAGGACGGCCGCCGCGCCGTCGGAGATCTGCGAGGAGTTCCCGGCAGTGATCTTGCCGTCCTCCTTGAAGGCCGGCTTCAGCTGCGCCAGCTTCTCGAGCGAGGTGTCGGGACGGATCCCCTGATCGGTCACGTAGGTGTCGCCGTTCACCGAGAACGGGATCGTCTCGCGCTCGAAGCGCCCCTCCTCGGTCGCCTTGGCTGCGAGCTGGTGCGACCGCAGTCCGATCTCGTCGAGCTCCGAGCGCGGGATCTCCCACTTGTCGGCGATCATCTCGGCGGAGATCCCCTGCGGCACGAGCTGGTAGCGCTCCATGAGGGCGGGCGAGAAGGCAAAGCCGTGCTCCTGCTGGACGGACATGCTGTCGGCGAAGGAGATGTGGCCCATGTGCTCGACGCCGCCACCGATGGCGGCGTCGTGGACGCCCGAGGCGACGAGCGCCGCGGCGAAGTTCACCGCCTGCTGCGCGGAGCCGCACTGGCGGTCGATCGTCGTCGCGGGGGTCTCCATGGGCAGCCCGGCCTCGAGCCACGCGTTGCGCCCGATGTTGAGGCCCTGCTCGCCGAACTGCTGGACGCAGCCCGTGACCACGTCCTCCACCTCGGCGGCGTCGATGCCCGCCCTGTCGACGACCTCTTTGAAGGTCCTCGCCAAAAGGGTCGATGGGTGGACGTCCTTGTAGTAGCCCTTCTCCTCGTGACCGCGGCCGATCGGAGTCCTGGCCGCCTCCACGATCACTACCTCCCGACCCTGGAAGTTCCCGTTGCTAGCCATTCTCGGATCAGCCTCCGTTCACGCTGTCTCTCGATTACGAATCGGTACTTCCTGAATACCTAACGACACATGCATCTGCGGCGACAAAATCGCCGCCCGTCACACCTGATCAGGATATTCGATCGGTTGACTGGCGAGTCAACCAGCTACTCGGTGGGGAGCGGCGAGCCGGCGGCCACGAAGAACCAGATCGCCATGGCCAGGCCGGCGAGGAGAACCGAGGAGAGAATCACCGCCTCGAGCACGGACGGGCCCTGGAGGCGCGTCCGCTCATCGCTCAGGCTCTTCTTCCACGCCGGCAGGTACCGGTGCGGCAGCCGCGAGCTGCCCGTGATGCGGATGTAGACGCGGTTCAGCCGGGAGAGGATCCAGGCCATGGCGCAGATCGAGATCACGATCCCCGCGAACACGATCATGTACGGCCCCCCGGAGGGCTCCTGCGTCTCCGACACCTTGGAGCCGATCCAGATCCAGCCGAACGGGATCACGGTCCACATCGAGAACGCGCCCAGCACCATGATCGCCACCACGATTCCCGCCGCGGCTCCGAAGACGGGCCTCATTCTGTGCGCGCGCTGTTCCATCGAATACGGGAGGGTCGTGGGCCGCCTGCCGGAGGGCGCAATCGACCCCTCGTGGGTGTCCCAGGCGTCCCCCGCGTGATAGTAACCGGGCGGGTGAGCGACTCCGAGGCATACACGCGGCCGGGCATCGCCGGCAGCGGGGCGATCGCGTGCAGTCTCGCCGCGTGCGTCAGCGCGCTGGGGGACGTCCGCCTGTGGGCGCGCAGCGACGTGTCCGCGTGGCGAGCGGAGGAGAGGGCCGAGGAGGAGTGCGCGAAGGTGGAGGGCGCGGTGCCGCGGCGCATCCGCGTGACGACGGCTCTCGACGACCTCACGGGCTGCGACCTGCTCGTGGAGTCCGTGAAGGAGGACGTCGACGTGAAGATCGACCTGCTGCGCGCGCTTGGGCACAATGCGCCGGACGCCGATCTCGCGTCCACGACGTCCTCGCTCCCGGTGCGGGAGCTCGGCGAGCGAAGCGGACACGCCGAGAGGGTCTTCGGGCTCCACGTCTTCAACCCGGTACAGCGCATGGAGCTGATCGAGCTGTGCCTTCCCGAGGCGCTGCGGGATGGTGTTCGCGACCGGGCGCGGGCGTGGTGCGGCGCGCTGTCCAAGACGCCGGTCGAGGTTCCCGATCAGCCCGGCTTCGTCGTCAACAGGCTCCTGTTCCCGTATCTGTTCGACGCGGTTCGCCTGCTGGAGCGGACCGGCATGCCGGCCGCCGACGTGGACGCGTGCATGCAGCTCGGCGCGGGCCATCCGATGGGGCCACTCAGGTTGCTCGACTTCATCGGGCTCGACGTGGCGGCGGCGATCGGCCAGAGCCTCTACGACGACGTGGGCGAGGATCGCTACCGCGCGCCCGGGCTGATCGAGCGGCTCATCGGCGAGGGCAAGCTCGGCCGCAAGAGCGGCGAGGGCTTCTACGAGTACTAGCTTTCGGCTCTACGCGGCGGTGCGCTTGCGCTTGCCCGCGAGGTCCCAGATCACGTCGGCCTCGGAGATCCCCTGACGGCGCGCAGCCTCCGCCACGTCGTCCCACGGGAGATGCGCATCCGGCAGCTCGTCCCAACGTGCGAGGTCGAGCGCCTCGAGCGCTCCGCGAAGGGCCGGTCCCAGATGCTCCTCGGCGCGGAGAACCGCCCTGAGGACCTCCAGTTGCTTATCCGTGAGCTTTACGACCCACATGGCTGCCCCTTCGATAGGTGAGCCGGACGCCTCGCAAGCTAGACGCGGTCGCGGACGGAAGGGACGCCTCGGATTCCCGCTAAATGGGGCATGCTGGGTAACGGAGAGCGGATGGAGGTCACGGGCATCAGCATCGTCGCCGTGCCGGTCGATGACATCGACCAGGCATTGGATTTCTTCTGCGGCGTGCTCGGAATGGAGAAGCACAAGGACCTCTCGGGGAGCGAGGGCCGCTACGTCGAAGTCGCGCCCCCGGGATCGCCGGTCGCGCTCTCCCCTACACGGGTTATGACGAGGCGCCCGGAAAGGCCACCATCGGCGAGTACTCCCGGGTCGTCCTGCGAGTAGCCGACGTGCGTGCCGCCCACGCGGAGCTGACGGCTAAGGGCGTGCGCTTCGAGCGCGAGCCGTTCGACCTGCCCGGTGGCACCTACGCCGCGATCCGCGACCCATGGGACAACCTCTTCGTGCTCGCTGAGGTGAGGAGCAGCTGAGCCCTAAGCGGGGGCGGGCGTCTCGTCCGCGTGGGCGCCGTCCGACGGCGCGGTGGCGCCGTGGATGCGAACGGCGACGATGCGGTTCTCGCGCACCGACTCGACCCTGATCTCGTAACCGTTCGCAGTGATCCGGTCGCCGCGCTTGGGGAGCCGTCCCAGCTCGGAGAAGACGTAGCCGCCGATCGAGTTGAACGCGTCCGAGGACACCGGCAGCCGGATGCCGACGTCCTCGAGATCGCCGAGGGACACATGCCCTCGCACGTACCAGTCCCCGTCGGTGAGCTTGCGGACGGAGGCCGCCCGCGGCTCGGTCTCGTCCTCGATCTCGCCGACCACCTCCTCGAGGATGTCCTCGACCGTCACGATGCCGACCGTCCGCCCGTACTCGTCCGACACGACCGCGATCGAGCTGCGCTGTCGCTGAAGCTCGGCGAGCAGATCGTCCAGGGGCTTGGTCTCCGGGACGATCGGGACCTCGCGGATGGCCGGCTCGATGGACGTATCCGGGCCCGCGTTCATGTAGAGGCGCACGAGGCTGTTGTTGTGCACCACCCCCCGCACCCGGTCGGGGTTGTCGTCCTCGATCACGATCAGGCGCGTATGTCCCGAGGAGACGCAGCGCTGCAGCGCGTCCTCGACCGATTCCCCGGCATTCACGGTCACGACGGCCGGGATCGGCGTCATCACCTCGCGCGCCTGCTGCTCGTGCAGGTGGAAGACACCCGCCAGGTGCCCGGCCTCCTCGGGGTCGAGGCTCCCGCCGGTGGCGGACTGGCGGATGATCGCCTTGACGTCCTCCTCGGTGTGCTGCTCCTCGAGCCGTTCAGGGTGAACCCCGAACAGCCTGACGATGGCGTTCGAGAGCTTGGTCAGAGCGACGGTGAACGGCGCGCTCATGGCCCTGAAGACGTCAAGCGGGCGGGCGAGCGCCCGCAGTGTTCGCTCGGCCCTCGTGATCGCGAGCATCTTTGGCACCTGCTCACCCACCGAGATGTGGAGCGAGGTGACCAGCGCGTAGGAGATCGCGACCGCCAGAGCGACCGCGACGCCGTGCGAGAGGCCACCGAAGATGGGCTCGAGCAGGCGCGCGAGCGCCGGCTCGCCCAGGAACCCGATCCCGATCGAGGCCATGGTGATCCCGACCTGACAGGCGGAGAGGTACTCGTCGAGGCGGTCCAACTGGGCCAGGGCCGGCTCCGCTCCCCTGACCCCCTCCCGAGCCAGCGACTCGAATCGCGACCGGCGTGCGCGCACGAGCGCGAACTCCGCGGCCACGAAGAGGCCGTTCAGAAGCACCAGGAGAAGCAGCAGGACGAGAAGAAGAGCGCTCATCGCCCGGCCAGCGGTAGGCAGCGGGGTGCCCTATACGGCCTCGTACTCGGAGGTTGGTCGTCGTCGCTCATCGGGCCCGGCGGAGCCTAGGCTAGCAAGGGGTCTGGTGCCCGACGACGCACCCGGCGGACGGTGACGGAAGGGGGCGTCGAGACCTGGCGCACTAGTGTCTGGGGCATGTCGGGTGAGGCCCTTCAGTCGTCGATAAGCAGCGAGCGCGGCGCCGGGCAGGAGGAGGCGCCGTACCTCGAAGCAGTCGTCGCTTACGCGAAGCGGGAACCCGGACGCTTCCACGTGCCCGGTCACAAGGGCGGCGAGGGAGCGGACCCCGAGCTCGTGGCCGCGCTTGGCCGGGATGCCTTCGAGCACGACGTCCCGGCGGGGCTTGAGGGCATCGACGTCGGGCCGGATTCGCCCTTTCAGCGCGCGCAACGTCTTGCGGCGGAGGCCTGGGGGGCCCGCCGCAGCTGGTTTCTGATCGGCGGCGCCTCGCAGGGAAATCACGCCGCCTGCCTGGCGCTGCGTCACGCCGGCCGCAAGGTCGTGGCGCAGCGCAACATTCACTCCAGCACCGTCGACGGGATCGTTCTCGCGGGCCTCGAGCCGGCGTTCGCCGCCCCGGAGCTCGACCCCGAGCTGGGCATCGCTCACTGCCTCACCCCCGAATCCCTTGCGGATGCGCTGGAGCGGACGCCGGACGCCGTGGCCGCGCTCACGGTCTCGCCGACCTACTTCGGCGCGGTCGCGGACGTCCCTAAGCTGGCTGAGGTTGCGCACGCCCGAGGCGTGCCGCTGATCGTCGACGAGGCCTGGGGGGCGCACCTGCGGTTCTCGGACGAACTGCCCGAGAGCGCGCTCGAGGGCGGCGCCGACCTCGTGCTCTCCTCCGTGCACAAGCTGTTCGGGAGCCTGACCCAGTCGGCGATCCTGCACCTCGGCCGCGACGAGCTCATCGACCCGGACGTCGTCGATCGGTGCGTGACGCTGACCGAGTCGACCAGCCCGAGCGCCCTGCTCACGGCGTCGCTCGACGCCGCCCGCCGGCAGGCCGCGGTGCGCGGCGCGCAGCTGCTGGCCGAGACCGTCGCCGGGGTCGAGCGGGCTCGCGAGGCGATCCGCGCGATCCCGGGACTCGAGGTCCTGGACGAGCGGCTGATCGGGCGGCCGGGTGTCCATGACTGGGATCCGCTGCGGCTCTCCATCGACGTTCGAGGAACGGGAAGCACCGGGACCCGGATCGCCACGCTCATGCGAGAGCAGCACGACGTCAACCTCGAGCTCGTCTCGGAGAACGTGATCGTGGCTGTCTTCGGCGCCGGGGAGAACGCGGTCGACAGCGCCGAGCGGCTCGTCAACGCATTGCGGCACGCCGTGGAGACGCTGGGTGCGGAGGAGGAGCCTCCCAAGCGGCCGTTCACACCCCCGCCGCCCTGGGGCGCGCTCGAGCGCCCGCCGCGGGAGGCGTTCTTCGGACCCCAGGAGGTCATCCCGTTCGGCGAGGCGGTGGGCCGGATCGCCGCGGAGTCCCTCGCCGCCTATCCGCCGGGCATCCCCAACGTCCTCCCCGGCGAGCGCCTCACCCGCGAGACGGTCGACTACGTCAACGAGGTCGTCGAGCACGGCGGCTGGGTCAGGGGCGCCGTCGATCGCAGCCTGAAGACGATCCGCGTGGTGGTTGAGTGAGCACGCCCTGGGGGGTCGACTCCGAGTACGGGCGGCTCACCGACATCGTGGTCTGCCCTCCCGACAACTACCGCTGGCACCCGACCAGCGTGATCTCCCGCGGGACGCTCGAACGAGGCCATCGCTTCGACCCCGAGGCCGCCCGCACCCAGCACGGCGAGCTCGTCGCCGCCTATGAGCAGGCCGGCGTCACGCCGCACTACCTCGAGGCCGATCCGGCGCTGCCCTACCAGGTCTTCGCGCGGGACTCCAGCGTCATGACCCCGTGGGGGGCGTTCGTGACCCAGCCCAAGCAGTGGTGGCGCCGAGGTGAGTACGCGCCCGTCATCCGTTTCTACACCGAGCGCGAAGTGCCGATCTGGCACATGGCCACGGCCGGCGCGATCGAGGGCGGCGACGTGATGATCGTCGAGCCCGGCAGCGTCGTGATCGGGAACGGAGAGGAGCGGACGGAGCACGCCGCCGCGCACCAGCTCGCCGGATGGTTCGAGTCGGAGGGGTGGGAGGCTCGCGTCGAGCCGATTCCCGGCGTGTTCGTCCACATCGACGTGCTGATGGCGGTGCTCGCGCCGAAGCTGGCAGCGGTCTGCGTGGAGCTGGTCTCGGGCGGGCTGATCGCGTGGCTCAAAGGCAAGGGCTTCGAGATCTTGGAGGTGCCGGGCGAGGAGGCATTCCGGCTTGGCGTCAACGCGATCTCGCTGGGCGAGGACCGGGTGCTCACCGGCGCGGGTGCGCGCGCACTCAACGAGCAGATGCGCGCTCGCGGGCTGGAGCTGCTCGCCCCCGAGCTCGAGATGTTCACGCTGGGAGGCGGCGGCGCGCACTGCCTCGGCCAGGCGCTTCGACGCGAATCGGCCGCCGGGAATGAGTGAAGCGCCGGCGATCGACGCGGGTCGCGTCGTCGCCGACCTGCGCGAGCTCGATCGCAGGACCGGAGGAGACGAGGGCGCGCGGCGGCTTTGCTGGACGGAGACCTGGCGGGAGGCGCGCGGATTCCTGGGCGAGCTCCTGGCCGAAATCGGCCTCGAGCTCGACCGCGACCCGGCCGGAAACCTGTGGGCCGTCTTGAACGGAGAGCGTGAGCCCGCTGTCGCGATCGGCTCCCATGTGGACTCGGTTCCGAACGGGGGCTGGCTCGACGGGGCGCTGGGGGTGATGGCGGCGGTCGGGGTGCTGCGGGCGTGGGCGCATGAGGGGCGGTGGCCGCCCCGGGCCCTGGCGCTGGTCGACTGGGCGGACGAGGAGGGCGCGCGCTTCGGGCGCAGCCTCTTCGGGAGCTCGGCGTTCTCGGGGAGCCTGGACCCGGATGCGGTCAGGGATCTGCGCGACCCCGAGGACCGCTCAATTGTCGACGTGCTGGCCGAGAACGGCGTCGACCTGGATCGCGTGCTCGAGGCGAGCGCGGGGCGGGGACGGATCGGCTCGTACCTGGAGCTTCACATCGAGCAGGGGCCCGTGCTCGAGGCCGAGGGCCTGCGGGCCGCCGCCGTGAGCGGGTGCGCGGGCGTGGAGCGTCATCGCTTCCGGTTCCGCGGCCAGGCGTCCCACGCGGGGACCACACCGATGGACCGGCGCCGCGACGCCGGGTTGGCCGCGGCGTCCGTGGCCCTTGCGATCGAGGAGATCGGCCGCCGTCACGGAGGCGTGGCGACGACCGGAGCGCTGACGCTGCGACCCGGGATCCCGACGGCGGTGGCCGGCGACGCGGCCCTCCTGGTGGACCTCCGCCATCCCGACGCGGGGGCCCTGGCGGAGATGTTGGACGAGGCGACTCAAGGCGCCGAGGCGGCCGCCGCGGAGCGCGACTGCGCCTTCGAGCGCGAGCGCGTGTGGTGCATCGAGCCGATCCCGTTCGACCCGGACCTCGTAGCCCGGGCTCGCCAGGCCTGCCGGGAGGCGACCGGGTCGGATCGGGTGCTCGTGAGCGGCGCCCTGCACGATGCGGCGGAGGTCGCCCGCGTGGCGCCGGCCGCGATGATCTTCTGCCCGTCGGCGGCCGGGATCAGCCACGCGCGGGAGGAGGACACCCCCGAGCCCGACCTGGTCGCGGCGATCGAGGCCTTCGGGCTCCTCGCGAACCGAGTGCTTGCTGGCAACGTCGACTAGGCCCGCGCGAACTGGCCGTGGAATCCGAACGGGATGTGGTGCGGGACCTCCGCCCTCGCCAGCTCGTCGAGCGATGCCGCGTCGAGCACGAGCAGGAACGAGTTGCCGCCGCGGCCGTCGAAGACGACCGACAGCAGCACGCCGCCGTCCTCGTCCTCGGCATCGGGGGCGGCGACGAAGACCGGCTCGCCCGGATAGCAGTCCTCCTCCGCCCAGATCACAGAGCGCCGTTCGACCACGTCGGCCTTGACGATCCGGTCGATCCAGGCGCCGAGGCTGCCGACACCCCACGCGTAGCGATAGGGACGCTCGTTGCAGCGGCCGTAGTTGATCCGAGGCAGCTCCATCTGATCCTCGATCAGGCGCTCGGCCTCGACCGTCCGCCGGCCGGTTGAGATCCGGAACCGCTCCAGGCTGGGCTGAGCGAGCGGCTTGCCCGCCCGCAGCCGCTCGAGATAGAGGTCCTCGACGATGCCCGCATCGGGGAACGTGCAGATGTCGACCACGACGTCGTCGCCGTCCTCGTAGGAGTTCACGTGGTGAAAGCCGAAGCGGGCGTCGGTCTCGAACGGGCCGACGCTCTCCCCGGTGGCCCGATCGAAGAGGTGGAAACGGGTCCCCAACTCCGGCTTCCAGCGGTAGTTCTCGATGTAGGGACGCCCGCTGAAGGCCAGGTTCAGCGGATTGACCACGAACGGGAACTCGGCGAGCACGAGCCACCGCTCGGTGAGCCCGAACGAGTGCATGTACGCGGGCTGCCTGACGGCCTGGGTCGCGATCATGCGGGGCTTGGCGGCCTGCGGCGGGAGCAAAAAGAAGCGGTAGCTGGTCCGCGGGCCCAGCTTGGCGGCGTAGTTCAGCATCCCCTTGGTCGCCCGGTCCATGTGGGGATGGGCCGTCGTCAGGTGACCGGGCACGTCGTAGGCCACCCCTGCCGTCGACAGCGTCGCGGCGTCGAACTGCACCGGGATGGGCGTCTCGGTCATCGCGATGAACCGTTCGCCGAGCTTCGTGAGGTTCACGTTCGCGTTGTCGGTGAGCTTGGGCGAGAACATCGCCGTGACGCGCTGGTAGAGCGACCGGCACGGATCGGTCGCGAACTCCGAGTAGGAGATCCTCCCCTCCGCCTTGGCGGCCCGGTAGGCGTGGCTCTCGAGGAAGCGGTTCGCGTAGGAGACGTCGCCGTCCGCGAACGAGAAGCGGTGGAGCATGGCCAGGCCGTCGAACCAGTGATTCATGGTGCGGTCGCCGACCTCCCACTTCGCCGGGCCCGTTCGGATCAACGAGCCCTGGAGCCACTTCGGCAGCTTGCCGATGACCGGGAGCCCCGCGATCTGGGTCTCCTCCTCGAGCGAGTCGAAGCCGTGTCTCTGGCTGGCGCGCGTGGGGGTTTCAGCGAGGCTGGTCATAGTTCCTCCTGAATCGTTCGATTCGAACCGTTCGATGCGCACTGTACCATAGACGCGCATGGCCGCGTCGCGCCTGACAGACACCTCGTATGCCGTCCTCGGGCTCCTGGACCAGTGCGGACCCGCGACGCCGTATCAGCTCAAGCGGATCGCGCAGGTGAGCATCTTCCATTTCTGGTCGATCCCGCACACGCAGATCTACACGGAGTGCGCGCGCCTGGCCGAGGCCGGATTGCTGGATGAGCGCCGGGAGGACAGCGGGCGGCGCCGGCGGGTCTACAGCCTCTCGGCCGACGGCCGCGGGGCGCTGGAGCAGTGGCGGGCCGACCCGGACGCGGAGATGTACGAGCTCCGGGACCCCGGCCTGCTGAAGCTGTTCTGCGGCGCCGATCCGCACCAGCTGGCGCGGACCCAGCTCGAGCATCACGAGCGGCGGCTCGCCTCCTACGAGGAGCTGCTCGAAGGTCAGGAGATGCCGGAGGGCATGCGCATGGCGCTCGAGGCCGGGGTCGGGCACCAGCGCGAGTACGTTCGCTTCTGGGCCCAGGTGCTCGCGGACTCGTCCGAGCGAAAGGCGACCGCGCCGGTCAGGGGCTGACCTCGCCGGCCGTGATCGCCGCCGCCACGAGCGGCACGCCGGGGCGGTACACGAGGTCGGCGTAGGTCGCCGCGTCCAGGATCACCGCGTCGGCGCGGGCGCCGGGAGCCAGATGCCCGACGTCGTCGCGCCGGAGCGCCCTGCCTCCACCGATCGTCGCCGCGGCGATCGCCTCCTCGACGGTCATCCGCAGCTCGCGAACGGCCAGGGCGATGCAGAAGCTCATCGAGGTCGTGTTGCTGGAGCCCGGGTTGGTGTTGGTGGCGATCGCGACCGCGACGCCCGCGTCGATGGCGCGGCGGGTGTCCGGATACGGCTGGCGGGTCGAGAAGTCGGTGGCCGGGAGGAACGTCGCCACCGTCCGACTTCCCGCGAGGGCGTCGATGTCGGCGTCCTCGAGATGGGTGCAGTGATCCACGGACGCGGCGCCGAGCTCGACCGCCAGCTGCGCGCCCGGTCCCGGGCCGAGCTGGTTGCCGTGGACGCGAAGGCCCAGCCCCGCGTCCCGGCCGGCCTCGAGCACCGCCCGCGACTGCTCGGCGGAAAAAGCGCCCCGCTCGCAGAAGACGTCGATCCAGCGGGCGTACGGGGCGCACGCCGCGAGCATCTCGCCGCGCACGAGCTCGACGTATTCGTCGGCGCGCCCTTCGTATCCGGCGGGGACCACGTGGGCGCCCAGAAAGGTGACGTCGTCGGTGAACGACGCCGCGATCTCGCAGAGACGACGCTCATGCTCGACGTCGAGCCCGTATCCCGACTTGATCTCGATGTGGGTGATGCCGGCGCGGAGCGCCTCGCTCCGGCGGCGTGCGGTCAAGTCGCGCAGCTCCTCGTTACCAGCTCGTCGCGTCGCCTCGGTCGTCACCCGGATTCCGCCCGCCTCGTAGGGACGGCCCGACATGCGGGCCGCGAACTCATCGGCGCGATCGCCCGCGAACACGAGGTGCGTGTGGCTGTCGACGAAGCCGGGGATGACGCACCTGCCCGCGGCGTCCACTCGGTCGTCCCCCGCGGCTCCGGCTCGCTCGACGGCGGCGACGCGCCCGTCCTCGACGACGAGCGCGGCGTCCCGCACGATCCCGAGCGGGCCCTGGCCGAGCTGTGGCGCGTTCGTGACCAGGAGGCCGATGTGGTCGACGACGAGGGCGGTCATGCTCAGCCCCACACCGCCTGGATCGCGGCGTCGAGCTCCGACGCCACATCGAGCTCCACATGCTCACCGTCGCGGACGATCGGCCGTCCGCCGGCGACCACGCTGCTCACGTCGGCCGCGGTGGCCGCGAAGACCACCGACGCGGCTGCGTTCGCCGCGTCGGTTCCCGCCAGTCTCGGCGAGTCCAGGCGGATGGTCACGAGGTCCGCGATCGCGCCGGGTGCGATCCGGCCGGCGTCGCGCCATCCGAGGCAGGCCTGCCCCGTCTCCGTGGCGGCGGCGAGGAGCTCCGGCGCCGCGTTGCGCCCACGCTCCCCGCTCGCCAGACGCTCGTCGAGCTCGACCGCCCGGGCTTCCTCGAACAGGTCGATCACGGCATGGGAATCGGAGCCGAGCGCGAGCTCGACGCCCGCCGAGCGGAGCCGCTCCGCCTCGGCGATCCCGTCGGCGAGGTCGCGTTCCGTCGTGGGACACAGGCAACACGTCGCGCCAGCGCCGCCCAGGGTCCGGAAGTCCGGCTGGCCGAGGTGCGTGCCGTGGACGGCGGCGAAGCGCTCCCCGAGCGCATCGGCATTGGCCAGAATCGCCGTCGGCGTCCCTCCGTAGGCCCGGCGCGAGGCCTCGTTCTCAGCCGGCTGCTCGGACACGTGGGCATGGAGCGGCGCCTCCCGCTCGCCCGCCCAGGCCGCGACGGTCGCCGCGGACTCCGGGTCGACGGTCCGGACGCTGTGGATCGCGGCGCCGATCCGGGTACCCGGGCCGTCTGCGAGCTCGGCGACGCGGTTCGTCCAGCGATCGGCATCGCCGTCGGAGAACCGGCGCTGGACCTCGTTCGGCTCCTCCCCGATTCCGCCATGCAGATAGCAGGCGTCGAGGAGGGTGATCCGGATCCCCGCGTCGCGAGCCGCCTGGATGACGGACTCGCCCATCTCGTTCGGATCCGCGTACGGGACGCCGTCCGGCCCGTGATGCAGGTAGTGGAACTCCCCGACGCAGGTGATCCCCCCGAGCGCCATCTCGCCATAGGTAGCCCGGGCGAGCGCCAGGTAGAGATCCGGGTCGAGCTGCGACGCCAGGCCGTACATGGCTTCGCGCCAGGTCCAGAAATCGCCACGGCCGGAGTGGGTTCGCCCGCGCAGCGCGCGCTGGAAGGCGTGGGAGTGGGCGTTCGCGAGGCCGGGGATCGTGATCCCGTCGAGGCGCGTCGCGTCCGGCGGCGGCGCGGTGACCGCCTCGACCGCCGCAATCCGATCGCCGTCGATCTCGACCATCACTCCCTCGGCGGCCGAATCCCCGCCCAGCCACGCGAACTCGCACCAGTAGCGGCTCACGCTCACGAGCCGAACCGCTCGACGATCTCGCGAGCGCGGGCCTCGAAGGCCGCCCGCTCATGCCGGTCGTACTGGGTCCAAGTCGACAGCGTCCGGGGATCCGCTCGGTCCACGAAGAGCACGCCGTCGAGGTGGTCGACCTCGTGCTGGAAGGTCCCGGCGGTGAGGCCTTTCTTCACCTCGTCGTGCTCGTGGCCATCCCGATCCAGGTACCGGACGCGAATGCTGGGCCGCCGCACGAGGTACCCGCGCAGATCGGGAACCGAGAGGCAACCCTCGTTGATCTCCATCAGCTCGTCGTCGGCCGGCTCGATCACCGGGTTCACCATGACGCACAGCGGGATCGGCGGCTTGTACGGATAACGCGAATTGGTGCCCTCGACCTCGGCGACCGCGATCCGAAGCGTCTCGCCGATCTGGTTAGCCGCCAGCCCGGCGCCATCCGCGGCCCGCTTCGTGTCGATCAGGTCGTCGATCAGTCGCTGGACCTCGGGCGAGCGGAGCTCCTCGGCCGTCACCTCCCGAGCGCGCCCGCGCAGCACCGGGTCGCCGATGGCCACGATCTCGCGAACGCTCACGAGTTGCCTCGGGCGGGGCTCAGGGCGTCAGCCCTCGCGCATGGGGATCCGGACCCCTCGGCGGGACGCGACGGCGATCGCCCGGTCGTAGCCCGCGTCGGCGTGTCTCATCACGCCCGTCCCTGGATCGGTGGTCAGCACCCGCTCGAGCTTCTGTGCCGCCAGCTCGGTGCCGTCGGCCACACAGACCATGCCGGCGTGAATCGAGCGCCCGATCCCAACGCCGCCGCCGTGGTGGATGCTCACCCAGGACGCGCCCGCCGCAGTGTTGAGCAACGCGTTCAGGAGCGGCCAGTCGGCGATCGCGTCCGATCCGTCCTCCATCTGCTCGGTCTCCCGGTAGGGCGAGGCGACCGATCCGGAGTCCAGGTGGTCGCGGCCGATCACGATTGGCCCGCGCAGCTCGCCGGACCGCACCATCTCGTTGAATCGCAGCCCCAGCCGCCGGCGCTCGTCGTAGCCCGCCCAGCAGATCCTCGCCGGCAGTCCCTGGAACGCGATCCGCTCGCCGGCCAGGCGGATCCAGCGCGCGAGCGCCGGGTCGTCGGGGATCTCCTCGACGACGGCCTGATCGGTCGCGGCGATGTCGGCCTCCTCACCCGACAGCGCCACCCACCGAAACGGCCCCTTGCCGTCGCAGAAGAGCGGCCTGATGTAGGCGGGCACGAACCCCGGGTAGGCGAAGGCCCGCTCGAATCCGCCGAGCTCGGCCTCGGCTCGCAGGCTGTTCCCGTAGTCGAAGACCTCCGCGCCGTCGTCCATGAACCCCACCATCGCCGCGCAGTGGGCCGCGCAGGCGGCTCGGGCGCGCCGCACGTACTCGTCGGGATCGGACTTCCGGAGCTGGTTGGCCTGCTCGAGGCTCATCAGGTTGGGGACGTATCCGTTCAGGGGGTCGTGGGCGCTCGTCTGGTCGGTGACGATGTCGGCCGCAAAGCCCATCCGCCGCAGCTCGGGAAGGACGTCGGCGGCGTTCGCGCAAAGGCCCACGCTGAGCGGGCGGCGCTCGTCCCGCGCCGCCTGGCAGCGGTTGACGGCCTGCTCGAGATCGTCGACCTCAACGTCCAGGTAACGGGTCTCGAGGCGGCGGCGGATCCGGTCGGCGTCGACTTCGATGCAGAGGGCGACGCCGCCGTTCATGGTGATCGCCAGGGGTTGCGCGCCGCCCATCCCCCCGAGCCCGGCCGTCACCGTGATCGTCCCGGCGAGCGAGCCGTCGAAGCGGCGGCGCGCGATCTCGGCGAAGCACTCGTACGTTCCCTGCACGATCCCCTGGCTCCCGATGTAGATCCACGAGCCGGCGGTCATCTGGCCGTACATCGTCAGGCCCAGGTCCTCCAGCCGGCGGAACTCCTCCCAGTTCGCCCAGTCCGGAACGAGATTGGAGTTGGCGATCAGGACGCGCGGGGCCCACTCGTGAGTGCGAAAGACCCCGACCGGCTTGCCCGACTGCACCAGCATCGTCTCGTCGCCGCCCAGCGTTTGAAGGGTCCGCACGATCGCGTCGAAGGCATCCCAGGACCGGGCCGCCCGGCCGGTGCCCCCGTAGACGACGAGATCGTCCGGTCGCTCGGCCACCTCGGGGTCGAGGTTGTTCATCAGCATGCGCAGGGCGGCCTCCTGCTGCCAACCGCGGCAGGAGAGCTCATCGCCCCGCGGCGCCCGAACCGGCCGGGGCCCGCTCATAGAAGGGCTCCAGCGGTCGCCTCGACGGCGTCGAGCACCGATCCCGACCGAACGAGCCGCTTCGCCGCCTCGAGCTCCGGCGAGAGCCATCGGTCCTCGCCGAATCCCGGCACCTCCTCCCGGACGCGTGCGAGCGCGGCACCGGTCGCCTCCGCGGGCTCGAGCGGCGCGCGCAGCTCCAGCCCCCGCGCCGCGGCGACGAGCTCGATCCCCAGGATGCCCGCGAGATTGTCGACCGAGGCGCGCAGCTTGCGCGCGGCGCCCCAGCCCATCGACACGTGGTCCTCCTGCATCGCGCTGGTGGGCAGCGAATCGACGCTGGCCGGCGCCGCAAGCCGCCGGTTCTCGGCGACCATCGCCGCCTGCGTGTACTGCCCGAGCATCAGCCCGGACCCCACGCCCGGATTCTCGGCGAGGAACGGCGGCAGGCCATGCGATCTCGTGGCGTCCAGCAGGCGGTCGGTCCGTCGTTCGGAGATGGCGCCCACCTCCGCCGCGGCGATCGCGAGGAAATCGCACGCGAACCCCACCGGCGCGCCGTGGAAGTTGCCGCACGATTCGACCCGCCCGTCCGGAAGGATCATCGGGTTGTCGATCGCCGCCGCGAGCTCGGCGTAGGCGAGCCGACGCGCGTCCTCCAACGCATCGCGCGCGGCCCCGTTGACCTGCGGCGCGCAGCGCAGGGAGTAAGCGTCCTGGACCCGCGGATCGTCGTAGCGGTGCGAGGCGACGATTGCCGAGCCCTCGAGCAACCGGTGCATGTTCGCGCCGCTCGCCGCCTGCCCGGGGTGCGGTCGCAGCGCGATCAGGTCCGCCGCGAACGCGCGGTCGGTGCCCAGCAGGGCCTCGACGGACATCGCCGCGGTCAGGTCCGCGACGCGCAGCAGCCGCTCGAGGTCCTCGATCGCCAGCGCCAGCATGCCGAGGATCCCGTCCGTCCCATTGATGAGCGCCAGTCCCTCCTTCGCCCTGAGCACGATCGGCTCGATGCCGGCGGCGGCAAACGCCTTCGCCGCCTCCTGGCGTTGCCCGTCGGGGCCGAGGACCTCCCCCTCGCCCATGAGCGCAAGCGCGCAGTGCGCAAGCGGGGCCAGGTCGCCGCTGGCGCCGAGCGAACCGTGCTCGGGAACGATCGGCGTGAGACCGGCGTTCAACGTAGCGACGATCGCGCTCGCCACCTCCGGGCGGGCGCCGGAGTAGCCCATCGCCAGTGAGCGCGCCCTCAGCACCATCATCGCCCGGACCACCTCCCGCTCGACCGGCGGGCCCACCCCGGCCGCGTGCGAGCGGATCAGCGAGCGCTGCAGGTCGACCCGTCGATCGGACGGAATCGGGGTCGTCGCGAGGGAGCCGAAGCCGGTCGATACCCCGTACACGGGCTCATCGGAATCGGCGAGCCGGTCCACGATCGCGGCGCTCGCCGCCATCGCCTCCATGGCTTCCGGGGCAAGCTGGACCTCGGCGTCCTCGCGGGCAACGGCGACGACCTCCCGCACCCCGAGTCCGCGGTTGGCGATCTCCACCATGGCCGCCATTACACACCCCGGGCGCCAACCGCGACGCGCGGCACGGCCGGGGAGGATCGACGCCTTATCGCCGGATAGCGGCGGTAAGGCGTCAGTCGCGCGGGTCAATGAGTCGGCCTCAGGGCACTCCGAAGCGCGCGAACAACCGTCGCCGGGTCGTCAACCACTTGGCGATACGTGAACCGCAAAACCGCGTAGCCCCTCGCGTGTAGCTGCGCATCACGCGCGCGATCAGCTTCAAACGCCGACCGCGTTCCGTGTGTCCGCCAGCCGTCGGTCTCGACGATCAACCCTGCTTTCCGCCAAAGGAAGTCCGGTCGAAACCCTCCCAGCCGGACGTTGACCTCGGGTTTCGGAAGTCCATGTCTACGGCAGAGCCGCAGGAACGCTCGCTCGAGCTCCCATCGAGTGGGTTCACGGAGGAAACCGGGCTGCTCGCCGATCGGCAGATGCAGGATCTCGGCCTGAGCGATCGCACGCTCGACGTCGCAGCGTTCGACTGTTCGCCGGAGATCGGTGATCGTTCGGGCCGGGTCGGTCACGGCGATGCCGTTTCGTCGCGTCGTCGCCCAACGCACCGAGGGGGAGCGGTGCAGGCGGATGCCACGCTGCTTGCAGCGACCACCGGGAGTTGGGACCGTCACATGCATGGGGGCATGCAGTGCATCCAGCAGGCCCCACAGCTCGGCCGCACTCCGATGACTGAGCGCCGCGCCGTCGCCGCAGGCGAAAACGGCTGCGATCCAGCGCCCTTCGCGAGTCACCCGTGGGTGCCCCACCGCGTAGACGCCGCGGTGGACACGGTACAGTCGCCCCGCCGCTACCCGCCGCAAAATGGCGCTCGGCGACAGGCCGGCCCCGAGAAGCTGCTCGTAGGAGATCACGCCATGCTGCCGCGCGGCGATCCGGGCGATGATCTGGTCGGGACTGACGCCTTCTCGCCGCATACCGGCGATAAGTCGTCAAGTCCGACGGTTTCTCCCCGGCAGGGGTCGCTCGGACGGAGGCGGATCGTCGGTTAGGGTCGGTCCAGCGAGCTGCGAAAGCGTCACTTAGGCATGGAGAGCGAGAGCGGGCGCGTCGCGGCACGGGCGTCCGCCGCGGGCCCCGCGCCGGGGAGCAGAGGCGCAGGCGCCCGTGGCGGCAGCGCCGAGCGACAAGGGGCTGAAGAAGGGCGCGATCGGCTTCGTCGACGGGCTGGCGATCGGGCTGGATTCGACCGCGCCGGCCTACTCGCTGGCGGCGGTCATCGGGTCCATCGTGCTGGTCATGGGCGTCCAGGCGCCGGGAGTGTTCCTGCTCTCGTTCGTCCCAATGTTCTTCATCGCGCGGAGCTTCCGCCTCTCTAGAGCGGCCGGCCGCCCCGCATCGCGACTCAATAGCCTCCTTCGCGTGAGCGCCTACGACGCCCTCGCCCAGCTTCCCATCTCCGTCGAGGGCTACGAGCTCGAGGCGAACGACCGCGAGTACTCACCGGAGTTCACGAGAGGCTCAACCATCATCCACCTGCGGGCCGGCGGCGAGGAGGGGATCGGCGAGGATGTGGTCTACGACGTGCTCGATCACATCGCGCACCGCGACGCCGGGCCGGTCCACGACCTCAGCGGGCCCCGCACGCTCGGCGAGCTGTGCGAGCTGCTCGGCGAGCTCGACCTGTTTCCCGGCGCCCCTCCGGTTCGCGACCCTTCCCGCCACTACCGGCGATGGGCCTTCGAGAGCGCCGCGCTCGACCTCGCGCTGCGCCAGGCGGGCGAGCCGCTTTGGAGAGTGGTCGATCGCGAGCCCCAGCCCGTGCGCTTCGTGTGCTCAACCCGCCTGACCGTCTTCGGTTCCGAGCCGCGACGGTCGACCACCGAGCCCGTTCGGCGCCGGCTCGAGAAGTACCCGACACTGCGGTTCAAGCTCGACCCGGAGAACGACTGGAACGAGGCGTTGATCACCGAGCTTCGCGAGCTCGCCCAGGTGGACATCCTCGACCTCAAGGGGCTCTACCGCGGGACGCCGGTCGACGTGGAGACCGACCCCGAGCTCTATCGGAGCGTCGCGGCCGCATTTCCCGATGCCTATCTGGAGGACCCGGACATCAACGAGGAGACCCGCCCGGTGCTCGAACCACACATGGACCGCGTGACGTGGGACGCGCCGCTCCACTCGCTGGGAGACGTCCAAGGGCTCGAACACAAGCCCCCAGCGATCAACTCCAAGCCGTCGCGCTTCGGCTCGCTGAAGGAACTGCTGTCCGTGTACGAGTACTGCGAGCGCGAGGGGATCGCGGTGTACGGCGGCGGCCAGGGCGAGCTGGGGGTGGGCCGCCACCAGATCCAATACCTCGCCTCGATCTTCCATCCCGACACCCCGAACGACGTCGCGCCCTCCGGGTACAACGACCTGAGCGTCCCCGATGGGCTCCCGACGAGTCCGCTGGACCCTGCGCCGGCTGAGCCGGGCTTCCGCCGATCCGGGTAGTGGCTGTTCCGATACCGTCGCAGCGACCCAGAACCCGACAGGAGGCCCGATGGCAGAGAAGTCCTTCGCCGAAGCCCTGAACGAGCAGATCGCCAACGAGTTCGGCGCCCATCAGCAGTACATCGGCGCCGCCGTCTACTACGACTCGGAGACGCTTCCCCGGCTCGCAGCCTTCTTCTACCGGCAGGCGGTCGAGGAGCGCAACCACGCGATGATGATGGTCCAGTACCTGCTCGACGCAAACGAGGAGGTCCGGATTCCGGACATCGAGTCGAAGCTGACGCGCTTCGAGGACGTGGTCGCGCCAGTGCGGGTGGCGCTGGATCAGGAAGAGCGAGTCACCGACGAGATCAATGCCCTGTTCAAGCTCGCGCGCAACGACGACGACTTCCAGGCCGAGCAGTTCATGCAATGGTTCGTGAAGGAGCAGGTCGAGGAGGTCGCGACCATGACCGATCTGCTCACCGTCGTCGAGCGCTCGGCCGACAACCCCCCTCTGGTGGAGGAGTACCTGGCCCGCGAGGGCCTCGGCGAGGACCGGGCCGACCCGACGGCGCCGCCCGCCGCTGGGGGCACGCTCTAGGCACAGCCAAGCGTGGGTTGTTGGACCTGTGGCTGATCCACGGGCGACGAATCCGGCGTGCGGGCGGATGCGTGCTCGTCGCCGCCCTCAGCATGCTCTGGCCGGGGCCTGGCACCGAGGCCGACGCCGCAACGCGGCACCGCTCCCTCGACCTCCCGAGGATCCCCTGGGAGGGCGGTTCCAGCTACTACGCACGATTCCCGAACGCGCGGGCGTCGGGCTGGGATCGGCCAGGGTTCTTTCCGATCAGCGTCTTCCTGGGCAGCGCCCGCCCCGCGATGGTCGCGCAGTACAAGGACGCCGGCGTCAACACTCTGCTGGGGGTGGAGCACGATCCGGCCGAATTTCCGATCTCCAACACCACCAGCCGGGGGCTCTTCGCGATTCCGCAGCTCGAACCCGAGAACCGGGCAGAGGACTGGACTTCCGCCGAGGTGGGATCCGACCCGAGCGTCGTCGGCTGGTTCGCCACGGACGAGTGCGAGATGGGCTACAGCGGCTGCACGATCCACGACGCCACTAAGGCCGAGTGCGAGGCGAGATACGCGGAACCGACGAATCCCGCCAATCAGGATTTCTTCCGCCTGTACGTGAATCGAGCCGAGTGCGTGGCCGTCGCCAGGCGGAACGCCGCATCGTGCTCACCGCTCGATCTCACGCGGTATCAGGACCAAGACGAATGCCTGGAGCTCGCCTACGAAAGGCACCTGGTCCACCAGCTTCGCACGAAGCGCGATGGGCGCTTCGTCGCCGCAAACTTCGGCAACGGCGTCGCGCGGACCTTTTGGTCACCGAACACGATGGACGCGCACTACCGACTGGTCGACTTCTCTGCTGCCGACAAGTACGCGTACACGAGTCGGGGCGCGGCCGACGTATTCACCGGGGGCGGATTCAACAGTGGCTCGAAAGATTGGCCCGCCCAGGCAGCAAACCGGGCCGGTACCTACGGCTTCATCGCGGACCAGTTCCAACGGTTTGCCGACCCGAACCGGCGTACGCCGATCGGCGTGGCGGTCGAGACGGGCAAGCCGCTGATCGGCGATAGCTCCGACTGCTGGACGGCGCGGTGCATGATCACGCCAAGGCAGCTCAGGGGGGCCGTGTGGTCGGCGATTATCCACGAGGCGCGCCACATCGTCTATTTCGACCACAGCAACGGCCCGACCTGCGGCTCGATCGCGAACTGCCCGGTGGTCCACGAGGCCGTCAAGAAGGTCGACCATCGGATCAAAGCCCTCGCTCCCGTGCTCAACAAGCGGTCCTACTACAACCGGACGCAGCGCATCAACGGCACGTCGTTCCACCGCTACGTGTTCCCCGACGTTGCCCGCGACGGCACTCGGCTCGACGGCCCGAGCAACGGGACGAACGCGATGCTGAAGACCTACACAGGCTCCGCCTACATCTTTGCCGACGTCGGCTTGGAGATCACCGGCACCGCGCCCTTCGATCCCGACCCGGACGTCTGCGAGGAGATCGATGGGACGATGGCCTGCAAGGCGCAGGGCTACAACCAGACCCCGGGCAAGAAGGTGTTCAAGCTGCCAAGGGGGGTCCACGGCAGGCGAGTCCGGGTCGTAGGCGAGCATCGAACGATTCCGGTGCGCCGGCGCTCGCGCACCTTTACCGACCGCTTCGCCACGGAATACGCGCATCATGTCTACCGCGTGCGTCTAAACCCGAGGGACCGGCGTCGTCCGCGCTGATCGGCTGGCCTCCCTTGAACCCGTAAGAACTGGCTAGGCTCGGGCGGCTGTCCGGCCCCCGACGACAACGATTTGGAGGAGAGTCCATGAGCGAGTTCGCAGTCGCGCACCTCGAGGAGATCGGCGAGATAAGCGACGGCCGTTGCCCGTGGCGTCCGGTGCGTCACCACTTCGGCATCACCTCGTTCGGGATCAACGCGTGGACGGGTCGCGAGGCTGGAGATCGGATCATCAATGAGCACGACGAGGAGGGGGAGGACGAGGAGCTCTACTTCGTCCAGAGCGGCCGAGCCAGGTTCGAGCTCGACGGCGAGCGCGTGGATGCCCCCGCGGGCGCCTTCGTCTTTGCCCGTCCGAGTGTGAAGCGGACGGCGTTCGCCGAGGAGCCGGAGACGACGATCCTCGCCGTGGGGGCCACGCCGGGGCGGGTGTACGAGCCGATGGGTTGGGAGCTCTGGGCGCCTTTCGGCCCGCTCTACCGGGAGGGACGCTACGCTGAAGCGGCCGACCAGGCTCGGGGCGTGGCCGAGGCGCACCCGGAGTACCCCGCCCTGCTCTACAACCTCGCCTGCTGCGAGAGCCTCGCGGGCCGGAAGGCCGACGCGATCAGGCACCTGCGGCTCGCGCTTGAGAGGTCCGAGAGCGTGCGCTCGTATTTGGCGGGGGATTCGGACCTCGACCCCCTTCGCGAGGAGCCTGCGTTCCGGGCGCTGCTCGCCGGCTGAGCCTCAAGAGCAGCGCGGGGTGCCGATTTACGGGAGCGACGGGACTCGAACCCGCGGCCTCCGGCGTGACAGGCTACGTCAGCGGAAACAACGGGTGACGACTAGGGGCGACGAACCCCGCTTGTAGACACGGGTTTCGGGACCTCCGGAGGCGTCAGACCGCTTGCCGCCGGGGAGCCGCGATCGGGACGTTCGGGCCACTATTGGGCCACGCGATCTAGCCGTTCTCGGCATCGGCCTCGTCATCCTGCGCCGCCTCGAACACATCGAGCCGGGACGCGATATCGCTCGCCGCTCCGTCGAGGAGGGTGCCGTAATGTCGCTCGATCATCCGCACCGACGTCCCCATCACGCGGGCCAGCTCGAACACCGACACGCGTGTTCGCCGTCCACGGTCGTCGCTGTCGGGACTGTGGTCGCTCAGACGTGCCCCTCGAAGTGCACCACGTCAACGGCGACCCGACCGACAACAGAATCCAGAACACGATCCCGTTGTGCCGGGACTGCCACCACTCGGCGACGTTCCCCGGCATCTGAGGGGATGCGCCGGACATCGCCTACTCCCGCAGCCCTGCGGCTTCGAGGGCCTCGGAGCGGTCGCTGAAGTTCCTCCAACGTGTGACCTTCCCGTCGCTGAACGTAAACACGTGGGCATCGGTCTCGTCCATCTCGATCCCGCTGCCCGAGCCTCGCCCGATCAGGTGGAGGATCGCCACGATGCTGTGATCTGCCTCGATCAACTCCACGACCTCCGCGTGATGAGACTCCCACGCCGCGAGGAACCCCTCAGCCCATTCTCGAAGCTCGGTCTGGCCGTGGAAAGGCCCCGGCTCCGGTACCTCGGGCGGGAAGATGACCTCGCACTCGGGGTCAAAGAGGGCAAGCATCGCCTCGACGTTCGCTTGATTCCAGGCGTCCACGAGCCTCGCAACGATCTCCACGTTCTCCTGCGACATCGCCCGCGCAGTATCTCGCTCTTGCGAATCGGTCGCGGCGTTTTTGCGCGGCGCAGACGCAGAGTGAGCCGGGTGGCGAGCCCTAAAAAAGGGCGTTAGGCTCGCCCCCGTGGGGGTCATACGCCTGGTCACAGTCCTGCTGGTGCTCTGTGCCGCGCTCGTCGGAGGCTGCGTGGCATGACGATCTACCGGATGGATCACGCCGGCGTTGTGGTCGAGGATCTCGCGGCTGCTATCGCGTTCTTCGTCGAACTGGGCCTGGAACTGGAGGGCGAGGCAGCAGTCGAGGGTGAATGGGTGGACCAGCT